>NZ_JAPNKC010000001.1:5660000-5978928 GCF_026626705.1 Pyxidicoccus sp. MSG2
GGTGGTTTTCCGGGGCTGTAGCTCAGCTGGGAGAGCGCCAGCTTTGCAAGCTGGATGTCGTCGGTTCGATCCCGATCAGCTCCACACGTTTTTTCCCAGTCAGTAACGGGAAGCGTTCTTTGACAAGTGCATACGAAGGGTAAGTTCAATTTCTGCTGAGAGAAGTTCTCGCAGAGGATTGGCCATGCCAGGTGCGATGGAGCCGGGAGGCTTCGACGTACCGACAGAGCGGGCCAGTCCCATCAAGTGCTGAATCAAATTAGAAGAAGAAGTCTTCCGGGCCTGCTGCGAAGAGCAGGGGTCTGGGCCTTGGTTTCGAGTTTCAACAAGTCCGCCGAGAGGTGGGCCTGAAAGAGATCAGGGCAAGTAAGCTACTAAGGGCGTGCGGTGGATGCCTAGGTGCCAAGAGGCGATGAAGGACGTGGGTGGCTGCGAAAAGCTCCGGGGAGCTGTCAACCGAGCGTTGATCCGGAGATGTCCGAATGGGGAAACCCAGCACTGCGAATAGCGGTGTTACCTCCAACTGAATAAATAGGTTGGCAGGAGCTAACCAGGGGAAGTGAAACATCTCAGTACCCTGAGGAAGAGAAAACAACGAGTGATTCCCAAAGTAGCGGCGAGCGAAATGGGAGAAGCCCAAACCGTTGCCACGCAAGTGGCTGCGGGGTAGTGGGTCCACGGTAGGACTTTGACTTGCTAGCGGAAGCCTCTGGAAAGGGGCACCAAAGAGCGTGATAGTCGCGTACGCGAAAGCGAGTTGGAGCTGAGTGGGTTACCCAAGTAAGACGGGACACGTGCAATCCTGTCTGAATCCGCCGGGACCATCCGGTAAGGCTAAATACTCCTTGGCGACCGATAGTGAACTAGTACCGCGAGGGAAAGGTGAAAAGAACCCCGGTAAGGGGAGTCCAAAGAACCTGAAACCGCATGTCTACAAGCAGTCCGAGCACTACGGCGCAAGCCAGTGCGAGGGCGTACCTTTTGCATCATGATTCGGCGACTTAATATACGTAGCGAGGCTAAGCCGATAGGTGGAGCCGGAGCGAAAGCGAGTCCTAAAAGGGCGATTCAGTTGCGTGTATTATAACCCGAAGCGGGGTGATCTACACATGGCCAGGTTGAAGTGCGGGTAACACCGCATGGAGGACCGAACTCATGAAAGTTGAAAATTTCTGGGATGAGCTGTGTGTAGGGGTGAAAGGCCAATCAAACTCCGTGATAGCTGGTTCTCCCCGAAAGATATTTAGGTATCGGCTCGGGCAATTCAATGCCGGAGGTAGAGCACTGGAACGGCTAGGGGTCTCACCAGATTACCAAACCGTACCAAACTCCGAATGCCGGCAATTGTTATCCCGGGACGCAGTCAGTGGGTGATAACGTCCATTGGCAAGAGGGGAATAACCCAGACCGACAGCTAAGGCCCCCAAATCTAGTCTAAGTGAACACTAGAAAGGATGTGGCAGGTCATTGACAACCAGGAGGTTGGCTTAGAAGCAGCCATCCTTTAAAGAAAGCGTAATAGCTCACTGGTCAAGACAGGCCGCGCCGAAAATGTAACGGGGCTCAAGACTAGTGCCGAAGCTTCGGGTCATGCGTAAAGCGCATGGCGGTAGGGGAGCGTCCCAGTTGCAGCGAAGGTCGACTGTAAAGGCGGCTGGAGCGACTGGGAGTGCTGATGCCGAAATGAGTAGCGATAAAGGGGGTGAGAAACCCCCTCGCCGTAAACCCAAGGTTTCCTGGGTCAAGTTAATCTTCCCAGGGTTAGCCGGAACCTAAGCCGAGGCCGAAAGGCGTAGGTGATGGAAAGCAGGTTAATATTCCTGCGCCATCTTGTGAGCGTTGAACTAAGGGAGGACGGAGAAAGCTAGGCGAGCTGACCGGTGGTTGTGTCAGTCTAAAGGCGTAGGGGTGTCGCGTACGATTAAAGGCGCGGCAGCTATCCCCGAGACCCCATGGCGCCCCGTAAGGGGTAAGTCGCTGATGCTCTGCTTCCAAGAAAAGTCCCGTAGGGAGCTCATAGGGTGTCCGTACCGCAAACCGACACAGGTGGGTGAGGAGAAAATCCTAAGGCGCTTGAGAGAACTCTCCTCCAAGGAACTAGGCAAATTTCCACCGTAACTTCGGAAGAAGGTGGGCCTCTGGTAGGTGTAGGCGTACAGCCGAAGCCGAGAGAGGTTGCAGAGAAATGGCGGTAGCGACTGTTTACCAAAAACACAGGACTCTGCGAAGGCGACAAGCCGACGTATAGGGTCTGACTCCTGCCCGGTGCTGGAAGGTTAAGGGGATTCGTCAGCCGCAAGGCGAAGCGATGATCCGAAGCCCCAGTAAACGGCGGCCGTAACTATAACGGTCCTAAGGTAGCGAAATTCCTTGTCGGGTAAGTTCCGACCTGCACGAATGGAGTAACGACTTCCGCGCTGTCTCGGAGAGGGACTCAGCGAAATTGAAATAGCTGTGCCGATGCAGTTTACCCGCAGCAAGACGGAAAGACCCCGTGAACCTTTACTATAACTTGACAGTGACACTAGGGATTGACTGTGTAGGATAGGTGGGAGCCTTTGAAGCCGGGCCGCTAGGTTCGGTGGAGGCAACGGTGAAATACCACCCTGTTGATTTCTGGTGTCTAACCATGTCCCGTCATCCGGGATTGGGACACTGTCTGGTGGGTAGTTTGACTGGGGCGGTCGCCTCCCAAAAAGTAACGGAGGCGCGCGATGGTTCCCTCAGCCCGATTGGAAACCGGGCGGCGAGTGCAATGGCATAAGGGAGCTTGACTGCGAGAGAGACATCTCGAGCAGGTGCGAAAGCAGGTCATAGTGATCCGGTGGTCCTGAATGGAAGGGCCATCGCTCAACGGATAAAAGGTACTCCGGGGATAACAGGCTTATCTCCCCCAAGAGTTCACATCGACGGGGAGGTTTGGCACCTCGATGTCGGCTCATCGCATCCTGGGGCTGGAGCAGGTCCCAAGGGTTTGGCTGTTCGCCAATTAAAGCGGTACGCGAGCTGGGTTCAAAACGTCGTGAGACAGTTTGGTCCCTATCTGCTGTGGGCGTAGGATACTTGAGAGGCTCTGACCTTAGTACGAGAGGACCGGGTTGGAGGCACCGCTGGTGTACCAGTTATCTCGCCAGAGGTATCGCTGGGTAGCCATGTGCCGATTGGATAACCGCTGAAAGCATCTAAGCGGGAAACCGACCTCAAGACCAGGTATCCCGGGCGCAAGCCCCTGAAGACCCGTCGAAGACTACGACGTTGATAGGCCGGGTGTGTAAGCGTGGTAACACGTTGAGCTAACCGGTACTAATGGGTCGAGCGGCTTACTTTCCCCGTTCTCTTCCATGCCTCCTTTTGGGGCGTAAGGGACTCGGGGCCAAGGCCGAGGCTCGAGTGCGAAAGCACTCGCCCGGAAGACGCTTCTAAACAGGCACGGCGAGACTTCTCGCAGAGAATTGAAACTTACCCTTTGTATGCACTGTCGCTTGTTTTCCGGTGGCTATGTCGGAGGGGTCCCACCCGTTCCCATCCCGAACACGGAAGTTAAGCCCTCCAGAGCCGATGGTACTTCGCGGGAAACCGCGCGGGAGAGTAGGTCGCTGCCGGATTCTTTTTGAGAACCCCCGTTGCCCTCGTGGCAACGGGGGTTTTCTTTTTTTGGCGCGTCCGCCTTCCGGCTCTCCGCGCCGGCCGGGGCCCGCGGACCTGCCGCGAGCCCCTGGGCCCCACCGCGCCTGCGGCACGCGGAGCACCACCTTGCCCACCGTGCTCCGGCCTTCCAACTGGCGGTGGGCCTCGGCGGCGTCGGCCAGGTCCAGCACCAGGCCCGCGCGCACCCGCAGCCGGCCTTCCGTCAGCTCCGCTCGCAAAGCCTCACGGGCGTGGCGCTGCAGCTCCGGCGGGTGGTTCGTGCGCAGCCAATAGGCGCTCACCTTCAGGGATTTCTCATACAGCGACTCCACGTCCACCGGAGGCGGCGCACCACTCGCGCTGCCGTAGCTCACCAGGTGGCCGAAGACCGCCAATGAATCCAGGCTGCTCTTCCAGGTGTTCGCGCCCACGGAGTCGAGCACCAGCTCCACCCCGCGGCCTCCCGTCAGGGCGTGTACCCGCTCCGAGACATTGCTTTCGCCATACAGGATGACTTCGTCGGCTCCGAGCTCTCTTGCGAGCCGGGCCTTGGCCTCCGTCGACACCGTTCCAATCACCCGGGCTCCCACGCCCTTCGCGAGCTGCACCGCGAGCAGGCCCACTCCGCCCGCGGCCGCGTGGATGAGCACGGACTGCCCCGCGGACAGGTGCCCCATCGTGTGGATGAGGTGCCACGCCGTCAGTCCCTGCACGAGGAGTCCGGCGCCTTCCTCGAAGGACACGCGCTCGGGAAGCACGAGCAATTCCTGCTCTGGCACCGTCACCCGCTCCGCGTAGCTTCTCGCCGCCAGGGCCACCACGCGCCGACCCAGCCAGGCCGAGTCCACTCCCGGGCCCACAGACTCCACCACGCCCGCTGCTTCGCTCCCGAGGATTCGCGGCAGGGGCACCTTCGCGTCGTACAGCCCCCGCCGGCGCTCGGTGTCCGCGAAGTTCACTCCCGCCGCGTGGACCCGGATGCGCACTTCCCCGGGGCCTGCCACCGGCTCCGGCACTTCCTCGAGACGAAGGACCTCGGGCCCGCCCACCTGATGATAACGAATGGCTTTCATGCGACGTCTCCTGATGGCGTCCCGCTGCCTAACGTCCGACGGTGGCACTCGCCCTGCTCGTGCGGCACGTCGCTGACACCTCGCGAACCTGCACCGCGCCGACGAAGAGCCGCGCTGTTTCTCGCGGCTCGAAGCCACGCTGTCCGTTGAGAGTGTCCCCCTTCCGTTGCGACTGGGTGTCCGCCGCGGAAGTTCGCGTTTCACACATGCTGAAGCCACTGTGTGGCTGGCCTCGCTGCTCGCGGCTTGATTGAGTGGCGCTCCCCCGTCACTCAGGAGCCTCTTGCATGAAGCTGCTTCGTCCCTGCCTCGGCGGCCTGCTCGCGGTCGGTCTGTTCTTCGCCCCCATGACTTCCGAGGCCGCTGCCGTCCGCGTCGGGCTCGGCGCCGACTACTGGATTGATGAGAGCGCCGCCTTCAGCTTCACCCTCGGCGTCGAGGGACGCATCACGGGCCCGCTCTCCGTTGGCGCGCGGTTCGGCGCGACGCTCATCACGGACGGCAATGACGTCGGCATTCCGCTCGACCTCTACCTGCGCGCCAACGTTGCCAGAAGCGTCTACATCGAGGGCATGGCCGGACCGTGGATTGTCTTCGGCCGCAACGACGAGTTCCGCGCCCACGCCGCCTTCGGCTTCGGCCTGCAGGGCAAGGCCGCGAGCATCGGCATCGAGGTCGGCTACCTCGAACCCAATCCCGTCATCGGCCTGCGCCTGGGCTACAAGTTCTGAGCCTCAGTAGTGCGGTGGACGCTCCTGCTGCCGGGCGTCCACCAGCCCGGGGTCTCCCGCCAGCTTCTGCTTGAGCACCTCCACCTCCGCCTTCAGCGCGGAGATGACCTTCTGCTGGTCGTACAGCACGTCGCTCAGCTCCTGCAGCAGGTCCTGCTGCTGCATGTAGCGAAGCTCCAGCTCGGCAATGCGCTTCTCGTCCATGGGTGGCTACCCTTAACCCGGAGCGGCCCCTTGCGTCCCCTCCCCGCGCCACCCATCTGTCCATGCCATGAACGTCCAGGAATACCTCCAGCGTGCGCGTGAGCTCCTCGCCCGGGGACAGCCCGAGCTGGCCGAGTCCGCCCTCAGCGATGCCATCGACGCCGCGGTCGCCGCCGAGGACATCGTCCTCCTCACCCGGGCCCGCTTCGCCCTCGGTGAGCTGCTCTTCCAGCAGGAGCGCGACGACGAGGCGCTCCCCTACCTGCAGGCAGTCGTCCGCACGGAGCGCGTGGATGGCTCCGTCGACACCGAGGTGAAGGCCTCCGCGCGGATGCTCCGGCAGATTCGCGGCACCGAGCCTCGCTGAGCCGGCTCAGGCGCGTCGAATCAGGGGATGCTGCAGGACTGACGGATGAGCTCCGTCCTTCCCGAGAAGCGACGCTCCAGGTCCATCCGTGTGAGCCGTGCGTCGTTGATGCGCCGCTGCTCGAGCTGCATCGCGCACAGGGCCGCGAGTGCCTTGGGGTCGCTCAAGTCCAGCCGGTCCGCCTGGCGCAGGGACTCCTCGGCCGCCTCCGTGTTTCCCTGCCGGTACAGCGCGAGCCCCAGCTCGAAGTAGCCGATGCCCAGCCTCGGGTCTTCCTCCACCGCCTTGCGGAAGAGCTTCACCGCGTCCGCGTCCCGCCCCTCGCGCGTCCACACCCGGCCCTGCTCCACCAGCAGCCGGCCTCGCGGGAGCTGTCCCGCGAGCTCCTTCAGCACGGACATCGCCTCGTCCCCGTGCTTCGAGGCACTCAGCAGCCTCACGTAGCGCAGGCCGATGACCGCATCCCCCGGCGCCTTGCCGTACGCCTGTCTCAGTGACTCAGCCGCTCCCGCCACGTCGCCGTCCTGCTCCTGGAAGTCGGCTCGCAGCAGGTCCGGCCGGGCGTCCTTCGGTGCCACCTGTGCCGCCCGCTCCAGCGAGGTGCTCACGCAGCGCTCCATCCGCTCCACGTCACAGATGCGCGCCAGCAACAGCTGCGTCTCCAGGGCGCTGGGGTCCCTGCGCTCCGCCTCCTGCGCGAGCTCGTGGGCTTCGGCCGGCGCTCCGTCCAGCAGCAATTCCGCGGCCTCGCGCAGCTCCGCGGGCGTGGCCTTCGGGTGTTGCCGAAGCGGCATCAGGAACTGCACCCGCTCCTCCGCGCTCGTCGCCGCGCGGGCGATGGCCAGCTCCTGCTCGGGCATGTTCCTGGGCAGGAAGAGCGGGATGAGGTGGATGAGCAGGGCGACGCCACACACCACCAGGATGCTGCGCATCCCCCGGTCCAGCCTGCGCCGGTGCTGCTCTCCGGAGCCTCGCGGGTCGGCCCCTGTCGTCATCGACGGATTGTCCACGCGGCCCCTCCTCCCTCGCTGCCAGACCTCTTCCATGCCTCACCGAAGAGGCCTCCGCCATCGCTTCCCGGGCGGGCCTGTCTACACCGCCCGCAGCCGCGGCCGCAGCCCCGAGGGCAGCTCCAGGCCGCAGCTCCAGCACAGCTCGAAGTTCCCCGGGTTCTCCTCACGGCACTTCGGGCACTCCACGGAGCGCTCCGACGCCTCCTGGTTCTCCCGCAGCTCGGCGAGCAGGCCGCGCGCCTGCTCCAGCTCGTGCGGCCACAGCCACAGCTCCACCCACGTCTCGCCGCTGGGAATCTCCCCACTCAGCGGAGCGAGCGATTCGCCGCGCACCTCCACCGACACCCCCACGGCCTCCAGCGCTCCCGCCAGCAGCCGCGCTTCTCCCACCGTGCGATGCACGGAGAACTGCACGCGCTTCATCCCCCTCTCATCACAGAACACCGCGCCCCCGGCAACCCCACCTGGACCTACGTCCAGGCTCGTCCGCCGGCTACTCCTCCTCGCGCAGCTCGTGCGGCCAGACGACGTGCGCATGCCTGGGCGCTCGCGTGTGGAGCTCCGCCGTCAGCAGCGCGTCCATCTCCGCGAGTAGCGCGTCGTACACGGGGCCTGCTCCGCGCGCGGGGAGCTGCTCCGTCGCCAGGCGCACGCGGGGGGCCTCGTCCTCGAAGGCGAGCGTCACGGCCAGCCCCTCCGGTTCGCCTTGCGGCACCATGACCGCGGGGACCGGGTCTCGTCCGGCCGCCTCGAGCAGCGGGCCCAGTCTCCGGGCCTCGTCCTCGGTCAGGGCGCGCTCGGTCACCACCTCGCCCTGCTCCAGCACCTTCAGCAGCTTCAGTCCTTCCAGCCGCAGCGCCTGGGCGCCCGTGTTGGTCCGGCCATTGCGTTCATAGGTCACCATCCTCACGCGTCCATCACCTCCTCGGGCACGAGGTAGGCACCCCGGCTCGCGGCGGCATCCGGGCCCACCTCCGTCACGTCGCGCCCGCACCCGCCGGGCGTGCGTTTCCCGACAAGCGCGCGGGCCCTCCGGCCGAGTGTGCCTCCCTCGCGCGCTCCCTAGTTTGCGGCCCTCCCCTGGCACTCTCGCCAGGGGCTCCCGAGGTAGGTCCATGAGCAAGGACAGCGGCAAGACCCCCAACGATCAGCGTTCCGACAGCAAGAACCCCAACAACCCCGCGCAGAAGGCGTCGCAGGACAATCGCTCCAACCAGATGAACCCGAACAACCCCCGCCACTCGGGCAACACGTCCGACGGCAGCGGCTCGGGCGGCTCGGGCGGCTCCGGTGGCTCCGGTGGCTCGGGCGGCTCCGGTGGGACGCCGGGCCAGGGCAACAACTGGGGCGGCAACAAGAAGAGCTGAGGTCCGCTCCGTCTCTCCGCAACAACCCCAGGACCGGGGAGGTCGGCCCCAGGTCCTGGCTCCTGGCGCGGTGAGGCTCGCGGCGCTCCCTGCCGCGCTCACCGCGCCAGCGTGTTTCCTCCCGCTCCTGTCAGGGGCGGCTCAGCGGGCTCGGGGGCTGCACTCGCCCTCGCCGCGGTAGTGGCCCACCGTCCGCACCAGCGCCGTCACGAAGTCGCGCAGGTTGCGCACGCTGCCCACGCCGCCGGTGCCGTACCGGTCCGACGGCAGCTCGGTCAGGTCCACCGCGGCCAGCTCCTCCAGCGTGATGTCCCCGTCCGCACCGACGATGCCCAGCTTGTCCGCGTCGGCCAGCGCATCGAAGCGCATCTTCGCGCTCGGCGACTGCAGGTCGTCGAAGAAGAGGTGGTCACCGTGGATGGTGAGCTCCACCTTCTCCTCGCCGCCGTCCGGCACCGTGACGCCCTCGCCGAGGTCCGGATTCTCACAGTGCTCGTACACGGTGTTCGTGGGGAAACCCCAGGCGAAGCGCTTCGTCACCGAGCCCTTCGTCGCCGTGCCCTGCACGAAGACGGAGTAGCCGCCCGTCTTCATCATCGTCACGTCCTGCGCGTCCGCGTTGCCCGCCACCGCCTCCGGCCAGGGCGCAATCGCATAGCTGACGTGGTCCCAGTCCTTCGACGCCAGGTCGGTGAAGGTCTCCACCACCACCGGTCCGGGCTTGTGCACGTCGAACACCTTCGACTGCCCCTGCTGCGCGGCCGTCTCCTCCTCCGTGGCCACCTTCACCTCGCCGAGCATCACCAGGAACTTGTCGTACTTCACCGTCCAGCCGTCCACGAAGCCGGCCCCGCCTCCCGTGGCCGCGGGGATTTGCTTCTCGATGTAGTCCTCGCCGTACGTGGTGAACGTGACGGTGCCCTTGCCCTCGCCACACGCGGCCAGCCCGAGGAACGACAACCCCAGCATCCAGTTCTTCATTGCGCGGCTCCTTCTTCCCACGTCACGACGTAGGTGGTGGTGTCCTCCACGCCGCGCACCAGCGCGTTCTGCGCCTGGCTGCCAGCGGGGAACGTGTAGACGCCGTCCGCGTCCGGGTCGGTCGCGGTGGCGAAGTCGATACGGCCCAGCCACGTCCCCAGGTCCACGGCGATGCGCACCCGCCCGGCCTCCATCCCCAGGGACTTCTCGAAGCGGACCCCCGCCACGGGCGCCGGCAGGTCCGCCACCGCGTCGAAGCGCACCGCGCCTCCGTCCGCGTTGCGCGCCGTACCCCGCACCCGCACCGCGTGGCCACCCAGCGCACCCGCCGCATCCGTCGACGCAGTGGGCGTTGCGAGCGTCAGCTCCAGGGAACCGTACTCGCCCGTCACCGCGCTCGCGTCTCCGAGCGGCGCTCCTGTCAGCAGGTCGACGGTGGCGGTGGTCAGCACCTCGCCCAGCGCGTCTCCCGCCACGTAGTGCCCCGGGTGCGCCTGCGCCGTGCCGCCGATGAGCGAGTACCAGTCGAAGCGCGGCGCGCGCCGGGACAGCAGCACACGGCCATTGAAGAAGCGCACCGGACCCACGGACGCGTGCGCGGACTCCAGCGTCACCGTCCAGCCCCGCTCGTTGGCGCCGCTGGGAAGCGTCCCCGTCAGCTCGACGGGAAAGGTGCGGCGCTCTGCTTCGCTGCCGCAGCCGCTCAGGGCGAGGGCGAGCGCGCCCATCAGCACGTGTCTGCGAATCACAGGTGGACCTCCAGGGTGAGCGAGGCCATCCGTGGCGACCCCGCGGTGAAATGTCTCGCCGGCACGAGGCTCGGCACGGACTCCGGGGCGAAGCGGGAGCTGTAGACGAACTCGCCGTCGCGCCAGCGCGCGTCGAGCAGGTTCTTCACCTCCAGCCGCAGGCCCAGTTCGCCGCGCCTCACCGCCGTGTACGCGTCCGCGAGGAACACGGTGCGGCTGCGCTCGTCGAAGGGCAGCGGACGCGGGCCGAGGAACGTGAGCCCCGTGCCCACGGAGAACGTCGCATTCGTGCCGCCCAGCCAGGCCCACGTCACTGGCCGCTCCCAGCCCACGTCCGCGCGCGCCACCAGCGGCGCGAAGTAGGGGAGCAGCGTGTCCGTCGCCGTCACGTATGCGTGCGCCACCGTGGCACTCAGCGCCGTGACGAGGCCGCGCACCGGCCTCGCCTGCACCGCCGCGGAGACGCCCGAGCGCAGCGTCTCGCCCGTGTACACGGTGCTGCCCACCGCGTGGTCGAAGAAGAAGTCGTTGGCCACCTGCGAGCCGAAGAGGCTGACCTGCGCGGCCCAGTGCTCGCCGTCGCGGCGCGCGCCCAGTTCCGCGCCCTTCACGGAGACGAACGGGGTTCGCTCTCCTTCCGCCAGGCTCCGTGCCTGCGGGGAGCGGAAGCCGTCACCGTAGCTGGCGAAGAGGCGCCACGTGTCCGGGTCGTCCCCGAGGGCGTACTCCACGCCCGCCTTCGCGCCCAGGTGCATGCCGAAGGCGCTGCGAGCGTAGCCGCGCCCGTCGTAGAAGCGCGGGTCGCTGAAGGCGAGCGCGTCGAAGACCTCCACGCCCAGCGCGTCGGCGCGTCCGCCCAGGCGCAGCGCCCAGTGGCCCAGGGCCATGCGCGCCTCCGCCCAGCCCCACACGTCCGTCTGGGTGATGCGCGCGTCCACCTCGTCCGAGAAGAAGGTGCCGTCCGACTCACGGTAACGCCGTTGCGTCTGCTCCACGCCGTCGCGCCGGGCTCCGAGGCCCAGCTCGAGCGCGACGGGGCGGCCGAACGCCGTCACGTTGCGGCGGTGCTCGGCGCGCGCGCCCAGGGTGGTGCCGTCGTTCGTCTGCTCCAGCCCGTCTCCGCGGTCGTCCACGCGGTAGCCGGTGAAGTTGTTGCGCAGCCGCACGTCCGAGAGGATTCCGAAGACCTCCAGCTTCGTGCGCCCCTTGCCCGTGCGCGGCAGCTCGAAGCCCAGCAGGAGCTGATGCCGCGTCACGGTGCCGCCCTGCCTCGTGGTGGAGGGCGAGAAGAAGGTGCTGCGGCCCGCGAGCAGGTCGTCCTCGCGCACCACACCCGGCGAGTCGAAGCGCGTGACGTAGCTGCCACCGAGCGCCCTCACCATGAGCCCGTCACCCAGCTTCGTCGTCGCCTGCGCGAGGAGGGACGCGCGCCCGTAGCCGCGCTGCGCGCCGTAGCCGTTGCCCTCGCCCAGCTCCACCGCGGCGAAGGTGCCCTCGTCGTCTCCCGGGCGCACGGTGACGACGAGCCTCCGCTGGCCGTACTGCCCCAGCGTGCCCGCGAGGTGGACGCCGGGCTCCTCGACGCCCAGGTCCATGCGCACCGTGCCGGCGACGGCGAAGTCTCCCTGTGAAGCGCGGTAGGAGCCCTCCGTGACTTCGAGCGCGCGGACGACCTCGGGGATGACGAAGTTGGTGTCCGCGTAGCCGAGCGCGTGGATGTGGCTCACCTCGTTCACCGGCAGGCCGCCCACGTCCAACTCCACGTCCTGGCCGTGCAGTGCATCGAAGCCGCGCAGGAAGAGCTGGTGCGCCTTGCCCTCTCCGCTGTGCTGAGAGGCCACGAGGCCCGGCACCGCGCGGAGCAGGTCCACGGCGCTCGTCCTGGGCGCCGCGTCCAGGATGTCCCGGCCGAGCGTCACTTCGGAGGCGCTCTGCGTGGGACGGGTGCCTCGCACCACCGTGGAGGGGGCCTCCGGGGACTTCGCGGTGGAGGACTGCGGCGGAGGCTCGGAGCCCGCGGGTGGCGGCTCCGAGGGCGTTGGCCCGCTGTTGTCGGAAGCCCCGGTGTCAGCCGCCTGCACGCCCACGGGGGGCTCGGCCCCGGGTCGCTCCGCCGGAGGCGGGGCCTCGGAGGCACGTCCTCCCTCCGGGGGAACGACAGGGGACACGGCGAGGACACACGCCGACAACGCGGTAACGAAGAGCACGGGCACGCAATGACAGACAGCGGCGCAAAGACACGTCCCGGGGACTCACGCGCCCGTGGACACACCACGGGGCACGCGTCTCCCCGGTGGACGGCTCCACCGGCAGGACGGATACACGGCACGGACGAAGGCACAGGCCCGCAGGCGCCGCTTCGACCGCGCGACACCTACGCTCCTGGATGCACTTTGGATGTCTGGCCCCGCGCGACTACGGGCCCTGCGGCATCGCCGTCAGGCGCGGCGCCGAGCCCGGTGCTCGCGACGGCCCTCGCGAGACTTCCGCGAACCACGACACCCCCCGGACGCGCGGCGCTTCCACCACCGTCCAGGAGGCCGCCAGCGCGTGCAGGTGCTCCACCGCGCCCGCCGCGTGCTGGTGCCCGCCCGGCCCATGGCCCTTGCCCGGTGCCCGGTCCTCCGGCACGTCCCGCTTCGGGCCGTGCGAGTGCGCCCGCTCACCCGAGCCATGCACGTGGACGTGCGGCCGGCCGCCACCGCCACCGTGCCCCACCACCGCGTGCACCACCGGCGCGACGGCGAGCCCGTACACCAGGACCATCAGTCCCAGGCACGCCAGGTCTCGTCGGTCATGACGGTTCAGCACGGGGCTCGGGCGGGGAGGGAAGGGGTGGGGCGGCCGCCTCCTAGCCGTCTTCCCCAGGACACGCAAGGCCGCCTCCCCCGTGAGCTGACCCTTCTTCAACACCCGCAAGCCCTCGCGAGCCATACGCGGTGTATCACTCTTGACGCGGCGCATTGAATTCCACTGCCGTGTCGGTGCCGTGGCATTAAACTCTCTCCGTGCGTTCCGAATCCGCCGCGCTCCTCGAACCTTCATCCGAGGCCGAAGTCCCTTCGCCTCCGCCCCGCGCGGACCGCCTGCGCGCCCTGGGCACGCAGGAGTTCGACCTCCTCATCATCGGCGGAGGCGTCACCGGCTCCGGCTCGGCTCGCGACGCCGCGCTGCGCGGGCTCAAGGTCGCCCTCATCGAGCGCGAGGACTTCGCGAGCGGCACGTCCAGCCGCTCGTCGCGCCTCATCCACGGCGGCCTTCGCTACCTGGAGCACGGCCACCTCGGGCTCGTCTTCGAGTCCAGCATCGAGCGCCGGCGGCTGCTCCAACTGGCACCGCACCTGGTGCGGCCCCTGGCCTTCATCTGGCCCGTCTACGAGGGCGCGCGTGTGCCCCGGTGGAAGCTCAACGCGGGCCTCATGCTCTACGACGCCCTGTCCCTGTTCCGGAACGTGAAGGGCTACCAGCGCCTCAGCCTGCGTCAGGTGCAGGAGATGGAGCCGGGCCTGCGCTCGGATGGACTCAAGGGCGGCGCCCGCTACTACGACGCCGCCACCGACGATGCGCGTCTCACCCTGGCCAACGCAGTGGGCGCGTCCGAGGCCGGTGCCACCGTGCTCAACCATGCCTCCGTGCGCAGCCTGGTCCTGCACGAGGGGCAGGCGCGTGGCGCCGTGGTGGTGGACCATCTCACCGGCCAGGAAGTCACCGTGCGCGCCCGCGCCATCGTCAATGCCACCGGGCCGTGGAGCGATGAAATCCGCAAGCTCGACGCTCCGGACCACAAGAGCTCCGCGGTGCGCGGCAGCAAGGGCGTCCACCTCGCCGTGCCGCGCGAGCGCCTGGGTCACCGCGACGCGCTCACGCTGCTGTCGCCCAAGGACGGGCGCGTCATGTTCGTGCTGCCCGCCGAGGGCTTCACCATCATCGGCACCACGGAGACGTCCACGCGCGCCCACCCCGCCGAGGTGCGCGCCAGCGAGGCCGACGTGGCCTACCTGCTGGAGTCCGCCAACGCCTTCTTCCCCGAGGCGCGCCTCACCCGCGAGGACGTGGTGAGCGCATGGGCCGGCATCCGGCCCCTCGTCGCCAGCGGCTACCACGGTGCCCCGTCGGACGCGGGCAGCGCGAGCCGCGAGCACGCCATCGACGTGAGCCCCTCGGGCGTGCTGGCCATCAGCGGTGGCAAGCTCACCACGTACCGGGTCATGGCCCGCGACGTGGTGGACGCGGTGGAGCGCCACCTGGGCCAGGCCCGCCGCAAGTCGCCCACCGAGACGCTGCCCCTGCCCGGCGGAGACATCCCCAGCATGGACGCGGAGTTCGCCGCCGCTCGCGCGGAGGTGGGCGACGACGCCACCGCCGTGCACCTGGTGCGCGCCTACGGCAGCCGCTGGCGCCGCGTGTGGGCCCTCACCCGCGAGGAGCCCGCGCTGGCCCGGCCTCTCGCCGAGGGGCTGCCCTACCGCGCCGCCGAGGCCGCGTGGGGCGTTACCCATGAGCTCGCGCATACCTTGTCCGACCTGCTCGTCCGCCGTCTCAAGGTCGCCTTCGAGACGCGAGACCTGGGCCGTGCCGCCGCCCGCGTGGCCGCCGAGGTGATGGCGCCGCGCCTGGGCTGGGATGCCGCCGAGACGCAGCGTCAGCTCGCCACGTACGACGCTGACGCGCTGCGCATCTTCGGAGTGGACAGCGCGGACGCCTGAAGTCCTCCGTCCGGGGGCTACAACGTCCGCCGCTCCACGCATGCGCGGCAGAAGCCGTCAAACGCCCGTTGTCCGGCGGACAAGCACCCGAGCGGACGGCCGTCATGCGTGCTTAACTTGCGCGCCGGGAACGGGACAGGCTGTCCTCTCGTCTCATCCGGCCCCGGTTGAGTGCCGGAAAGGGAAGCCGCACACCACCCGCTGGCCGGGGCGTGTAAGGAGAACGACATGAAGCGTTGGGTCTGGCTGGGTCTGGTCGGAGGACTGGTGGCCTGTACAGAGAAGCCGCCGCCGTCCCAGGTGGAGCCCCAGGTCTGTCCGGGCACCGAACAGGAGTCGCTGCCGAACCCGGCCCAGGCCCAGGCGCTGAAGGTGGAGGATGGGCTGGAGGACGTGCTCATCACCTTCCGGCCCCGCGTGTCCGCCAGCGCCAAGGCTCGCGCCGACGCGTTCGCCACCGACGTGGCACGCGTGGGCGGTCAGGTGAAGCGCCGCTTCCCCAACCTCAACCTCGTGTCCGCGCGGCTGTCGGCCGAGGCGCGCGAGGCGCTGGCGAAGAATCCGGACGTGGTGTCGGTGCGGCCCAACCGCACGGTGCACGCCTTCGGGATGCCCCGGCTCCCCACCAGCACCTGGCTGCACGGCACTCCCAACACCGCCGGCTCCGTGGGCGAGTACACCCCGGGCCTGAAGATGATCCAGGCGACCGAGGTCTGGGATGCCAACAACGACGGTGTGCTGGACACGGGGAGCGCGTCGGGCACGAACGTCAAGGTGTGCGTCATCGACAGCGGCTGGGATGACCGGCACCCCGAGCTGAAGGCGGCCTACATCGGCGGCATGGACTTCATCGACCACGAAGACACCATTCCAGGCGACGGACCGCTGGACCGCGCCCTGCAGGATGGCGTCTACGTGTATGGCGGCGGCCATGGCACGCACACCGCGGCCACCATTGCGGCGCAGCTCGGCGTGGGTGGCAAGGTGCGCCCGGGCAAGGAGCCCAACGGCGTGGCGGGCGTGGCGCCCACCGTGTCGCTGCTGATTGCCCGCGTGCTGGATGTGACGGGCAGTGGCAAGACGGACGACGTCGTCGCCGCCGTCGAATGGTGCAGCTCGCAGGGCGCGGACATCGCCTCGCTGTCGCTGGGCTCGAACTCGCCGGATGAGGACGAGAAGCTGGCCTTCGAGAAGGCGCTGGAGGGCGGCATGCTGTCCTTCGCGGCCACCGGCAACTCCGGCGCGGACAGGGTCGCGTATCCCGCCGCCTATCCGTCCGTGGTGGCCGTGGGCGCGGTGAACTTCAGCGGCGAGTGGGCTCCCTTCTCCCAGTTCGGCCCGCAGGTGTCGCTGGTGGGGCCGGGAGTGGACGTGCTGAGCGCGAGCATCGTCGGCGCCTCGCCGTTCGCGGATGTCCAGGCGGGGGGGACGCACTTCACGTCCGACCCGCTGGAGTACTCGGCCATCAACACCTACACGGGCCGGCTGATCAACTGCGGCCTGGGGGACAGCGTCACCTCGTGCGGCGAGGAGGCCAACTGCTCGGGCTTCGTGGCGTATGTGGACCGCGGCGGCGGCCTCTACTTCGAGGAGAAGGCGCGCCATGTCATCCAGGCGGGTGCCAAGGCCGTCATCGTCGGCAACAACGTCGCGGAGGACCCGGAAGGCGGCTTCACGCTCGGCGCGTCGTCCCCCATCTGGGTGCCCACGACGTGGGTGCCCCTGGATATCGCCAACACCATCAAGGGACTCGTCGGGCAGCAGGTGACGGTGGACGTCACCGGCTCGGATTACCTGGTGCAGTCGGGGACCTCCATGGCCACGCCCCACGTGGCGGGCGCGGCCGCCCTCCTGATGAGCGCGCGCCCGGACCTCAAGCCCGCCCAGGTGCGCGACGTGCTGGAGAAGAGCGCCAGGCCCCTGGGCCCCGAAGGGCGGGACAATCAGTACGGCTTCGGTCTGGTGCAGGCCGCCGACGCCATCAAGTACGCGAACGCGAACATCCCCGTGCCCTGAGGCGGGTGCGCGAGCGCTGAAGTGAGAAGACCCCCGGCGCCGCTCCAGGCTCCGGGGGTCTTTCTTATTTCAGGGCCCGAGGCCCGTGGCCCTCAGCGGGAGGAGATGACGGGCGAGGCCACGAGGCACGCGCCCAGGGCGGCCTCGAGCGCGGCCACGGCCTCTCCCGACGGGTCCTCACACGCCTCACCCAGCATGCGCACGTCGCGGCCGCGGGGCTCGTCGCCGAGGAGCGCGGGCCCGCCCTGCATCAGGCTGAGGCCCACGAAGGCCACCGTGGCGGCGGCGGCCATCATCATCTTCCCCCAGTTGGCCCAGTTGCCCGGCAGGGGCACCCAGGGCGGAATGGCGGGCCGCGCGAGGCGGGCCTCCAGCGCGGAGAAGCTCAGCGCGGGGCGCGCGGGTGTGCGGCGCGCGCGCTGTGCCATCCATCCGCGCTCCAGGCGCAGCCACGTCAGGGCATGCCGGCACGCGGGGCAGGTGTCCACGTGGGCGTCCACGCGCGCGGCGTCCTCGGGGGACAGCTCTCCGGCCAGCAGCGCGTCCAGCTCTCCTTCACGGCATGCGCTCATGGCCGGCCTCCCACGTGGGCGGCCAGTTGCTCGCGGAGCTGCAGCCGGGCGCGGTGGATTTCGTTCTTCACCTTCTGCGGGGACCAGCCCATGACCGACGCAATCTCCTCGTAGGGAAGGCCGTGGTCGATGCGCAGCAGCAGCGCCGCGCGTCGCTCCTCGCGCAGCATGCCGAGTGCGTCGGCCAGCAGTCCCTCCAGCTCGCGGTCCAGCAGCAGGTCCTCCGGCGTGGGCGTGGGGAGCACGGCCTCCACGCGGCTGGCGTGCTCCTCGTCGTCCACGTCCACATGCACGCCGCGGCTGCGACGGGACTCCAGGTACACGTGCCGGGCGATGCCCAGCAGCCACGCACCCAACCGGTCCTCGTCGCGCAGCGCGCCGAGCCGCCCGTGGGCGCGGACGAAGGTCTCCTGCGTCGCCTCGTCGGCGGCGGCCTCGTCGCGGAGCAAGTCCCGCAGGAAGCGCCACACGCCGGGGGCATGGCGCTCGAAGAGCGTCCGGAAGGCGGCGGGGTCGCCGGCACGCGCACGGCGCAGCAGGGCCCGCTCCCGGTCCATGTCGGACGGGGGCGCACCTGCCAGCACCATCTTCACCGCGGAAAGAAGGGCCACGGCCCCTCCGTGTCACGAGCCGGCCCGGAGTTTCACCGGGTCGTGTCTTTTTCCCAAGCCCGGCGGTTTCGGGGCGTATCGGCCGGTGGGTGGCGGTCGTTTCCGCCGGCTGGTGTGGCGGTGATTGACTGGCGACGGCGCTCGCGCGCCTGGGCCCGGGGGGCCAGGTTGAGTGGCATGATGGTCGGCTGGCTGGAATCTCCGTTCTTCCCGGTCCGCGTGTATGTATTTGTTTTGAGTCGTTGCCGGCCTACACGGAGAAGGAGCAGGTACCCATGTCCCATCCTCCCAGGCTCATGACCCGTTCAACGCCACGTCTCTGGAACCTCGCCGTGGTGGTCGCTGCCTGCGGGGGACTCCTCGGCTGTGATGAGCTGGAGGGCCTCAACCGCACCGTGTCGGTCCGGGCGGAAGTCACTGACGCCTGCATCCGTCAGGCGCTGGAGGGAATCCCCGGCGCCGTGCTCTCCGGAGAGAGCGAGCGGTGGTCGGTCCAGTTGCCCGGGAGCTCAGATGGAAAGCAGGACCTGACCGTGGTGCTAACGCGGAAAACGGCTGACACGGAGCTCACCGTGTTCGTGCAGCAAATCGTCTCGGGCCGCCTCAGGTACACGCCCTCGGAGATTGCCACCGCCGACAAGGCGACCGCGGAGGTCATGAAGGCGCTGGTCTCCGCGTGCCTGCCCGCGGGGAAGCCGCTTTCTGCATCCTGTGAAGTCCGGGCCCGCGTTGTTCCGGACGGGAAGTGCCAGCACAACAACGGGCCCTGAGGCCGGCCCGGCCGTGGAGAGGTCCGCGCAATCACGGTGAAGGCGCGCGTGCGCTCCGGAAGAGGGAGCGGAGCGCACGCCTGCCCGGTCGCTGACCCACGTGTCCCAGAGTCCCGGTCTTGTTGGAAATTTCACGCGTTGGTAAGAGTCGGGGCGTCGTGCGCGAGGAGAGGGGCCGCGCACGGAACCTCCGAGGAGAGCCCACCGTCATGTCCGCCAACCTCGCCCGCCCGGATGCCGCGGCGGCGCACGCTCCGCGCCTGCAGGGCCACCTGCCGGTGCTCGACGGTGTGCGAGGCCTCGCCGTCCTCCTGGTGGTCTTCTTCCACACCACCCACCTGAGCGACCAGAGTGCCGTGGGCCGCGCGACGTGGTGGCTGGCTGGCGCTGGCTGGACGGGCGTGGACCTCTTCTTCGTCCTCTCCGGCTTCCTCATCACCGGAATCCTCTGGGAGGCGAAGGGCCAGCCGTACTTCTTCCGCAACTTCTACATGCGCCGCTTCCTGCGCATCTTCCCGCTCTACTACCTGGCCCTCGCCGTCTCCTTCCTGGTGCTGCCGTCGCTCGCCGGACGCCTCAACCTGGACCAGCGCATCACCACCGAGGGGGCGACGTGGTACCTGCTCTACCTCTCCAACTTCTACCAACTGTGGGTGGACACCACGCACCCCATCCTCGGCGTGGTGTGGTCGCTGGCGATTGAAGAGCAGTTCTACATCGTCTGGCCCTTCCTCATCGCCGCGGTGTCCTATCGCGGCGCCATCCGCCTGTGTCTCGGCACCATCGCCATGGCCATGCTCGTGCGCGTGGGGCTCACCCTCTCCGGTGCCAGCGTCGAGAGCACCTACGTGGTGACGTTCTGCCGCGTGGACTCGCTGGCCGTCGGCGCGCTCCTGTCCCTGGCGCTGCGCCACCCGGAGGGTGTGGGGCTGAAGGCGTTCCCCTGGATGCGCTACGCGGTGTGGGCCGCGGTGCCGGTGGTGCTCACCCTCGTGGTGCTGCCCGTCGGCCCGGCCTTCCACACGGTGAACCGCACCGTCGGCTACACCGCCATCGCCGTCCTCTTCGGGGCCGTGGTCCACCGGGCCGTGGCCGTCGCGCCGGGCCACCCGCTCAACCGCTTCTTCTCCTCGAAGCTGCTGCGCACCTACGGCAAGTACAGCTACGCCATCTACCTCATCCACTCGCCGCTGGACGCCATCCTCCGGAGGACGTCCTTCCTGCGCACGCCGCTCAAGCCGGTGCTCGGTTCCGACTTCCCCATGCAGGTGGTCTTCTACGTCGTGGCCGCCGGCCTCTCCCTGGGCATCGCGCTGGTGAGCTGGAACCTCTTCGAGAAGCACCTGCTCAAGCTCAAGGACCGCTTCCCCTACGGCGAGCGCCCCAAGGCCGCCGAGCCCGCGCCGCTCGCGGGTGGCTCTTCGGGCGCCACCCGCTGACCTCGCCCCACGCTGTCTGTCTTTGCGCCAGAGGTGGCATCAGGTGGGGCGTCAGGCCCCACCTGGGCGTTACGCCCCGCCGCCCTCAGTCCCGCTGCTGGCTGACGGCCTCTGCCACGCGCAGGGCCCAGGCCTCCGCCGAGTCCAGCTCCGCGCGTGCGCTCGCGTAGCGGTCCAGCCCCTCGTCGGAGCCGTCGCGCGCGAAGACGGCGTCATGGAACTCCTTCTGTGCGCGGGTGAGCCACTGGCTCGCCTTCTGTCGCAGCCGCGCCACGTTCTGCGGCGTGAGGGCCACCTGTTCAGGAGCCAACAGCTCATGCTCTTCCGGGTACAGCGACGTCACCTTGTTGAAACCAACATGTTCAAGGGTCGTAGTCATGCTCTGAGAATTTGCACCGCAGGGCGGGCGGGCACCTGACCGATTGGGCAAGTCGAAGTGTGATTTCGAGCAGACCGTTGGCCCGGACCATGAAGGCTCCGGGCCCGGGACGCTGCGTCAGGCGCTGGGGATGCCCCGGGCCCGGGCCCTGACGCGCGCGGCCTCCTCTGCATGGCCCGTCTCCTCCAGGAGCGCGGCCGCGCGGTGGTACAGCACGGCCGCCTCCAGGTGGCGCAGGGCCGCGGCCTCCGCGTTGGCGGCGGCCACCAGGAAGGGCGCGGCCCGGCGCGGCTCGTTGCCTTCCATCCAGTGTTGCGCCACCACCGCCGGCGCGGCCTGGCGCACTTCCAGCGCAGCCGCGAGCCTCCGGTGGAGCAGGGCCTCCAGCGAGCGCGGCACGCCCTGGCGCACCACCTCGAAGAGCAAGTCGTGGGTGAAGCGCTCACCCCGGAAGATTTGCGCCGCCTCCAGCTCCGCCACGTGCGTGGCGAGCGAGAGCGCCGGCATCTCCAGCACCTCGCTGGCCAGCTCCAGCCCGAAGTCCGTGCGCGCCAGCGCCGCCAGCCGCGCCACCTGGAGCGCCGGTGGGGACAGCCGCTCCAGGCGCTGCTGGATGAGCTGCCGCAGTCGGACGGAGGGCGTGACGTGCTCGGGCCAACCGCGCTCCAGCCCACCCGTCTCCAGCAAATCCTTGAGCGTCTCGGTGATGAAGAGCGGGTTGCCGCCGGTGTGCCGCGTCACGTCTCGTGTGAGTCGCTCGGCGCCGGGCAAATCCAGGCTGCCCAGCAGCGCGCCCACCGCGTCCGCGCCCAGTGGCTCCAGCTCGATGACGACGGCCAGTCCCGCCACCACCAGTTGCTGCACGCAGGCGACGGCCCCGGGGGACAGCTCGTCGCTGCGGTAGGTGTCGATGAAGCGCGGGAAGCGGCCTCCCGGCCCGGGCGGATGGCGGCGCGACAGCATCAGCACCGCGAACTCGGCGGTGGCGGAGTCCATGAACTGCAAGTCATCCGCGACGAGCGCGTCCACGCCGGAGCACAGCTCGTAGATGAGCTGGCAGTGCGCTTCGAGGAAGCGGCTGCGGTCTGCCTCGTCCGCCATGGGCGGGGGTGGCCCCTCATGACCGGCCAGGTCCGGTAACAGCCGCGCCAGCTCGCGCCGCACCCAGGGCTCCAGCTTCGGGTCCGGCACCCGGGCCAAGAGCTGCCGCATCAGCCTCACGTGGGACGCGTACGGCACGTTCTGCTCGCCGGGTCGCGCCTCCAGCATGAAGTGCGTGCCGCGCGACGCGGCGAAGTCATGCGCCAGGCGCGTCTTGCCCACGCCGGGCTCGCCGGCGAGGAAGATGGTCTGCCCCGCCTCCCACGCCGCCTCCATGCGTGCCCACTCGCGCTCGCGTCCCACCAGCACCGGCGGGCGCAGCACGGACAGTGGCAGTTTCGGCTTCGGCGGCGGGCCGGGCTTCGCGGCCGTCGGGCCGCGCTCGATTTCGCGCGCCAGTGCCACCGTCTCCGGCAGCGGCGTGGTGTCCAGCTCCTCGCGCAGCAGGCGGCGGCAGCGCTCGAAGGCGTTGAGCGCGGCCATCCTGTCTCCGGCCACGTAGTGCAGCCGCATCAGCCGGCGCCACGCCTCTTCCGAGTACGGGTCCATGCCCAGCAGCCGCTCCGCGAGCAGGAGCGCTCCGGACAAATCCCCCCGGCGCTCGGACGCGTCGGACTCCAGCGCCGCGGCCCGGCGGCGCAGCTTGTCCAGCCGCTCCCGCGCGCCCTCCAGCCACGCCTGGAACTCGGTGCAGTCCTCGTACTCCAGCGCGCCCAGCAGCACGCCATCCAGTTGCAGGGCCTGGGCGTGACGCCCCGCGAGCACGTGCGCCTGCAGCTCCGACGCGTCCGCGACGACGCGCTCGCAGAGGGAGAGCACGTCCGCGCCCTGGACCAATTCCGCGCCGCACGCGAGCCGCAGCCGGCGCAGCAGCTGTCGCATGTTGTTTCGCGCCGTCGTCTCGCTGGACTCGGCCCACAGCAGGCCCGCGAGCCGATACTTGGGGTGCGGCCCTTCGAGCGCGAGCCACGCCAGCACTCCGGCCGTGCGCCGCTCCAGGGGAATGAGTCCCTCTCCGCTCCGAAGCCGGGCTTCGCCCAGCAGCTCCAGGCGGTAGTCCTGCGTGCCTGCCGCGTCGTCTCCTGCCATGTCCTCCCCGGCCCCCCGAGGTTGGGAGAGGCGCCAACGTAACACGGTGAGCCGGGGCCGCCGTCACGGGTAGGGATTGCCCCAGCACTGACCCCAGCACTGACAATCCTTGTCATGTGGGTTTCCCGCTATACGGCAGCTCGCCACTCTGGGCGGAAGCCGTAAAAACCCGTGAAGGCCGTCACAGCGTGGTCACACCCTTTGGTTAATCAATATGCTTGAGATTACCCCAGGAGGCGCCATGGGTTGTGACAGCCAGCAGTCCGACATGCAGGTCGATGTCATCATTAGCGGCTGCGGTCCGGTGGGGGCGCTCACGGGCAACCTGCTCGGACTGATGGGTGTGAAGACGCTGCTGCTGGAGCGGGACACCGCGCCGCACGGCGAGCCGCGGGCCTTCTCGTGCGACGACGAGGGGCTGCGCATCTACCAGGCCACGGGGCTCCTGGAGCTGCTCCAGAAGGACATGCGGGAGACGCGCTTCGCCGAGTACGTGGGCGGCTCCGGCAAGCGCTTCGCCGAGATTCACACGGGCGAGGCGGACTTCGGCTTCGGGCACACGCCGCTGTGGTTCTTCCACCAGCCGCTGCTGGAGGGCGCGCTGCGCGACGGGCTGCGCCGCTTCCCGCACGTGGAGCTGCGCACGGGCGTGGCCTTCGAGAGCGCGGACCAGCGCCCCGACGGGGTGACGGTGCGCTACCGCGAGGTGGCCAGCGGCGAGGAGCGCACGGTGCGCGCGCGGTACCTGCTGGCGTGTGACGGCGCGCGCAGCGCGGTGCGCAAGTCGCTGGGCATCCCCATGTCGGGCAAGGCCTACGGCGAGCCCTGGCTGGCGGTGTCCGGCACCATCGACGGGGAGGCGCCCGACATCTGCCGCTTCGTGTGCGACCCGAAGCGCCCCGCCTTCGTGGCGACGGGCGCGGTGAATCAGCTCCGCTGGGAGTTCATGATGCTGCCCGGCGAGACGCGCGAGGAGCTGGAGAAGCCGGAGACGATTGGGAAGCTCATCGCGCCGTACATCGACCCGAAGCGCGTCCACATCGAGCGCGCGCAGGTGTACACGTTCCACTGCCTCAGCGCGGCGCGCTGGCGCGAGGGCAACATCTTCCTGCTGGGCGACGCGGCGCACACCATGCCGCCCTTCATGGGCCAGGGGCTGGTGTCCGGCCTGCGCGACGCGGCGAACCTCGCCTGGAAGCTGAAGCGGGTGATTCACGGGCAGGCGCCCGCGACGCTGCTGGACACCTACGAGGCGGAGCGCCGCCCGCACGTGGCGGAGGTGCAGAAGCTGTGCGTGCGTGTGGGGCACCTGTTCCTGGCGCGCAACCCCGTGCTGGCCGCGGCCCGCGACGCGCTGATGCGCACGCTGCAGCGGATTCCGAGCGTGCGCGACTTCATCCAGGGCTTCAAGTTCAAGCAGCCCCCGCTCCACGAGAACGGCTTCTACTTCGGGGGCAAGGGCACGTACTTCATCCAGCCCCGCGTGCGGCTGGAGTCGGGGGAGGAGGTGCTCCTCGACGACGCCCTGGGAAACGACTTCACGGTGATGTGCCGGTGGGACGCTCCCCAGGCGGAGCTGACCGCGGCGCGCGAGCTGGCCGAGTCCCTGGGGGGCCGGCTGGTGACGTTCCGCCCCGAGGCCGCGAAGTCCGAGGCCTCCGCCGTGGTGGACGTCACCGGGAAGCTGACGGAGTGGTTCTCCCGCCAGGCCGCCGACGTGGTGGTGCTGCGTCCGGACCGCTTCGTCTTCGGCGCGGTGAAGGCCGCGCGCCTCCCGGAGCTGCGCGAGGCGCTGGGCGTCTGAGGCCTCCGCGCCGTGACTCTCCGCGGAGAATCAACTAAGGGCTTAGTTGACGAACAACTAAGGACTTAGTAGTTTGCTGGCCACGGAGGAACTCACGTGGCCAGCAAACCCGAGCCCGAAGCGCCCCGGCCGTTGACGCCGGTGGAGCTCGAGCTGATGCAATTCGTGTGGAAGCAGGGTGAGGTGAGCGTGGCGGACGTGCTCGCCGCGCTGCCGCCGGAGCGCGCGCTCGCGTACACCTCGGTGTCCACCGTCCTTCGGATTCTGGAGCAGAAGGGCGTGGTGCGAAGCCGCAAGCAGGGGCGGGGGCACCTGTACTCGGCGGTACTGCCGCGCGAGGCGTACGAGGCACAGAGCGTGCGCCACCTGGTGGACACGCTCTTCTCGGGCACGCCGTCCGCGCTCGTGGCCCGGCTGGTGGAGGCCGTGCCGCTGGCGCCCGACGAGGTGGAGCAGATCCGCAAGCTGCTCAAGGCGAAGGGGGACAAGTCATGAGCGCCGTCCTCCGGGAGCTCGCCTCCCTCTATCTGGCCGTGGCGCTGCTGCTGCCGGTGGCACTGCTGCTCTCGCGGGTGGCGCTGGCCGTCCTCGCGCGGCTGGGGGCGCCGCTGTCCGCGCGGCAGTCCCTGGGCGTGGGGCGGGGCGCGCTGCTGCTGGCGCTCGTCCTGCCGCTCGTGGCGACGGTGGCGCACGCGGTGTCCCCGGCCGGGCCCCTCTTCGACTTCGAGCGCTCGGTGGCGCGGCACGCGGGACGCCTGCCCGGACCCGCCTGGGATGCACCCCCGCCCCGGCCCGTCGCGAGCCCTCGCGAGTCCTTGCCCACGTCCTTTCCCGTGTTGCCCGCCGCCACGCTCGTGATTGTCATTGGCGCGTCTGTCTTTACCGCCCGGGCCCTGATTCGTCACCAGCGCCTGCTGCGGAAGCTGGAGTCCTGGCCCCACGTGCGCGGCGTGGGCCGCGTCCGCGTGGTGCTGGGCGAGGAGGGCACGCCCGCCTTCTCCGCGTGGTTCCCGCGCCTGGGCGGCGGGCCTTCCGCATGGGTGGTGGTGCCTCCTGCCGTGCTCGGTGACGCGGAGTCGCTGCGCCTCACGGTGCTGCACGAATTGCAGCACCACCGCCAGCGCGACACGCATCTGGCCTTCGCGCGCCTGGTCCTCACTGGCGCCTTCTTCTGGCATCCCGCCGCGCACATGTTGTCGCGCTGGCTCGTCTCGCTGCAGGAACTGGCGTGTGACGAGGCGCTGGTGGCGGGCGGCCGGGCCCAGGCGCACGCGTATGCCCGCTGTCTGCTTCAAGCGGCGCTCACCCTTCCGGGAGCGCCGCCGCTTCCCGCCGGAGCCACCGGCATGTCCCATCCCACCGCGAGGAGAATCGAAATGCTGTTCCAACCCCGTCCCCTGCGCACCCACGGCGCCGCGGCGCTGCTATCCGCGCTCTTCCTGGTCCTCCTTCCCCTGGCGACGCTGGCCCAGGGCGCGGCGCGCGGCCGCACGGTGACGCTCGCGGAGGCGAAGGCGCTCGCCGAGTCCAGCCAGCCCGCCGGAGACCTGCCAGTGGTGGTGGACGCGAAGGTGGTGGAGCAGCTCAACCGGCTCATCGGCACGGAGAAGGGCCGCGCCTTCATGAAGCGCGCGCTGGCGAACCTGGGGACGCACCGCGAGGCCCTGCTGACGGGCCTGCGCGCCAGGAACCTGCCCGAGGGGCTGCTGGCCGTGGCGGTGGTGGAGTCCGCGGTGACGAACATGTCCGAGACGGACGGACGCCCGTCGCTGGCCCCCGGCATGCGCGGCGCGGGCGTGTGGATGTTCATCCCCGAGACGGCGCGCCGCTACGGGCTGGAGGTGAGCGCCACCAAGGACGAGCGGCTGGACGTGACGCGCGAGACGCAGGCCGCCGCGGCCCTGCTGTCGGACCTGCACGCGCAGTACAGCGACTGGCGGCTGGCGCTCGCGGCCTACAACCAGGGCGACAAGAAGGTGGCCGAGGCGCTCGCCCAGGGCGGCAGCCGCGACGTGAGCGCGCTCATGGCCTCCGGCCGGCTCAACGACTACACGGCCACCGTGCAGGCCGGTCTGCTCATCGTCCGCAATCCGCACCTGCTGGACTGAAGTCGCGGGGATTCACCTCCCCCGCCACACGGGCAGCAAGGCCGCGCCCGTCCCGCCAGGACGCGCCCGCGTTCACCCTGAACGCCTGGGCCTGGAGCTCCGCTTCCGTCCCGTGCCGTCCCCCTCTGAAAGTTCATGCAGGAGCGTCGTGGCTCGCGGCTTGCTGTGGGGCCACGCCATACCTGCAACTCCTTTCCGAGGGGGAAGACAGCCACATGCGTTCCTCACATGAAGTGCGCGCTGTTTGGATTCACGGCCTGCTCCTGGCGGCCGTGCTGGTGCTGCCGTCGGCGGCGTGGGCGGACTCGAAGAGCAGCGCGTGGGTGAGCTCCACCGGCCGGACACTCGAGAACCCACGGTTCCGGTTGGAGCTGTCGGCGCCCGCGACGGTGACGCTCGACCTGATGTCCTCCGTCGACACCTATCTCTACCTGCTCAACCAGGACGGCTCGCAGCTCATCGCCCAGGATGACGACAGCGGCGGCAACTTCAACAGCCGGCTGACGGTGTCGCTGGGAGCCGGCAGGTACATGCTCGTCGCGGCGACCTATTCAGCGGGCCAGCGCGGGGACTTCACACTCAACAGCAGCCAGGGCGGCCTGGCCTATTGCTTCCAGGCGTACGCGGACACGAACTACTCCGGCGCCTCCAACACCTTCTGCGAGGGCGGAAGCCAGCCCTTCATGAACGACGCGTACTCGTCCATCCGCGTCCCCAAGGGCATGCGCGTGCGCGCCTATGAGCACGGCGGCGGCGTGGGGCTGGCGCGGACGTACTTCCAGGACGTGCCGAACGTGGGCGGGCTCTACAACGACATGATTTCGAGCTTCTCGTGGTCCAACTTCCAGACGAACGACTTCTTCATGGTCTTCGCCTCGGACCCGCAGTTCTCCTGGAAGCACTGCAACGACGGGCCGGGCCCGCTCTGTGACAGGGAGAACCAGGTCTTCGCGGGATGGAACGACGACGACCTGGCGCGCTACTACAACACCAACGTCGTCAATGGCATCAACCAGGTGAAGAACCTGCTGGGCGAGTACCGGTTCGGCGGCACCGTGGTGAACGGCGACCTGACGGAGTTCGGAAACCAGGACGTGGACCTGGGCGACTACATCAACATCTACGAGCACGGCGTGCAGTCCAACGTCTACCTGGGCCTGGGCAATCACGACTACGCCAACAACGTGAATGACTGCTACGAGAACCAGTGCGCCACGGGCATGGTCTGGTACTTCAAGGACCAGGTCTGGACGCTCAACGCCACGCGCTTCGACTACTCGGAGAGCGGCGTCTATTACGAGTTCCCCAGCAACCGGAAGAACCACACGGGCAGCCTGGGGTACTCGTGGGACATCGGCAAGGTCCACTTCGCCCAGCTCAACAACTACCCCACGTACACGCGCGACTGGAACGGCTGGAACTTCAGCGCGGCGCGCCGCGACTACTTCTACATCCAGTCCGCCATCAACTGGCTGCGAAGCGACCTGCAGGACGCCGTCAATCGCGGGCAGGAAATCGTCGTCAACATGCACGACTGGGGCTCCGGCGCGAGCACGGAGATGATGTCGGTGCTGAACGACTTCCCTGTCTCCGCCGTCTACGCGGGCCACTATCACGGCAGCTATGGCCGGTATGACACGCGGTGGATGAACGACGGCAAGCCGCTGCCCGTGTTCCTCAGCGGCTCGGCCCACCTGGGCACCTTCCTGGTGACCCGCTTCGTGAACGGCAAGACGTACACGTGGGTCATGGCCGTGGACCAGTTCAACGGCGGCCAGCTGCGCGTGCTCTACAACGGCACCTACTACCCCGCGGCCTCCACGCCCGGCCTCTTCGACACCTGCGCCGGGTGCTCGCGCTACTACCAGGAAGTGTTCGACATGCGCTGAGGCTTCAGCTCCGCGGATACACCCGCGGAGCCGGGTCTCCCCGCCACAGCGTCTCCAGCGTCTTCGGCGTGAATCTCACGCGCAGCCTGTCGGAGCCGTCGACGGCGAACAGTCCGTCCGCCGTCAGCGGTGACAGGCGGCGGGTGGGGCGGTCGGGCCGTGCCATCCAGAGCGCGCCCTCGCGCACGCTCACCTCGACCTCGCCGTAGCGTCCGGCGAGCGACTTCAGCCGGGCCGCCGCGACAGAGATGGGCTTCAGGCGTGCCTCCACGTCGAGCCGCGCCCACTCGTAGTCGGCCAGGGCATCGGGTGACACGCCCGGTGCCGCCGCCAGGCGCTTGAAGGCCAGCAACTGGGCGACCTCCAGCGCCTGGGCGGGCGGCGTCTCCACGGTGGGCGGGACGCCGACGCCCTCCCAGTTGGTGCCGCTGACCGGATGCACCGGGCGGCCGAAGGAGACGCTCAGCATGAAGCCGGGGGAGATGGGGACGAAGCGGTTGTTGTTGGCCGCGCCTGCCGTCTTCGTGCCGACCAGTTCGCCCAGCTTGAACTGCGCCACGTCGTAGGCGAAGGCCTCGCCCGCGGAGGCCACGCCGCCGTCGATGAGCACGTACAACGGCTTGCCCTTCAGTCGCCCCGCCGGGACGTGCTCCAGGGTGCGCGACTGCGCCGGTGGCTTCGAGCCCTCCAGGAAGGTCATCTCCAGGACGTCCTCGTCCAGGAAGTGGCTGACCAGGTAGCGCACGGCCGCGTGCGAGCCGCCGCCGTTGCCGCGCAGGTCGATGACCACCGCGTCGCCGTCCCGCAGGAAGCGCAGCGCTTCGTCGTAGACCGCGCCCGTCTCGTCGCGGACCCATTCGAAGCCGGTGATGCGCAGGTAGCGGAGGTTGCCGGGCAGGAGCTTCAGCTCCGCGAGGCCGTGGTGGTCCCTGAGGGCCTCCTGGCGGAAGAGCGCGTCGCTGTCCGCGCCCTCGCTCGGTGACGCATGCGAGAGCTTGCGCAGCTCGGCGGCGTACTCGGTGGGGTTGTAGTGGATGTAGAGGTGGCCGTCTCCGCTGGCGGCCCCGAGGTCCGAGGTGATGCGCTCGGCCAGCAGCGCCGCGTCGTCCACGGTGTAGCGCCCGGCCTTCCGGGATTGCTCCAGTCGCTCGGCGATGGCGGGGACCTTCTCGGGCAGGACGTAGGACTCGCGGATGACCGCGATGATGGCTGCCAGCGCTGCGTCTCGGTCGGCGGGGGAGAGGGTGCGCGGCGCGGAGCGCTCGGACGCGGGCGCGACCTGGGCCGCCGCGGGGCCGGGGGACAGCGTGAGCAGCAGCGACGTCAGGGCCGCGGTCAGGCTTCGGGAGTGCATCAAAGGCTCCAGGGGGCGGGGGCTCACGGCCGCCGGGCGAGGCAGGCGCAAGCGCGGGTTCGGGTCATTCGCTCGGGCTCCGTGCTCACTCTCGCGGCCTGCTCTTGCGTGACGGCTTCAGCTTTGCGGCCGCCTTCTCGAGCCGCGCGTCGAAGGGCTCTCGCTCCAGCGCCTGCAGCGCTTCGGCGAGGACTCGAGACAGCGGCGCGGAGAGCTCCTTGTCGAGCTGGTCCGCCGCCGCGTTGGTCGCCGCCCACTGGCGCTCCAGGGCGGGAAGCATGGCCCGGCCCTGGGGCGTCAGGGCGACGATGCGCTCGCGGGCGTCGGAGCCGGGCTGGAGCTCCACCAGTCCGGCGTTGACCATCTGCGAGACGGTCTGGCTGACGGCGGAGTGGCTGACCTGCGCCTGCTGGGCAATGGCGCGGATGGAGACCGGGCCCTGCGCCATCAACGTCCGCACGATGGGCGTGTAGCGCGGGCGGTAGTCCAGCCCCGCGCGCTCGTAGGCCTGCTCCACGGCGCCGTCGAGGTGCTCGATGAGGTGCCGCAACAGCGTGCCGAGGGTGGGGCCTTTGCCGGTGCTCATGCTGGATATGTATAAGCGCTGTTATATCGCGTCAAGGCGATGTGTCGGGCAGGCCCCATGGAAGACTGGTCTGGCTGACTTGTCCGGTATTTCGTGCTACCTCGCGCGCCTCCATCTGGAGGTGTTCCCATGAGGAAGTCCCCCCGCATCCTGGCCCTCGCGTTCGCGAGCGTCCTCTCGACGTTCGTGTCCGGCTGTGGCGACGAGCTTGCCGACACCGAGGCTCCCGTCGACTCCACCCGCGCGGCGCTCGCGTGCAGCACGCGCATCACCTACGGCGACCGGTGGATTCGTCCCTCGGGGCACACGTCGCAGTACGACATCGCGAGCGACCTGGTGACGTGGAATGGCACCTGCGTCAACGAGGGCACCAACTCGTACGCGGTGCTCTCCAACGGCTGGAAGCCGTACTTCACCGGCAACAACGCGTGCGTGCTGGCGCTCGACACTGACTGTGCCGGGGCCACCGCGTGTGCGACGCGCATCACCTACGCCGCGTCCTGGCTGAAGCCCTCGGGGCACACGGCGCAGTACGACGACGCGGGCGGGCGCGTGTTCTGGGACAGGGGCTGCACGAACGAGGGGAGCAACTCCTACGCGGTGCTCTCCAACGGCTGGAAGCCGTACTTCAGCGGCTCCGGCGCGTGCGGCATGTCGTTCCGGTACACGGGCTGCGGCGGGCTGTACCAGAACCCGGTGGTCAACGCGGACTGTGCGGACCCGGGCGTCATCCATGATGGGACGCGGTACGTCGCCGCCTGTACGTCGGGCGGCGCGGCCAACGCCTTTGCCCTGCGCACGTCGACGGACCTGGTGACGTGGACGAGCGCGGGCCACATCTTCCCCTCCGCGAGCAAGCCCACGTGGGCGACGGGCGACTTCTGGGCTCCGGAAATCCACAAGGTGGGCACGCGCTTCATCGCGTACTTCACCGCGCGGCACTCGGACGGGAAGCTGTCCATTGGCGCGGCCACCTCGGCCAGCGCGCTCGGGCCCTTCACGGACCGCGGCCAGCCGCTCGTGCACGACACGGGGATGGGCATGATTGACGCCACCTTCTTCCAGGACACGGCCGGAGTGCCGTACCTGGTGTGGAAGGCGGACGGCAACGCGGTGGGGCAGGCGACGCCCATCTACGGGCAGCAACTGGCGGCGGATGGCCTGTCGCTCGTCGGCACGCGCCGCACGCTGATGAGCAACAACCTCGCCTGGGAGGGCGGCGTCGTCGAGGCGCCGTGGGTCGTCGCGCGGGGCGGCTACTACTACCTCTTCTACAGCGGCAACTCGTACGCCAACAGCACCTACGCCGTGGGCGTCGCGCGCGCCACCAGCCCGCTGGGGCCGTACACGAAGCTGGGCAACCCAATCCTCAAGACGGGCGGCGGCTGGGTGGGGCCGGGACACAACTCCGTCGTCACCGGGCCGGGCGGCGACACGTACATGGTCTACCACGCGTGGAACAGCGCCCACACCGCGCGGGTGATGCTCGTCGACCAGATGACGTGGCCCAACGGCTGGCCCGCGGTGCCGTCGGCGCCGTCGGCGGGCTCGCGGCCCATGCCGTAGCGGCGTGCGCCCTCGTGCAAGTCCAGCGAGGGGCATGATGAAGAAGAGGGCCCCGCACGAGGCTTGTGCGGGGCCGCTTGGGGACGCTCACTGCTGGCGTGCGACGGCCTCATGGGCCACGGCGCGGAAGTGCGCGGCGGCGGGAGAGGGTTGCGGCCCCGCGAAGGCGACGGACAGCTCCGCGTACCCCGAGGCATCGCGCAGGGTCCGGAAGACCACGCCCTTCGGACGCAGCGCCCGGGCGGACATCGGGGCAATGGTGAGCCCGAGTCCCGCTTCCACCATGCCGATGACCGAGGTCCACACGCTGGCCTCCTGGACGATGCGCGGAGAGAAGCCCGCGGAGAGGCACATGCTCGTCACCGTGTCGTGCAGGCCGGGCGCCGAGTGCCGGGGGAACAGCACGAAGGGCTCGTTCGCCAGCGAGGACAGGGCGACCACTTTCTGACGGGCCCGTGGGTGGCGGGCGGGCAGCGCGAGCACGAAGCGTTCTCGCAGCAACCGCTCCACCGTCACCCCGTCATGCTGGAAGGGCGCGCGGACGATGGCCAGGTCCAGCTCTCCGGTGGTGAGCGAGACGCCGACGTTCATCGTCACGCGGTCATCGAGATCCAGCTTCACCGCCGGAAACCGCGTCCGGAACCGCAGCACGATGTCGGGCAGCACGCCGAAGGCCGAGGACGCCGCGAAGCCGACCCGCAGCGTTCCCGTCTCTCCCCGCGCCGCCTGCCGCACGGAGGTGATGACGTCCGCGCGCTTCGTCAGCAGCGCGCGGGCGTCCTCCAGCAGGTGGCTCCCGGCGGGAGTGAGGGCCACGCGCCGGCTCGTCCGGGTGAGGAGCTCGACGCCCAGCTCCGACTCCAACCTGCGAATCTGCTGGCTGAACGGCGGCTGTGCCATGCCCACCCGAGCGGCGGCCCGGCCGAAGTGAAGCTCTTCCGCGACGGCGATGAAGAGCTGGAGCTGGCGGAATTCCATATCCAGACGATATCCGTCTCGATTCGCGTCGAAAGAGATATTGGTCTTACAGAATCCGGCTTCGTACGCTCCTGGCATGCGACGCCTCCTGCTTGCTGTTGGAATCCTGATGACGGCCTTCGCGAGCGTGCCCGCCGTGGCGCAGCCGAGCCCGGACGCGAAGCTCCAGGAGCGGCTGGACCTGGCCGACCGGTTCCTCCGGCTCCATCGGCTCGTCCGCGACAGCCTCGTCCCCCCGAAGTGGTTCCGCGAGGGAGACCGGCTGGTGTTCTGGTCGGAGGACGGGAAGGACGGAGGGACGTGGATGCTCTTCCAGGCCCGGACGGGAGTGGCGACGCCGCTGGTGTCCGGCGCCGAGCTGCGGGCCCAGCTCTCGCAGTTGGCAGGCAAGCCCGTCTCCGCGCTGAAGTTCTTCGAGGTCGCCATCACCGCGGACCAGAAGGGCATCGTCTTCCGGCACGAGGGGAAGGCCTTCAAGCTGGGGCTGACGGATGGCCGCGTCACCGCGCTCGCTCCGGAGGACCGGTCCGCGCTGGAGCTCTCGCGGACGCACGTCCTGGCTCCGGCGGGAGGAGGTGTCGCGGAGCAGCGTGACGGCGGTGGCTTTGCCGTGCGCGGTGCGGACGGGAGCCTGGTGGTGGAGCGCGCCGGGGAGGAGCACCTCGGCTGGCGCATCCCGGAGAACCCCTGGTCGCCGGATGGCCGCTTCCTGGCGGTGCTGCGCGAGGACCTGCGCGGCGTCCACAAGGTGCCGGTGGTGGACTACTCCACCGCGCTGGAGCGGGTGACGTGGGTGCCCTATGCGAAGTCGGGCACGCCGCTGCCGAAGCGGGAGCTCCACATCGTCGAGCTGGCGACGGGCCGCGTGATGGCCATCGCTCCCGCCGAGGGAGAGACGCATGACTTCTTCATCGGCTGGCGGCCGGATGGTGGCGAGGCGCTGAGCCTCCACCTCTCGCGCGACGGCAAGCGGCTGGACCTGACGGGGGTGGAGCCGGTGTCCGGCAAGCGACGGCGCGTGCTGCGCGAGGAGCGGCCGGAGACCTTCGTGGCGGGGCTGGACCTCGAGGCGGGCGGCTTCGCGAAGCAGGTCCGGTTCCTGCCGGACAGCAAGGCCTTCCTCTGGATGTCCGAGCGCGACGGCTGGCGGCACGTGTACCTGTATGACGTGTCGGGACGGCTCATCCGCCAGGTGACACGGGGCGCGTTCCCCGTCCACGAGGTGGTCGGCGTCGCGCCTGGTGGTGACGCAATCTTCGTGGTGGCCTCCGCCGACAGCGGTGCGCCGTACGAGCAGCTCTTCTATCGGGGAAGCTTGAAGGGCGGTGCGCTGAAGCGACTGTCGTCGGGCTCGGGCCTGCACCGAATCACCCTGGCGCCGTCGGGCGGGTACTTCGTCGACACGTGGTCTTCGAGGACGCAGCCCCGGCTGCGGGAGGTGGGCTCCACGGACGGGAAGTCGCGCGTCCGGCTCACGACGTCCGACGTGAGCGCGGTGGAGGCGCTGGGTTTCAAGCCTCCGGAGGCGCTCACCGTCACGGCCGCGGATGGCGTCACGCCGCTGCACGGAGTGCTCTACAAGCCGCGCGACTTCGACCCCACGAAGCGCTACCCGGTCATCGCGTACATCTACGCCGGGCCGTTCATGACGGCGGTGCCCTGGAGCTACCTCGGCAACGGCATGTCGCTCGACAGCGCGTCGATGGCGCAGCTGGGCTTCGTGGTGGTGTTGCTGGACCCCCGGGGGACGCCGGGCCGGAGCAAGGCGTTCCAGGATGCGAACTACGGCCGCGTGGGCCAGACGGAGATTCCCGACTACGTCGCGGGAGTGAAGCAGGCCGCCGCCACCCGTCCGTGGATGGACCTGGAGCGGGTCGGCATTCATGGCCACTCGTGGGGCGGCTACTTCGCGCTGCGCGGCATGCTGACGGCGCCGGAGTTCTTCAAGGCCGGCTACGCGGGGGCGCCCGGAGCGCTGGAGGAGGAGGCAATCATCAACGAGCCGTACCTCGGACTGCCGGGCACGAATCCCGCCGCCTATGAGGCCGGGTCCAACGTCGCCCTCGCGGGCAAGCTGCAGGGGCAGCTCAAGATGATGCACGGGACGAGCGACGTGAATGCGACGCTCTCCACGACGATGCGCATGGCCGAGGCGCTCGTCCGGGAGGGCAAGCACTTCGAGCTGCTCATCATGCCAGGACAGCCCCACAACCCCGAGCCGCCCGCGGACCGCTACTACACCGACGATGTGAACATGTTCTTCGTGCGGACCTTGGGCGGGCCGCGCTGAGCGATGCCAGGAGTCCATGCTCCTTGGCAGGCGCCCCAGCGCCGCCTTTCATGTCGAGAAGTCGCGCGTGGGCGCTTCAGAGAACAGGGGTGGGTGATGCCGATGGGGGACCGAGCAGGTCCAATGGCGGATGGTAGGCTCCTGAAGCTTGCTTGAGCGAAGGAGTGCCGCGTGCTGCAAGATGCGCGAAAGACGCTGACGAGTCTGCTGCTGGGACTCGGCATGCTGGGGGCCTTGCAGTTGCCGACAGCGCATGCGGAGCCTCCTCTGACGAAGGCCCCTGGGTGCATCAAGCGCGGATGGCCCGCGACCGTCGCATGCGGAAGCAAGGCGTGCTTCGTTTCGAGCTGCGGTGAGGGGAAGTGTCCCTACTGCTTCATTGAGGGCATGGAGAACCTCGTCTTCACGGGATGGGCGGTCTACACCTGCATGAGCGGTGACAGCGTGACGGGGAAGGCGCTGCTGTTCAGCACGCTGCCCTTCAACGCTCGCCTGGGGCCCATCTGTGGCTGAGGTTTCGTGGGAGCAGGAGGCGGCCCTGGTGGTTGAGGCACTCAACCTCCTGACCGTACTGGCCGCACCTCGTCTCTACGAGCGATGGTGCACACAAGCCCCGGCTGAGGAACTGCGTACAGTGCTCCAGTCCCGTATGGCGGCGCTCGCGGCTTTCTGCGCGAAGGCGTGGGGGAGCCCGGATGCGGAGCGCTTCCGGGCAGCGGCCCCCAAGGTGCAGACGCTCGCTGATTCACTGGCAGGCGCTCCGACCGGAAGCCTCATGGAACCCGGATGGAATGCCCAGGCCCGCGAGTGCTTGGACACGATGGGAGTCCCGGCACCTCCAGAAGGATGGGAAGCCTTCGAGGGGTGGCGTGCCGGCAGCGAATGAGGAGATTGAGCGGGAATTGATTGCCAACGTTCGCGAGAGCAACTTCATGTTAGACATCGAGAACGTCAATCCCGGGGGAGAAGGGATTGGAGACGCGGATCGGTCGAATTACATCTACGTGCTGGTGGCTGGCAGGCGATTCTGACTGACTGGTTTGGATGGCCGCCTCTCATGGGCTGGGAAGGCCGGCAGGTCTGGACCTCGGGGCCGAGGGTCGTCATCCGGTACTACGAGGCCCACCTGCCAGATAGCGAGAAGCTCTCCATCTGCGCGGTGGCCCGGCTCAGCTACGACCAGATGCGGAAGCTGCCCGAGTCGAAGCCGGGAACGGCCATCCTCGAAGGCCCCGTCGCCTCCGCCTCCGCCTCCGCCTACGTCGAGGAGTCCTTCCGGTAGCGCCGTGTCTGCGTCACGAGTCCCCACGTCAGGCCCGTGACACCCATGGCGTCGGAGCCGTGCCGCTGAGGGCAGGGCGGCCCGTACCCGGGGGTGTCTCATGGACAAGCTTTCGCGGCTGGACCTCGTCTTCTGCGTGGACCTGACCAGCAGCATGACCTCCTTCATCGCGCAGGCGCGGGCGCATGTGCGCCGCATCCTCGATGCGCTGAAGGCCATTCCCGACCTGGACCTGTGCGTCGCGCTCTCCGGCTACCGCGACCACGGCTTCCCGGCGGTGCTCGAGGTCCATCCCTTCACCCGTGACGTCTCCGCGCTCGCGAAGGCGCTCGATGCGGCCCAGGTCTTCAGCCACGCGTCGAACGTCGACGCGGCCGAGGCCGTCTTCGCGGGCCTCGACGCGGCGGCGAAGCTCCCCTGGCGCGAGGGCGCCTTCATGGTCGTCGTGCTCGTGGGCGACGCCCCCCCGCATGCCTGCGGAGGTGATGGCGGCCACGCTCCGGACCGCTTCCGTGAGAAGGACCCGAGCGGCTGGGACCTCGATGGCCTCACCAACCACCTGGAGGCCCAGGGCATCTTCCTGCATGCGCTCGCCATGGTGCCCTCTGTGCACCCGCACTACGACGCCGCGCTGGAGCGTGCCTTCCGCCGCCTGTCCATCTCCACCGGTGGCACCTACCAGTCCGCGCGCGGCCCGGATGCCGCGCTGGCCATCGTGGAGACGCTGGTCCAGCGCACCTCTGTCGAGTTCGCCTTCGACCGCCGCGTGCATGGCGCCATCGAGGCGCTCGCCCTGGACGCGCGCGGCAGCTCCGCGCTCCGCGAGTCCCTGGCGAAGCAGCTTGGGAGCACGGAGGTCATCGTGTCCTCGGCCCTGATGCGCCTGCGCCAGCGGGGGCTCCTGCCCGTGGGTGTGGAGTAACGTTCCACCTCCGATGTCCCAACTTCCGCGGCTCGCGTGTCCAATCCGGTGAAGATGTCCCAAGGGTTGAGCGCCACGGAGCTCCAGGAGCTGTACGACCGGTATGCCCCAGGCATGTACCGGAGGGCCTTCGCCTTGCTCCAGCGGGAGGCGGATGCCTGGGACGCGGTGCAGGAGGCGTGCATCCGCCTCCTCCAGTCCGCCGCCGAGTTCCGGCGCGAGGCCCGGCCGATGACGTTCATCTACCGGGTGACCACCAACGTCTGTCTCAACATGCTCCGCTCCCGCGCCCTGCGGGACGTGGCCCCCGAGGCGGACGGGCCGGAGGGCACGGTGGACGCGCTCGCCTCCACCGAGTGCAGGGACTTCCTGGTGAAGCTGGCGCGCGAGCTGGACGAGCGCGGCCTCACCGTGGCGGCGCTGTACTACCTGGACGGGTTGTCCCAGGAGGAGATTGCCCAGGTGCTGGGGCTCTCCAGGAAGACCATCGTGCGCGAGGTGCAGCGCATCAGCGTCCTGGCCCGCGCCCTGGGCGAGCCCAGGGGCGTGCGTGGAGGTGCCGGATGAGTGAACACCTGTCGGACCTCGTCCTGGACGAGGTGATGGCCGGCGGCGCGAAGCCGCCACACCTGGAGTCCTGTGACACCTGCAATGCGCGTGTCACCCTGCTGCGCGCCCATGTGGAAGGAGTCCGGGCCCGGCCCGACTTCTCCCGCGTCCGTGCCCGCGTCCTCTCGGAGGCGGCACTGCGTCCGTCGCGGCCCGCGGCCTCGTGGTTCTCCGGCTGGCTGCTCGTCCCCGCGCTGGCCACCGTGGCCATGGTGGTGCTGCTCCGAGGCCCGCTGTCGGGGGACACGCCAGGTACGGGGACGCAGCCTGTGATGCCAGGCCTCCGCGTGAAGGGTCCACCCGGGGTGGAGCTGCTGCGGCTGGTGGACGGCCAGGTGAACCCCGTCCTGCGCGAGGGGGACGAGGTGGCGCTGCGGCTGAGGAGCGGAGGTCGCAGGTATGCGCTGGTCGTCTCCGTGGACGCGCAGGGGCAGGTGGAGGCACTGTGGCCGTCGGGGGGCGAGCGCAGCGGCGAGCTGGACGCCGAGCAGCCCGCGCCCCTGTTCCAGGTCACCCGGGGAGACTTCGCGGTGCATGCCATCTATTCGGAGTCGCCGCTGAGCCTCGACGAGGTTCGTGACTGGCTGCCCACGCACGGGACGCAGTGCTCCGGTGTCCCGGACGCGGCCGCATGTCAGGAGCCCGCCGGGCTCCCCTCGGGGGCCGCGCACGCCTCGGTGGTGCTCGTGGTCGAGGTCCAGCAATGACGCTCGCGCTGCTGCTCGCGGCCGTGGTGGCGGCGCAGCCCGTGACTCCGGAAGACACGCCGCGCCGCTTCGCCCTCGCGGTGGGCAACAACCGGGGCACTGGCGCGGACGCTCCGCTGCGGTACGCGGAGCGCGATGCCCGCTCGGTGCTGGGCGTGCTCGAAGAGGTGGGCGGGCTGCGGCGCGAGGACGCCCTGCTGGTGCTTGGCACCGACGCGGACGCGGTGCGCGACGCGCTCGCCCGCTTCGAGCGCCACCTCCAGGCCAACGCACGTCCCGGCGACCAGCTCTTCGTCTACGTCTCCAGCCACGCGGACGCGGGCGAGCTGCACCTGGGCGGCACGCGCCTGCCCCTGGGCGAGGTGGTGCGCTTCATCGAGCACGCCCCGGTGAGCGTCGCCCTGCTGGTGGTGGACTCCTGCCAGTCCGGCGAGGCGGCGCGCCTCAAGGGGCTCAAGCCCATCCCCGGCGTGCTGGTGAATCTGGAGCGGCCGGAGCTCGCCGGGCGCGTCATCATCACCGCATCCGCCGCGGACGAGTCCGCGCAGGAGTCGGACGCGCTCGCGGGCTCCATCTTCACGCACCACCTGGTCGCCGCGCTGCGCGGGGCGGCGGACGTGTCCGGAGACGGCCGCGTCACGCTCGCGGAGGCCTATACGTATTCGTATGCCCGCACGGTGGAGTCCTCGCTCCTGTCCCGCGCGGGCACGCAGCACCCCAGCTTCCACTTCGACCTCCAGGGGAAGGGAGACCTCGTCCTCTCCGCGCCCGCCCGCGCGACGTCACTCTTGACGCTCGCCATCGACGAGCCCGGCGACTGGACGGTGTCCACGCTCGACGGCGAGCCCTTCCTCGGGCACGTGCGCAAGGGCGCGGGCTCGGCCACGCTGGCACTGCCCGCGGGCAGCTACCTCCTCACCACGCGCGGCGAGCACACCGCCCTGGTGGCGCGCGTGCAGGTGCCCGACTCCGGGCGCGCGGAGGTGACGCGCGCCCAGCTCCGTCCGCAGAAGCTGGAGGCGAACGCGCTCAAGGGGCCCCGGGACACGAGGTGGATGGTGCACCTCGGTCCCAGCGTGGGCAGTCCCCTGCTCGAATCCTTTGGGGCGATGGTGGGCGGCACCGTCGCGCTCCAGCACGTCTGGAGGCCCGCCGGGCTGAATCTGGCGACGGCCGTGGTGGAGGTCCGTCATGGCCGGCACGCGTCCGGGGGCCTCGCTCAGAACGACCATGCGCTGCGGCTGGGCCTGGGGCACCTCGTGCGTGACTGGCACGGGCTGCACCTGCAGCTCGCCGTGGAGGCCGGCGCCACCGTGTCCAGCCAGCGGCAGTCCAGCAATGGCGAAACGCGGCTCGCGCTGCAGCCCGCCATCGGAGTGGCGGGCGGCGTGTGGCTGCCGGTGGGTGGGCCGTTCGCGGTGTCGCTGCTCGGCAACGCGGGGCGCACGTGGGTGCGCACGGAGGTGGGTGCTCCGGTTCCGTCCTCGCTGTCCATGGGGGCGAGCCTGGGCATCGGCTGGCTGCGCTGAGTCCCATGCGGGAGGCCTCGCGTGTCCAAGGCACTGCTCACGCCGCATCCACTTCATGAGGTCTCCCATGCACGCCACCCGTTCCCGCCCCTGGAAGTCCGTGCTGCTGTGCACGGCCCTGGGGCTCGCCGCCTGTGACTCCCTGAAGGCGGAACCGGACCCGGGTCCGCCCGTCAAAGAGGAGTCGCCGCCTCCGCCCGAGCTCCGCGTCACCGTGACTCCGGCGGGGCCGGCGCGCTGCCGCGAGGGCACGTGGACGCTCTCTGTCTCCGTCGAGGGCGGCACGCCCGAGAAGGTGGAGCTCATCGCCAACGGGCTGGCTCCCACCACGCTCGACAGCCCGTACCGCCACACCGTCGACTGCGCGACCGCTGAAGAGGGCAGCTACTTCTTCATCGCTCGGGCCACGGCGGAGGGACGGACCTTCGAGAGCCAGAGCGTCTCGATGGTGGTGGACCGGCAGGGGCCCTTCGTCGAGTCCTGGGGCCCGGCGTCGTACTACCCGAGCGTCGACGCGCCGCTGGAGATTGTCTTCTCCGAGCCGCTGCTGCCCGCGTCTCTCCAGTCCGCACCCACGGTGCTCCGGGATGGCAATGGCTTCTCGGTGGCGCACACGGCGGTGCTCAGCGGTGACGGGCGTGTCCTCCGGCTCACGCCGACGGTGCCGCTCCGTGTGCCCGGCACGCTGCGCGCCGAGCTGGTGCAGCGGAACATGACCGACCTCGTCGGCAATCCCTTCACCCTGGAGCGCAGCGTGGTCGAGAAGCGCTTCGACTACTGGCCCTTCGCCCAGGCAGCACCCCGGATGAGCGACACGTCCAAGGGATGGCTTCGCTTCGCCTTGCAGCCCTTCCCATCGCGGCCTGTCGTCGCCTTCATCGAGCAGGGCTCTGATGACAGTGCGGACAAGGTTGTGCTCGGCGTCGAGGTCATGAACGGTGACTCGTGGGAGCGCTTGCCTTCACCCCGTGCCCCGGTGGCGCTCGCGGACGCCCCGGCGAATCTGCAGCTCGAGGTCCACTTTGGAAGCATGGTGCTCGCGTGGGTCGAGCGCACCTCGTTCCAGGACATGATTCATGTATCCCGGTTCGACGGCACGTCCTGGAAGGACCTGGGCGCGCCGCTCGCCACCGGGGCCCCCTACGGCACATACCAGATGGCGCTGGACGAGGAGGGGGACCCGGTCGTGGTCTACCAGGAGAAGCAGGAAGACGGCCTCGACCTGCGCGTCGTCCGGTGGGCCGGGAATGACTGGCAACTGCTCGGAGGCACGCTCAGTGCCAATCCCAAGCCCTGGACCGTTGCGGGGCACCCGGCCATCGCCGTGGACAGCTCCCGGGTGGTGGTGGCCTGGGCGGAGAAGCCTCCGGAGGGGGAGTCCTCCTCCGAGGTCTTCGTGATGGAGTTCAAGGATGGGGGTTGGAGGCAGTTGGGCTCATCGCTCAGTGGCGTGCCGGGAGGCTGGGGTGCGGGGCAGGTCGCCATCGCACTGCGCGGCTACGAGGACAGCCCCGTCGTCGCCTGGACCGAGAGCGCGTCCTTCTCCTACGACGGGTATGTGTTCACCGCGTACTGGAAGCCCAGTCCCTTCGCCGGCATTCCCGGGAGCTGGACGCGTCCGGAGGAGCTGCAGGGAGCAACGCAGTACGCCTTCCTGGACAATCTTCGCCTCCTCATGGACTCCACGAACGAGCCCTGGGTGGTGTGGCAGCGCAAGGACGGGGATGACCTCATCACCTACTACCGCAAGCACCGCCCCACGGGCTGGGAGCCGGAGCAGCTCGTGGTGGGTACCGAGGTGTTCGGGTTCCGGCTGGATGAGAACTCCTTCCCCTGGGTCTTGGCGGGGTACTCGCCGCAAGACGCCATCCTCCGGCCGCAGTAGGCGACTCCCGCGGGTGAGCGCCGGCATGGGCTGGCTGTGCTGTGTCCCATGCGGGCGGCCTCGCGTGTCCAAGGCACTGCTCACACTGCATCCGCTTCACGAGGTCCCCACGTGCAACCCCGTCATCCCCGCGCATGGACGCCCCTGCTGCTCTGCGCGGCCCTGGGGCTCATCGCCTGTGACCCCCTGAAGCTGAATCCGGACCCGCCGCCACCGGTGGAGGAGGAGCCGCCTCCGCTGGAGCTCCAGGTCACCGTGGCGACGGAGGGGCCGGCGTTCTGCCGCGAGGGCACGTGGATGCTGTCCGTCTCCGTGGCGGGTGGGACGCCCGAGAGGGTGGAGCTCAGCACCAACGGGCAGCCCCCCATGAAGCTCGACAGCCCGTACCGCTACAGCGTCGACTGCGCGACCGCCGACGAGGGCAGCTACTCCTTCGTCGCGCGGGCCAGGGCGGAGGGGCGGACGTTCGAGAGCGCGAGCGCCTCCGTGGTGGTGGACCGCACGGCTCCGCGCATCGCGTCCTGGCGGCCGAAGACGTTCTACCCGACGGTGGACACGCCGGTGGAGGTTGTCTTCTCCGAGCCCCTCCTGCCCGAGTCGCTCCAGGCCTCCCCCACGCTGCTGCGGGACGGCAATGGCTTCTCGGTGCCCCACCAGACGGTGCTCACCGAGGAGGGACGCGTCCTCCGCCTGGTGCCGTCCGCGCCGCTCCAGCCGCCCGTCACCCTGTACCTCGAGCTGGTGCAGCGGAGCATGACCGACCGGGCCGGCAATCCGCTCAAGGTGGAGCCCTCCGAGGTCTACTACCAGTCGCAATTCAGTTACTGGCCCTTCGCCCGGGGGGAGGAGGCCCCGATGAGCGAGAAGTCCATCGAAGGGGTTTCCTTCGCCCTGGAGACCTTCCCCCAGACGCGGCCCGCCGTCGCCTTCGTCGAGCGGGAGATTGGGGGACCGGTGGAATCGGGAGAGCTGGTCGTCACGCGCCTGGTGGGTGGCACGTGGGAGCGCCTCCCGCCGCCCCGGGCGATGGACGCGCGAGCGAACAGGCCGGAGCTCCCGCGGCTCGAGGTGAATTGGAAGGGAGACATGGTGCTCGCCTGGCTCGAGACCGACCGCGCGAGCGACATGGAGCGGATTCACGTGTCGCGGTACGACGGCACGTCCTGGACGTTGTTGGGCGAGCCGCTCGACACCCAGTCCCGCATCACCCAATACAAGATGGTGCTGGACACGAACGGGTACCCCGTCCTCGTCTATCTGGAGCGTGAGCTCGACCTGCGCGTCGTGCGCTGGAGCGGCTCCGCCTGGCAGTTCCTCGGGGACCCCCTCAGTGGCAATCCCGGCATCGTGAGCCGCGCGGAGTCCGCGGCCATCGCCGTGGACGTGATGAGTGTGGTGGTGGCCTGGTCGGAGACGCCTCCGGGCAAGGACTCGCCGCATGTCTTCGTGATGGAGTTCCGGGAGGGAAGCTGGAAGAGCGTGGGCACGCCGTTCCGTGGCCTGCCGGGCGGCCGCGCGGGGAAGGTCGCCGTCGCGATGCGGAGCGCCGCGGACAGTCCCGTCGTCGCGTGGATCGAGTCCTCGTCCAACCTCGAGGATGAAACCCTGTTCATCTCATCCTGGAAGGTCACCTCCACGACGCTCGGCTGGACGCCTCCGGAGCAACTGCAGGGGATGACGCAGTACCATCATTCCCTTGGCGTGCCGTGGCTCGTCATCGGCGCCGGGCAGGAGCCCTGGGTCGCGTGGCAACGCCGGGACAGTGCCTCCACCTCGGTCATCTACCGCAAGCACCGCTCCACCGGATGGGAGCCGGAGCAGTTCGTCGCCGGCACGATGCTGTATGGGTTCCAGCTGGACGAGAAGTCCTTTCCCTGGGTGGCAGTGGGCTACCCGCATGAGGAGGCCATCCTGCGGCCGCAGTAGCTATGGGCTCCGGCGGTGAGCCGCGACGGAGCAGGTTCTCGAATTTCGGGGTTTTGAGGAAACTTCGGTTTCCTCCTTCCGACAACCCAGGTGCTCTTGCAGGCCCATTTCCGGCGGCCTGACGAAGACACCTGGAGACGTCACCCATGCACCTGAAGCGGATGCTGTGGAACACCGCGCTGCTGTCGGCGGGCCTCGTGCTGGCCTCGTGCGGCGGCAGCCCCGAGGACACCGCGCGCGACGTGCCGGAGGCGAGCCTCGGCACCGCCACCGCCGAGCTGAACTCGCCCATCTACGACAGGGCGCGCACGTACGCCGCCAACAACCCCAAGCGGGATGGCGGCACGTGGGACCAGTGGTGCGGCTCGCTGATGTGGCGCTTCGGCCAGCTCCCCGAGTCCTCGGCGCGGCCCTCCGCCATCGAGGCCTACCACGCGTCCACCATCGTCTCGCTGGACGCTTCGAAGGCGCTCATCGGTGCCTTCCACTGGTGGGACATCGGCGCGTATGGCCACGTCGGCACCGACCTCAACGGTGCTGGCAGGACGGTGTTCATGGCCACGCGCAACCTCGCCGAGTCGTGGGGCGACGCCATCGGTGTCAACAGCGTGTCCGGCTATTCGAGCCGCACCGGCGCGCGGTACCTCGGCTGGTCGATGGACTACGCGGGCGGCCGCATCGCCGGTGGCGGAGGCCCTCCGGTGGATGGCACGGGCGGGCTGCCCTGGACGACGACGGAGCAGGACGGCATCCCCGGCCCCATCTATTACATGCGCATCCAGACGGTGGGCCGGCGTGACTTCGGCTACACGGGCCCCATCGATGGTGTCACCGGCCCGAACACGGAGAAGGTCCGCGTGAGGATTACCGCGCGTGAGCTCAACCGTCGTGGCAGCCCCCGGACCTCCGCGCAGGAGGATGGGATTCCCGGCAGCATCTATTGGACTCGCGTCCAGACGGTGGGCAGGAGCTTCGGCTACACCGGACCCATCGACGGCATCCCCGGGCCGAACACCTACAAGGCCGAGCACAAGATCTGCGCCTACGCGGTGAACCGGGCCTTCTAGCGGGGGCCTCTGCTCGACGACGGGAGGTTTCGCTTCCCGCCGTCGGACCTTCAGTGCTGGTGTCCCAGCCGCACGTCGACATTCGGGTGCGCCTTCGCGAAGGCGCGCAGCTTCTTGAAGCTCTCCACGCCGCGCGGGCCGTCGGCGGTGAAGGCGCCGGGCTCCACGTCGTGCTCCCAGCCCCAGCGCGTGTGGCTGGCGTCACCCACCAGCAGCACCGGGCCCTTCGTGGAGCGCACCAGGTACGCGGTGCTGCCGGGCGTGTGGCCGGGCACCCAGAGCGCCCACACCGAGCCGTCGCCGAAGATGTCCACCGCGCCGTCGAAGAGGCCACTGGACTCGGCCGCATAGGTCCACTCGGACAGCGCCGGCTTGCCCTCCAGCGCGCGGTCGGTGCTGCCCTGCACGGCGGCGTTGAGGAACTGGCGGGCGGACGCCTCGCCGGGGCCGGTGTACACGGGCGTGCCCGCGGGCACGTCCGCCATGCCGGTGATGTGGTCCAGGTGCAGGTGCGTGAGGAACACGCCCTTGAGCGGCTGCGCCTGCTTCGCCAGCCACTCGCCCAGCGGCACGTTCACCTTCAGCTTCTCCATGTGCATGGCGCCGCGGACCAGCCCGCTCAGCGCGGACTTCTCCGGCGCGTCGCGCAGCGCGTTCTCCACGCCGGTGTCCACGATGAAGAGTCCCTGTGTCGGGTGGCGGAGCGCGTGGAAGTAGACCTGGATGGGCTCGTCGCCGTCCTTCAGGCCCTCGGACTTCGCGGTGGGGTGGCCCAGGTTGATGAGGCCGCTGCGCTCCACGGCCCAGTCCGCGGAGTTGACGGTCTCCAGTTCCACCGGGCCGGGCTGGTCCAGCAGGGCGAGCACGTCCTTCGTCGGTCGGGCCGCGCCGAGCGAGGACTTCTGCGCCTCATGCGAGCTGGCCGCGAAGCCGACGACACCGGCGACGGCGAGGAGGCCGCCGAGGGCGGCGACGATGGAGAGGGCGATGTACCTGGGGCGCATGAAGCGGGCTCCGTGACTTCGAGACATGCGAAAGGTAGCGATGCCAGAATGGATGGAAAATAGCGAATACGGCATGGGGTCATGCATTCATGGATATCTCCTGGGATGACGCGCGGCTGTTCCTGGCCATCGCGGAGACGGGCAGCCTGAGCGAGGCGGCCCGGCGGCTGCGCGTGGGGCAGCCCACGGTGAGCCGGCGGCTGGCGGCGTTGGAGTACACGCTGGGGGCGGCGCTGTTCCGCCGGAGCGTGGACGGCGCGGCGCTGACGGCGGCGGGAGAGCGGCTGGTGCTGCCCGCGAAGAAGATGGCGGAGTGGGCGGGAGAGCTGCACCGCGCCGCGGAGTCGGCGGACAACTCGCCCAGGGGCCTGGTGCGCGTGACGGCGAGCCCCTTCGCCAGCTTCGACTTCCTGGCGCCCTTCGCGGCCTTCGTCGCGCAGAAGCACCCGGGCCTGCGGCTGGAGGTGCTGTCGACGATTCAGTACCTCGACCTGGCGCGAGGCGAGGCGGACCTCGCCCTGCGCGCGAAGCCGCCGACCAACGCGGACCTCAAGCTCGTGTACACGCTGGAGATTCAAAACGCCGTCATGGTCGCCAGGTCCCTGAAGGCGAAGCTGCCGAGGAAGCCCACGCTCCAGCAGCTCCCCTGGGTGGCGTGGTCGCCGCCATTCGAGTCGGTGCCGCCCAACCCGCAGCTCGAAGAGCTCATCCCGGATTTCGCGCCCGTGTTCACCGCCGACAACTACCTGGTGATGCTGGCCGCGGTGGAGGCGGGCGTGGGGGCGATGGTGCTGGGGAAGCTCTCGCACCGCTTCAGCCGCGACAGGGGACTGGTGCCACTGGACCTCGACCTGGGGCCGTATGCGACGAGCGAGGTCCACCTGGTGTGTGCGAGGTCCGCGCTCGACATTCCCCGCGTGAGGAAGGTGTCGGAGCTGCTGGTGGACGAGCTGGAGCGGTTCAAGCGGAAGTGAGCCCGGCTACTCGTCCGGCTCCTCGAGGTCCGCCTTCAGGCGCGCGAGCAGGTGCACCGCACCCTGGGCGTAGCGGCTGATGTACCGGTCGTGAATCTCCTGGATGGGCAACGGATTGAAGTAGTTCCAGCGCTGCCGGCCCTCCTTCTTCGCGATGAGCAGCCCCGCCTTCTCCAGCACGCCCAGGTGCTGCATCACCGTGGTGCGGTCCAGCTCCGGGAAGTGCTCGGTCAGCTCGCCCGTCGTCATCGGCCGCGTCTTCAACAGGTCGAGCATCGCCCGCCGCCGGGCGTCCCCCAGGGCCTTGAAGACCGCGTCGTGGGCGTCACTGCTTGACATGTTATAAATCTATAACATATTGACCTTGAACGCACGAACTTCGGAGGAGGCACGCAATGGCACAGGAGCAGAGCGGGAAGCCGTCGGCGCAGGGGGAGATGGAGCTCAAGTTCCAGGTCCACGCCAAGGTTGCGAAGCCCATCGCCGAGGTCTTCGACGCGGTCTACAACCCGAAGAAGCTGAGCGGCTACTTCACGACCAACGGAGCGAGCGCCCCGCTCGACGAGGGCACCACCGTCACCTGGGACTTCGCGGACTTTCCCGGCGCCTTCCCCGTGTACGTGAAGAAGGTGGAGAAGAACCGCTCCATCGAGCTGGAGTGGAAGGCCGGCGACGGCGACTACAACACCAGGGTCCGCATGGAGTTCGAGCCGCTCGACGGCAACGCGACGCTGGTGCGCATCAGCGAGTCCGGGTGGCAGAAGACGCCGAAGGGGCTGGAGAGCTCCTACGGCAACTGCATGGGCTGGGCACAGATGCTCCTGTGCATGAAGGTGTTCGTCGAGCAGGGGACGAACCTGCGTAGGTTCCTCTATTAGTTAGGGGATGCGCGGAGGGGTCTCCCTGGCGTACATCCGTACCACCTTACGCTCAGGAGACCCCTCATGGCCGACCTCAAGGGAAAGACGCTCTTCATCACCGGCGCCAGCCGCGGTATCGGCAAGGCCATCGCGCTGCGGGCCGCGCGCGACGGCGCGAACATCGTCATCGCCGCGAAGACGACGGAGCCGCACCCCAAGCTCCCCGGCACCATCTACACGGCCGCGGAGGAAATCGAGAAGGCCGGCGGCAAGGCGCTGCCGTGCATGGTGGACATCCGCGACGAGCAGCAGATTGCCGCCGCCGTGGCGAAGGCGGTGGAGACGTTCGGCGGCATCGACATCCTGGTGAACAACGCCAGCGCCATCAGCCTCACCGGCACGCTCGAGACGCCGATGAAGCGCTATGACCTGATGCACGGCATCAACACGCGCGGGACGTTTGCCTGCTCGCAGGCGTGCATCCCGTACCTGAAGAAGTCCAGCAACCCGCACATCCTCAACAACTCGCCGCCGCTCAACATGGAGGCGCGCTGGTTCGGGCCCCACGTCGCGTACACCATGGCGAAGTTCGGGATGAGCATGTGCGTGCTCGGCATGGCGGAGGAGTTCAAGTCGGACGGCATCGCCGTCAACGCCATCTGGCCGCGCACCGTCATCGCCACCGCGGCGGTGCAGAACCTGCTCGGCGGAGATGAGACCATCGCCGGCAGCCGCTCGCCGGAAATCATGGCCGACGCCGCCTACGCCATCCTCACCAAGCCGAGCCGCCAGTTCACCGGCAACTTCTGCATCGACGAGGACGTCTTGCGCGGCGTGGGCGTGACGGACTTCTCGAAGTACCAGATGGTGCCCGGGGCGGAGCTGTTCCCGGACTACTTCATCTGAGGGGCCAGGCCCTCCGCTCCGGAGGGCTCGCCGAACACGGACACCTCGCGCAGGCGTGAGAACTGGCCCATGCCCGAGCTGCCGTCCGTGTAGCGGTCGGTCATCCACAGCCGGATGCGGCCCACCCCGGGCGCATCCGGCGCGAGCGCCACGTCCAGGTACTGCTCGCCAAGGGTCGCCGTGGCCGGGTCGTCCTCGTAGGGGATGGAGGCGACGACGTCGGAGAACGGCGCGCTGTCTCCCAGCGGGAACCACGTCTTCCCGTCCACCGAGCCCTCCACGTGGAGTACGTCGCCGAAGCCGTCCAGCCCCCGCACGATGACGCGCCGGGGCCGCACGGGCTCCTCGAGCAGGATGAACAGCTCGGAGGGCAGGAAGTTCTCGCCAATGGCCGCCCGGGCCAATTCCAGCCTGCCGTCGGTGAAGGGACACGGCGAGAAGGTGCCGGACTTCAGCGCGCAGCCCGCGCCACGGCTGGCGGGGACGACAGCCGCGAAGGGCAGCGGCACCGGGGGCGACTCGGAGACGGCGTCGTAATACAACGAGTTCTTGAACCAGGCGCGCATGCCCCGCGACACGGCCTGCACTCGCGCGGAGTGGGTGAAGTCCTCCACCAGCTCTGGCCTCAACCGGGGCTCGCCGCTGCCCGCGCGGAGCTGCCACGCGATGCCGTCCTCGCCGCGAAGCTGCACGAAGTAGTCCGGCTCCGGGATGTCCGCCGTGGGCACCACCGGCTCCCACGACAGGCGGACGCCGCCCGCCTCGTCCACGGTGCGCACGTGGCCCTCCCAGGGGCGCAGCGGCGGCAGGTCCACGTCGCGGATGAATTCGAACGAGAGGAAGTCCCGCCCTCCGTCCGTGCGCGGCAGGTGGAGCTGGAACTGGTTGACGGACGTCCACGGGTGGGGATGCTCCAGGCCATCCGCGCCCACATCGCGCGCGGAGAGCCGGTGGAGGAAGAGTCCTTGCGCGTCGGGCGTCACCTCGGCCCAGGGCTCGTAACGGGTGGCGTAGACCTCGCCGCCGTATTCGTTGGGCGGGGCGGCCACCTTGCGCGGGCGCATCAGCGTGAGTGGCCCGCCGCGCCAGGGCGTGCCGTCCGCCGCCAGCGCGGTGCCGGACACGTAGATGGGGTCATCCGGCTCCAGCGCGCAGCCGGCCAGGGTGAGGCAGAGCGGAAGCAGTCGCGACAGTCGCATGGTCAGAAGCTCCCCTTCACGCCGAGGGTGGGGAGAACCACCGGCACGCCCACCGACGTCTTCTTCAGTCCACTCGGCTTGCCGTAGCCGTACTCGAAGGTGACGACCTCCTTGCGCGCGGTGATGTTGAAGACGTCCAGGTAGGCCTCGAGCACGAAGCGGTCGAACACCCAGCTCCGCGAGGCGCGCACGTCGAGACGGAAGAAGCCGGGCAGCCGGTCCACCGAGCCGCGGTCCACGGGCATCCACTCGGCGTTGCCGTCCGCGTCGGTGCCCTCGCGCCGGGTGCGGTAGCCGAACTGGCCGCTCTCCGGACGGCCGGTGTTGAAGTGCGCCACCGCGCCCACCGTGGCGAAGGCGAAGCGGTAGCTGAGCGCGGCGTTGACCGAGTGCGCCTGCTCGAAGACGTACGGCAGGTAGTCCTCCGCCTGCCCCAGCTCTTCGCCCTGCGCGCCCAGGCGCGAGTAGCGCTCGAAGCGCCGGCTCTGGTTGAAGCCGTAGGTGAGCCAGCCGAACCAGTGGCGCCCGAGCGGCCGGCGCACCATCAGCTCCAGTCCGTAGGTGTAGCCGTGCCCCTGGACGTCCTCGGCCTCCAGGCCCCGGCGGCGCACGTTGCTCACCACGTCCTCGAAGTTGAACTCCAGCGTGCGCACGAGCGGGTTGAAGTAGGCCTCGGCGGACAGCTCCCAGTCCTGTGACGGCCGCCACTCCGCGCCCGCGGAGAGCTGCACCGCGCGTTGCAGGCCGCGCTCCAGCGCGAGCATCTCCCCCGCGGGCACCGGCAGCAGCACCGTGGCGGGCTGGTGGTAGAGGCCCGCGCCGGCTTTGAGGGTGAGCGCGTCCGTGAGCGCGTGGCGCACCGCGAGCCGGGGCTCCAGCGCGACGTACGTGTCGAGCCCGAAGCCGTGGTAGCTGTCCACGCGCAGGCCCGGCACCAGCGTCCACCGCGCGGCGGGGCGCCACGTGAGCTGCGTGCCCACGCCCGCGAAGGTGGCGAGGATGTCCGGCCGACTGTACGCGTCGCGGCCGTCGACGGGGCCCACGGGACGGAAGAGGCCGGTGGCCACCAGGCCCGCGCTCCGGCGCTCGAGCTGGCCGAAGGCCTCGAAGGTGAGCGAGGGCGACAGCTCGCGCGTGTAGCCGGTGCGCAGCGCCACACTGCCCTGCGTCAGCTCGTAGCTGCCGGGGCTGTTGTAGCCCTCGTCGAAGTTGAGGCCCAGCCGGTCATACCCGAGCGTCAGCCCCACCTCCGCCTCGCCGCCCGCGAGCGGATGGCGGCCGCGCAGGTCCACGCGGTGGAAGAGCAGGCCCACGCCGCCGCTCTCCTGGCCGGGCAGGCGCGCGGTGATGCCCACCGCGTCCGACGAGCCCATGACGAGCAGCCGCAGCCGTCCCTCGTCGCCCACGCGCTGCTCCACGCGAGCGGAGTAGTCCCAGTAGTCCGCGTAGATTTTGGGCTCGCCCCGGTCCGGGTACTGCGTCCCGTCCGGGGCCGTGTAGATGGACGGGGCGGTGATGCTGTTGGCCACGCGCGTGACGATGAGGCCGGTGTAGCTGATGCGCGCGGCGGCGGTGACGGTGGTGCCCGTCTCGGGGAAGGGCACCTCCAGGAAGACACCGCTGTTGATGATGTCGAGGTACGCGCTGCCGCGCACGCCGTCCTCGCGCGGGCGGCTGACGTGCGCATCCACCGCGCCGCCGAGCAGGCTGCCGTACCGCGCCGAGGGCACTCCCACCTGGAAGTCGAGCGTGTCGATGAAGTCTGGATGGACGACGGCGTTGCCCACGAGCAGGTGGTAGAGGAAGGGCACGCGCACGCCGTCCACGAAGAAGGCGCTCGCGGCGGGCTGCACGCCGCGCACCACGGGGTAGGAGAGGCCCGAGGCCAGCGTCGTCACGCCGGGCATCAGCATGATGACGCGGAACGGGTCGCCCATGGTGCCGGGCACCTCGCGCAGTTCCTGGTCGTGGAGGGTGACGCGGGAGACCTCGGTGCGGGGCCTGTCCGCGCGCACCACCGTCTCGTAGGGGTTCACCTCCAGCGGCTCCAGGCCGTAGAGGACCTCCAGGTGCTGGTGTGCCTCCAGCGTCTCGTCGATGTACAGCGGCTGGTGGCCGGGCGCGGAGACCTTGAGCCGGGTGGTGCCGGGAGGCAGCTCCAGACGGAAGAGGCCCTGGGCATCCGTCTCCGCCGTGGCCTCTCCTGCTTGTACGGTGGCACCTGCAATCGGCTTGCGTGTGCCCTTCTGCCGCACGCGGCCGGTGATGAGGGCGCGCAGGGCCGGGGGCTCGAAGCGGTAGGAATAGGGCAGGCGCACCGAGACGGGCGTGCCGCCGGAAGTGGCGGGGTGGAAGCGCAGGCGGTGGGCAGCCTCCAGGGCGGCCGCGGCGAGCTGGGGTGGTGCGTCACCGATGACGGTGGCGTCCGTGACGGCGCCGGCCTCATCGAGCGTGAGCTCCAACCGCACCACCACGGGGGCGGTGAGGGGGAAGCCCTCTGGCACGCGGGCGGGGGCGTCCTCGCTCAGGGTGGGCGGGAGGAGGGGGGCTTCGTCAGGGCCGGATTGTGGGGCCGCGAGCGCCGAGGCGGAGGAGAGGCCAAGGGCGAGCGCGAGGAGGAAGGGACTGAAACGCGTCATCGTCGGGTGCGGGGCGAAGGCAGATGCCTATGACGCCCGTACCCGAATTCTTGATCAAAGTCTTCTCAGGCCTCGGCCCCGCCCGCGCTGTGGCGCGCGTGAGGTTCAGGCGGGCTGCTACCGAGCCGCCGCGCGCAGAAGGCATCCACCGCGGTGGCCGCGAGGACGTTGCTCAAGGCGAAGCCCAGGCTGCCCTTCTTCGGGCTGTGCCTCAGGGCCCTGCCCAGGCCCACGAGGTCCAGGACGTCTCCGGCCACGCGCGCCCAGACCCACGGCGCGACCCGGGCCGGCGAAAGCAGGATGCCGATGCCCACGGCGATTTCCCGCAGCCCGGAGACGCGCAGCAGCGCGGGGCGCGCCTCCTTCACGCCCAGGAAGCGGGCGAGCGCACGAGGCACCATCAGCTCCGTCAGGCCCACGCCGATGCTGAGCCACCCGAGCCCCTTTGCCAGTTGCCTGATGTTCATCGCGGCCGTCCTCCGTCCAGGGGCGCCAGCCCGCCCGCTCTCCCGAGCGGGAGCCCTCCAGGGAAGGTGGTCATGGAGGCAGGGCGGCGCGAGAGGGCTGCTCCCAGGCAGGCAGGCTGTGCAGTCGGTAGGGCAGGTGAGGTAGGTACGAAGGCCTCATGTCCACGTCGTTCGCCCGAGCCCTCCTGCTGGCGGCCTGTGCCCTGTTCGTCACGGCCTGCCCGCGCCCCACGCGCGCCCCGATTACGAAGCCCGAAGAGGCGCTCGTCCCGGTCTCCCGCTCGCTGGAATTGCGTGACGACGGTGAGCCCGCGGCGCTGCGGGCCGCCATCGCGCAGAGCGTGGTGTGGCTGCGGACGCGGCCCGTGGACCAGCGCTTCATCTACGGGGACCGCCAGGTCACCGCCGGCATGCTCCGGGCCGCGCTGGAGCGCCTGCACTCGCGCATCCGCGACGGCATGTCGCCCGGGGAATTGTCGGTGCAGGTGCTCGAGGAGTTCGAGCCGCTGGAGGCCGCTGGCGGCGAGGACGGCCAGGTGCTCTTCACTGGCTATTACGAGCCCACGCTCGACGCGAGCCTCACGCGGACGGCCGAGTACTCGGTGCCCATCCACGGGCTGCCGCAAGATTTGCTCGAAGTCCCGCTGGAGCCGTTCGCGGAGCGCTTCGCGGCGGAGCGCGTCTTCGGGCGGCTCGACGGGCGGAAGGTGGTGCCCTACTGGACGCGCGGAGAGATTCGCGGCGGGCGGCTGGACGGACGGGGGCTGGAATTGGCGTGGGCGAAGGACCCGGTGGCGCTCTTCTTCGTGGAGGTGCAGGGCAGTGGACGGCTGCGGCTGCCGGACGGGAGCGAGCGCCGCATCGGCTACGCGGCGTCGAACGGGAGGCCCTACCGGAGCATCGGCTCGTTGCTCATCCAGGAGGGCACCATTCCCCGCGAGACGATGTCGATGCAGGCACTGCGCTCGTGGCTGGCGGCGAACCCGGCGCAGTGCGGGCGGGTGCTCGACTTCAACGAGTCGTATGTGTTCTTCCGCTACCTGGAGGGCCCGTCGGAGGGCTCGCTGGGGAGACCGGTGACGCCGGGGCGCTCCATTGCCACGGATGCGCGGCTGTTCCCCAAGGGCGGGCTGGCCTTCATCCAGACCGAGCACCCGGTGAAGCGGGCGGATGGGACGGTGGAGTGGAGGCCGCTGACGCGCTTCGTGCTCAACCAGGACACGGGTGGCGCCATCCGTGGCGCGGGCCGCGTGGATGTCTACTGGGGCCCCGGCCCCGAGGCCGAGCTGGCCGCGGGGATGATGAAGCAGAAGGGGCGGCTGCTCTTCCTCGTGCCGCGCGCGGTGCCGGTTACTGCTCGCTGACCTTCATGGTGAGGTGGATGGGCGTGGCGTGGGCGAGGTTGTCGCTCACGGGGCAGCGCGCTTCGACTTCGCTCTTGAGCTTCGCAATCTGGTCCGCGTTGGCGGTGCTCTTCACGTAGATGACGACCTCGAGCGACTGGTAGCCGGCGCGCACGGAGCGGTCGGTGCCGGCGAACTTCGCGGGGTCCAGCGAGCCTCGCACGGTGATGTCGGTGCCGGACACGGGGATGCCCAGCTCCTTCGCGATGAAGAAGGTCATGTAGTTCAGGCAGCCGGCGTGTGCGGCGAGGATGAAGTCGAGCGGGCTGGGCGCGCCGTTGCGGCCTCCGAGCTCCACGGGCTCGTCCATGAAGATTCTGAAGGCGTGGGCCTCGGTGGTGCTGCGGGCCATGCTCTCGCCCAGCGTGCGGACCTCTCCGGTGTAGAGCTGCTTTTCCATGGCGGCGTTCTCCTTGTGAGAGGGATACGCGCCTGGTGGAGATTCTTGGCTATCCCGTGTCTGGGATTGGCCCGCCGTACGGCCGGACGGTGGAATCGGGGACACACCCGGCGAGGGGGCGGGCAGGGGAGGGGGCCACGCGTAGGTGGCGGGCACACTCCGAAACCGGGCAGTATTGTCACCGTCTCCAGAGGCGGGGGTGCCTGGGCACCTCGGCTCGCGCGTGTGGCGCCGTGAGGGGACAGAGGCATTCGGGATGAGCAGCGAAGTGGCTGAGACGAAAGACGGAGTGGTCCTTCTCGACTACGCGAAGCTCGCGGCGGGCGTGGACATGTCGGCCGCCATCGAGCGCGCCTATGGGCCGGACGGCATCGGCCTGCTGGTGGTCCGGGGCATCCCGGGGCTGGTGGAGCTGCGCAACGGCCTGTTGCCGCTGGGGTTCCGCTTCGCGGCGCTCCCCAACGCGGTGAAGGACAAGTACGTCCATCAGCGGAGCAGCTACTCGTTCGGCTGGAGCCACGGGAAGGAGCTGCTCAAGCCCGGTCAGTTCGATGAGTTCAAGGGCTCGTACTACAACAACCCCCAGTACGACGTGCCGCAGGCGGACGCGTCACTGGTGGAGAAGTACCCGGAGAACTACCACCCGAACGTGTGGCCGGACGCGGACTTCCCGGAGCTGCGCCCCGCCTTCATGACGCTGGGGCAGCGGATGGTGGACGTGGGCGTGCTGGTCGCGGAGCAGTGCGACACGTACGTGCGCTCGCGGCTGGGGGAGCGGTTGTCGCCGGACGCGCAATTGGCGAAGACGATTCGCGAGTCGCGCGCGTGCAAGGCGCGGCTGCTCTACTACTTCGCCATCAACGAAGACGCGACGCCGCGCACGCGGGACTCGTGGTGTGGCTGGCACAGCGACCACGGCTCGCTCACGGCGCTGTGCCCGGCGATGTACTTCGAGGCGGAGCCCGGAGCGCACGAGCCGGCGAAGTCGGACATCCCGCTGCCGGACCCGGAGGCGGGGCTGTACGTCCGCACCCGTGGCGGCGAGGAGCGGAAGGTCATCATCCCGAAGGACTGCCTGGCGTTCCAGATTGGCGAGAGCTCGCAGGTCGTCACGGGCGGGCTGTTGAGGGCGACGCCGCACGCGGTGCAGGCGCTGGCGCATCCGGCGAGCCGGAACATCTCGCGCTCCACGTTCGCGGTGTTCATGCAGCCGGACAACGACGCGCACCTGCGGGCGCCGGCGGGCACGGACCCGAAGGAGCAGCGGGTGGGGGCGTTCCAGCCGGGGATGACCTTCGGCGACTTCGCCCGGGCGACGTTCGCGAAGTTCTACAACCCGTACGCGTGAATATTGGCCGGGCTTTTACGTCGGAGCCCGGACGGAGGAGGTTCGATGCGTACGCTCTTGCTGGCAGTGGCCGTGGCAGTGGTGTGGGTCCCCGTGGTTGGACAGGCAGCTTCGCTGCGCTGCGGCACGGGGCTCGTGTCGGACGGGGCGTCGAAGTCGGACGTGGCGGCGAAGTGTGGTGAGCCCACGTCGAAGGAGTCCCGCACGGAGTCGGAAGAGGTGAAGACGAAGGACGGGGACACCTCGACGAAGCGCGTGGTTCAGAAGACGTTCGAGGAGTGGACGTACAACTTCGGCGCCAACCGGCTGCAGCAGGTGGTGGTGTTCGAGAACGGCAAGCTCATCGAGGTGAAGAGCGCGGGGTACGGGCGGTAGCGGGCCCGTGGCGCTAACCGCCGCTCGGCTGCGGCCGCGGCGGTAGGAGGCCCAGCGGGTCCCAGACGTATTTCTCGATGGGCACCATGGCCATGTGGCTCATGGCGTGTCGCTCGGCGAAGCGCTTGAAGCGCTCGGAGACGATGATGTCGCCCCACATGCCGCGCGGCCGGAACACGTCCTCGCCGTTCCAGGTGCCTTCCTCCAGGGCGAGGCCATCGATGGCGTCGGGGCCGGCATAGCGGCACCAGGTGCACGTCGGGGGCTTCTTGCGCAGGATGCGGCTGCGCTCCATGTCCAGGGCGGCGTGGCCGTAGGCGAGGGTGACGAAGAGATACCTGGGCGGCGGACCGGGCTTGGGGCCACGGCCCTTGCGGCGGACCCGCTTCACCTCGACGGGGTGGAAGCCGTTGAGGCCCGTCAGTCCCTCCGCCTTGAAGTCCTCGGCGAAGCGCTCGGTGACGAGCAGGCCGCCGCAAGGACCGTCCAAGATGTCCCCGAAGGCCTTGCCGTAGAGCTCCAGGTCGCCCTGGTAGGGCGGTTCCCAGCTTCGTGATCCGACGAAGTCCCCACACTGAGGGCAGCGCAGCCCGGGGCCGGTATTCGAGCTGGTCCTGCTGAACTCCGTGTCGTGCTCACCTTCGCGCAGCTTCTCCAGGACGAAGAAATGTGTCGGGTGCGAGGGAGCATCAGAAGCCATTGGGGAACCTCGCTCGCATGGCTGGGCGACTGTAGATCTGTCGCAAGAACGCCTCGAACTCCTGGGGTGTTGCGTTGTTGTATCTGCGCAGCCAGCCGATGACTTCATCATCCACATCGCGGTGCCACTTCTGGTAGCCGTTGTGGGCCGCCTTGTCGGCGGCTCGCGTGACGAAGCGTGGGTCTCTCGCAGTGTAAAGCCCACTGAGGGTGGAGTGATCTTCAAGTTCTGCCGCGATCCGCTTGGAAATGACGTGATGGAGCTGTCCGGTCGCGGAAGACGCCGCCGGGCCTCCGCTCATGCCCTGGGCCACCATGGCGATTGCGGTAGCAGGCAGGGAGATGACGACGGTGCCTCCCATGACGGCCACCGCGGTCACCTGCCCCACGTTGGCCAGACTGATTCCCATCTGTGATGCTCCCACCGCTGCGGCCTCAGGGAAGCGAGGCAGCATCGACAGCCGCGACGCCAGCAGCGCGGCGCCTCCAGTCATGCCGTGGGTCACCACCACCGTCACCGCGAGGACGACGACGCGTGCCACCTCCGGCCCTACCCGGTTCGCGAAGCGCTGGCCGGCCTCTACCAGTTCCAGGGGTGTGGTGGCCCTGTCGGTGGTCCGCTTCAGCTCCCTGCTCGCCTCCACCACTTCGAGGAAGGTCTCCAGCCCCAGGTAGATGAGGAGGACCGCCGAGACGATGGCCGCCGCCTTGGTGAAGACGGGCTCGGGGTTGGCCGCCATGACGGCCCAGCTGACGAGGCCTGTCGAGATGACCGCGTAGAAGAGCTGGGGCGCGAGGGTGTTCTCCACGGCCTTGGCAATGCTCTCTTTCATGGGGTCGAGCGACAGACCCAGGGCTACCCCCAGCTTGTCCCACTCGCTCATCCCCATCGCATCGTCGAGGAGCGACAGGCAGTCTCCCCTGCGCTGGCCCGCCTTGCAGAGGCCTCCGAAGCTCCTGCCCATGAGGCGCTGCCATGCAGAGGCCCCGTCGTTGGCTGGGTAGGAGACTCGTTGCAGCCACCCCTGGTGGGAGGAGCGGATGGTCATGGGAGCGTTCAGCACCAGTCGCGTCAGTGCGTCCTCGAACGCGTCTGCGTCCACCCTGACGACCTTGTCGGAAGTGGGCGGGCTGTACTCCTGCGGCGCTCCCTGGCCCGTGTCGAGGCGCACGACGCGCGAGGTGGCGCACCCGGACAACAGCGCCAGCAACAGGAACGCGATGCTCCAACGAGCTGCCATGAGAAGGACTCTGGGGTGAGGGAGACTCCCCATCGTACGGGAAATCAACGGCGAGGCCTGAGCCGCCTGTCGAGGTAGAAGAGCCGGCATGAAGGCTCCCCATGTCGTCATCGTCGGCGGTGGACCCGCCGGAATGGTCCTCGCCTATCAGCTCGTCTCGAACGGCGTCCCGGTGCGCGTCCTGGAGCGCCACCCAGACTTCGAGCGCGAGTTTCGCGGCGAGCTCCTACAGGCCTCCGTCGTGGAGGCCCTCGAGCGCGCGGGGCTCTTCTCCGTCCTGCGCGAGCGGGGCCTGGCGCTGCCGGACATCGAGCGGCGCATGTACGTGGGCATGCGCCGCCAGGTCCGCGTGCCCGGGCCCCGGGAGCGTGGCGCGGTGGTGTCGCAGCCCGGGATGCTCGCCCTGCTGCACGAGCTGTGCGGCCGCTACCCCCACTACCAGCTCGACTTCGGCACCACCGTGCTCGACGCCATCCAGGAGGATGGGCGCGTCGTCGCGATGAAGACGCGGCACGACGGAGTGGAGGGCCGCGTCGACGGCGACCTCTTCATCGTCTGCAACGGGCGCAACAGCCACCTGCGCAAGTCGTGCGGTCTGGAGACCGAGGAGTTCGAGACGACCGCCGACGCGCTCTGGCTGCGCTTCGACCTCTCCTCCGCACCCGAGACGCTGCCCGAGTCACTCCAGGTCCACATGTTCGGCAAGGGGCTCGTCGTCGTCTTCCAGCCGTCCACGAACCACCGGCTGCACCTGGCGTACAGCGAGCCGGGCGACCTCAACCGGCTGCGCAAGGACCTCCCGGAGCTGCGCAAACGGCTCCTGCCCACGGTGCCCGAAGCGCTGCGCCCGCACCTGGAGCGCGAGCTCGACGAGAAGACCGAGTGGCAGGTGCTCAAGATTCTCGTCGACCGCGTGCGCCGCTGGCATGCGCCCGGCGTGCTCTTCCTCGGAGACGCCGCGCACACCATGTCGCCGTCGGGAGGGCAGGGTTTGAATCTCGCCATCCGTGACACCTTCGTTGCGGCCAACCGCCTGCTGGATGCCATCCAAGAGGAAAGCCCCCTGGACGAGGCGGTCTTCCAGGCGATTCAGCAGGAGCGCCAGCCCGAAATCGACCGGGTCCAGGCGGGCCAGACGCGTGCGGGGCAGATGGTGCTCAAGCCTCTCGGCGTGCTGCACGTGATGTTCACCATGCTCGGCGCGGTGATGAAGCTCGCGGGCAAGAAGATGCAGGGCACGGGCGGAGTCCCCGCCGTCGAGCCGCGATACCTCACACCGCTCGCACGCTGAGACTCAGCCGGATGAGCCCGGAGAGAACCTCGGGCCCCTGAGGCGTCGGGCGTCGGCGCGGACCCTCCTCCACCCGCGTCAATCCCCATGCAATCGTCCGTCGCGGGCTCCGTATTCTACATTGTAGTAACACCCCAGCCAGCAAGACGAGGTTTGCGTGCCGCCGTTGGAGCCGAGGAGTGGAGGCCCCCAGAAGGTCCCCCGACTGCCTCTGGCCCTGCTGCGGGCATGGCTTCCGTACGCCGAGCGGGACGAGGTGATTGACGAGCTCCGCGCCGAGTTCGCTTCCCGCGAGGCCCGTGAGGGCCGCCGGGCCGCGAGCGGGTGGCTGTGGCGTCAGGTGCTCGGCTCCGTGCCGCCGCTGGTGCGGCGCACGTTCTTCCGCGGATGGACTGGCTTCGAGCCTGCCTCCAGCCGCCTGCGCCCCGGAGGCCCCCCGATGGAGAGCTTCATCATGGACCTGCGCTACGCCGCCCGCCGGCTGCGCACGCGTCCCAGCTACGCGCTGCTGGCCATCCTCACCCTCGCCATTGGTGTCGGCGGGACGGCGGCGGCCTTCGGGCTCGTCCGGGGACTGCTCCTGACGCCGCTGCCGTACCCCAACGAGGAGCGGCTCGGCCTCTTCTGGTCCCCGGGTGACTGGTCCGAGCGCGAGTTCCTCCACCTGTCCTCCGACTGGTCCGGCTTCAGCGCCGTCGCAGCCTTCCGCACCAAGGAGCTTCCGCTGCGCCGAGGCCCCCAGGCCTCGCCCGAGCTGGTGACCTCGGTCTCCACCACGGCCGGCCTCTTCGACGTGCTCGGCGTCCGCCCCGTGCTGGGCCGCGCCTTCGAGCCGGGCGAGGACCGTCTGGGCGCCGCGCCCGCGGTGGTCATCAGTGACGGGCTCTATGCGGACCTCGGCGGGCAGCCGTCGCTCATCGGCAACACGGTGGAGCTCGATGGGACGACGCACACCGTGGTGGGCGTCATGCCCAAGGGCTTCTGGTTCCCGGACCCGACGGTGCGCGCCTGGGTGCTGGAGCCGCTCAATCCAGAGGACGGCTCCGGCAACTACGCGCTCGTGGGACGCCGCGCTCCCGGGACGGATGGGCCCGCGGTCGACCTGGCGCTGAAGCGGTTCGGTGCGCGGCTCAAGGAGCGCTTCCAGTACCCGGCGGCCTGGGACAAGTCCCGTGCGCCCGCGATGACGCCGCTGCGCGAGCACCTGCTCGGGCCGCTGCAGGCGCCGCTGCTCGCGACGCTCGCGGCCATGGCGGTGCTGCTGCTCATCGCCTGCGCCAACGTCGCCGCGCTGATGCTCGGGCAGGTGGACAGCCGCGCCACCGAGCTCGCCGTCCGCATGGCGCTCGGCGCGGACAGCCGCCGGATGACGCAGCAGTTGCTCGCGGAGGCGCTCCTCCTGGGGCTCGCGGCCGCCGGAGTCGGCGCCGTCATCGCGGCCCAGGGCTTCCGGCTGCTCACCGACGCGCTGCCGCTCGGACCCCTCGCGCCGCACGGCTCGCTGGACTGGGGCGTGTTCTTCGCGGCGCTCGTGCTGGCGCTCGTCGCGGCCTTCGCGGTGGCGCTGCTGCCGGCGCGCTCGCTGCGGAGGTCCGACCCGCAGCGCGCGCTCTCGAAGTCGCGCACGGGAGGTGTGGGCGCACGCGGTGGGCGGACGGAGGGCGCGCTGGTGGTGGGGCAGGTGGCGCTCGCGGTGCTGCTGACGGCGGGGGCCGCGCTGCTCGTGCGCTCGGTGACGAACCTGCGCGCCATCGACTCGGGGGTGGACACCGGCCGCGTGGCGGTGCTCGACGTGGTGATGGAAGGCAACGTCGCTCGCGAGGCCCGGCCACGGGTGATGGCGGACCTGGTGGCCTCGCTCGCCACGCTCCCGGGTGTCCGCGCGGTGGGCGCCACGCAGAAGCTGCCGCTGCGCGGCTCGGGCGAGAGCTGGGGGCTCGAAATCGAGGGCAAGTCGGACCTGCCCTCCACCACCACCTTCGTGCGGCTGGTGTCCCCAGACTACTTCGAGACCATTGGCATCCAGTTGCTCGACGGGCGCCTGTTGCTCGAGAGCGACCGGGCGGACACCGAGCGCGCAGTGGTCATCAACCGCGCGCTCGCGAAGAAGTACTTCCCGGGGGAGAACCCCATCGGCCAGCGCATCGACACGGGGCTCGGCGGGCTGGAGCGCATCGTCGGCGTGGTGGAGGACGTGGCGGAGGCGGGCCTCACCGACGGCTCCGTGCCCGCGCGCTACATGCTCCACGCGCAGGTGGCGGACATGATGATGACGCGGCAGGTGCTGGTGCTGCGCGCCCAGCCGGGGCAGGACCCCGCGGCGCTGGTCGATGCCGCCCGGAAGCAGATTGCCGCCACCTCGCCCTCCGTGGCCGTGCAGCGCGGCTCCACGCTGGAGGCGGTGTTCGCGCAGGCCATCGGCCCCGCGCGGCAGGTGATGTCGGTGCTCACGTTCCTCACGGTGCTCGCGGTGGTGCTCGGCGCGGTGGGCGTGTACGGCGTCACGTCGCACTTCGTCCGGCGGCGGCAGCGCGATTTGGGCATCTGCATTGCGCTCGGGCTGCGGCCGTCGCGCGTGGTGGCGCAGGTGGTGGGACGCGGTGGGGCGCTGGTGTTGCTCGGGAGTGTGATTGGCACCATCGCGGCGCTGGCCCTGGCGCGGCTGCTCTCGTCGTTCCTGTATGGAGTGAGCGCGGTGGACCCGCTGTCGCTCGCGGGCGCCACGCTGGGGTTGCTGGCGGTGGGGGTTGGCGCTGCGCTGCTGCCCGCCTGGCGCGCCAGTCGACTGGACCCCGCCGTCGTGTTCCGCGAGGGATAGAGTCCCGCCCGTTTCAAGCTGTCGTTTCGAGAGGAGCAGCCCGTGTCACCCGCTTCCAACACGACGTCCGACGCACCCCTCGGCACCTTCGAAGAGCAGGTGCTGCTCGCGGTGGTCCGCACCGCGCGGGCCCCCGATGAGGGGGGCGCCTACGGGATGGCCGTGCGCCGCGAGCTGGAGGTGGTGGCCGGACGCGAGGTGGCGATTGGCGCGGTGTACGCCACGCTGGACAGGCTCGAAGCGAAGGGGCTGGTTGCGTCCGAGCGGGGTGACAGCTCCCGGCGGGTGTTCGCCGTCACGCCCCGGGGCGCCCGCGCGCTGGTGGACACGCGCGAGATGCGGGAGCGGCTGTGGAGCGGGGTGGACCTCGTGCCGCTGCTCGCGGGTGGGGTGACTCGGCGAGCCACCTGACCCGGGTCGGTGGACGTCACCTCGCGGGCCAGATTGACTTGGTGTTGATGTGACACTAAGTAGAGGAAATGAGCGCTCCGACACCCGTCTGCCTGCTCCGCCGTGAGTACGAACCCGTCGCCCTGCTCGCCGCGCACCCGCCCGTGCTCCGGCATCCGCACAAGAATCTGCTGTTCGAGCTGACGTGTCCCCCTGGCGCCGTCCACGAGGGCAGCATCGTGCTGACCCGGTGGCGTGCCCTGTCGCTGCCCGCGACGGTGGAGCTCGCGGCCACCGAGGTCCTCGCGGTGCCCGGCACCTACGACTACAGCGGAAGCGACGCCGGGGTCTGGCACGTGAACTTCGCCGACCCGCAGTTGTTCATCGGCTACGGCTCCGCGCTGCTGGCTCAGGACGAGACGCAGGCCGCTGAACACCCGGTGCTCGGCTCCTTGCGCGAGGCGCTGCTCGACGAGGGTCTCCCGGCGACGACCGAGGTCGATGACGAAGCGACGCCCGTCCTCGTCGCGGGCGCCGAGCGTCGGTGCGCCATCTCGACCGAGCCGGACCGCGCCGCCGGCCGGCCGCTCGGCCTCTACGGCAACAGGTTCGCCGCGGCGCCGGCCAACGTCATCCGCGCGGCGGTGCGCGTGCTGCGTCCTCCTACCCGGACGAACCTCATCGCCATCGCCGCACCCGCGGGCGGACGCGGGCTGTACTTCCGCCACCAGCTCGAGCGGATCCTGACCACCGCGTACACCGGCTTCAGTGCCGCGGTGGCCGAGTCACACCGGCAGTGGCCCGGGACCCCCGTCGAGGTCCGCACTGGCTTCTGGGGTTGCGGCGCCTTCGGCGGCAACAGACAAGCGATGACGCTGCTCCAGTTGCTCGCGGCGCGGCTCGCTGGCGTCGACCGCCTGCGGTTCTACGCCTTCGACGACGCGGGCCAGACCGACTTCCGCAAGGGCGCCGCTGACTTCGAGCGGGTCCTCGCGGCCGGCACTCCGGGCGAAGCGCTCGCGGAACTCATCGAGCGCATCGGGGACCTCGACTATGCGTGGGGCGTGAGCGACGGGAACTGAGCCGGTGAGACTCAGGGCTTCGTGCCCAGCTTCTCCAGCATCTTCACGGCGTTGGTGTTCTTCGGGTCCAGCGCGAGCGACTTCTTGTAGTTGGCGATGGCCTCCGCATTCTGGCCCGCCTTCATGTAGCACTCGCCGAGGCTGTCATAGGCATTCGAGTCCTCGGGGTAGAGCTCGACGTTCGCCTTGAGCACCTTCATCGCGTCGGCGCCCTGTCCCTCGCTGAGCAGCCGGTAGCCGAGGTTGTTCAGGTCCCCGGGAGTCAGCTTGCCGCCCGTGCCATCTCGCTTCATCGACCGGTACCAGTCGAGCGCCGCATCCGTTCCCTTGAGCCGCGCGAACAGGTCCAACTGGATGAAGGAATTCTCCGGGCGGGGGACATACGACTTCCAGCCGTACTCGGCGGCCACGCTGGAGGCGATGGGGTCAATCAGCAGCCCACCGCTGTCCGAGTTGGTCATGATGGCGACCCCGCTGCCCGAGTCGGCGAACGCAATCAGGGCGCACTGGAAGCCCTCGTTCGAGCCGCCGTGCCCGAAGCGGTCCTTGTCGCCCTCCAACTGGAACCCCAGCCCGAAGGCCTCCGACTGCTTCGTGAGCATCTGCTTCGCCATCGCCTGTGACAGCACGCGCTTGGACTTGCCTGCCCGCGCCTTCGACACCTCGATGGCGATGCGCCCCAGGTCGGACGGCGTCGTCCACAGGCCCGCGGCGGCCATCTCCGGGTAGACGTGCCACTGCCCCTCGACGCTCTCTCCGCCGAAGCGCGTCCCGGAGGCGGCCATCGGCGCGAGGGCGGCGGGCAGCGGCTGCTCGTACGAGCTGTGCTTCAAGCCGAGCGGCGTCAGCACCGTCTCCCGCATGATTTGCGGAAACGGCTTCTTCAACTGATTCACCATCATCAACTGGACGAGCGTGGTGCCGCCGCCGCTGTAGCGCGTCTTCGTCCCGGGGACGGTGTCCACCCGCACCGCCGCGGTGTTGGCGGGCTTCGCCCCGTCGAGAACCTGCTCCACCGTCGGCAGCGGGTCGGTGACGGCGTAGCCAGGGAAGCCGTGCACCGTCGTGCCCGCGCTGTGGCTGAGCAGGCGACGCAGCGTCACCTTCTCCGTCTTCGTGAACTCGTTCTCCGGGAGCTTCCACGTGCCCAGTGCGTCGTTGATGTTCGCGTCGAGCGACCACTTCCCGGCCTCGGCGTAGTGCACCGCCGCGAGGGCCGTCACCGGCTTGCTGATGGACGCGGCCTGGAAGAGCGTGTCAGGCGTGACGGGGTCCGTGCCGCCGGCCTGCTTCACGCCATAGCCCTTGGCCCAGACGAGCGCGTTCTTCTCGAACACGGCGACGCTGACGCCGGGAATCTTGTACAGCTCCATCCAGCGCTCGAGCGACAGGCGCATGGGCTTCTCGCCGGGGAGCGTGACGGTGGGCAGCCCCGCTTCCACCCGCGCGATGCGGGCCGCCTCGGACGGACGGGCCATCCACTCGGTGGAGGGCTTTCGGGTGTCGGCCGCGGTGAGCAGGGCGACAGCCGTGCAGCTCGTGAGGGCAACGAGGGCGAGGCGGTGGAGCGGTGGGCGCATGGGGTTCTCCGAGAGTAGCGGCTCGTACGCCCCGGATGTGCCCCGATTGCATCCCACCGTGTGCGCCGGAAACACGACCGCCGGGCCCCCCTCGCGAGGAGCCCGGCGGCGTGGATACCGCGTCTTCAGTGCGAGGGACTAGCGGCGGCCCTCGAACTCGGTGATGCAGCGCTCGGTCGTCTCGGGCCGGACGAGGAAGGTCTGCGGCGCGACCAGGTTGTTGTTGGAGCCCAGGTTGGCGTCACCGATGGTGCTGGCGCCGTGGTAGATGAGCGCCGTCCAGTCGTTCTGCGACGCGTTGATGAAGTCAGACGTGTCGCCGTCGTTGTTCAGGTCCTGGGCGATGAAGCCGGCCTGGATGACGCCACTGCCGTTGAAGTCGAGGTTGGCGCTCGCGTTGCCGGTGCGCAGGACGGTGCCGATGCGCACGCCGTAGTGGGACAGGTCCGCCTCGGTCGTCGGAGCGATGGGCGAGAAGGCGTTGAGCTCGCTGACGGACGCCTCGCTCGCGGAGGCCAGGCGCACGCGGGAGTAGTCGAGCACGCCGTCCGTGCCGTCCTTCATGAGGCCGCGCAGCTGGTACCCGTAGCTCATGAGGCTCAGGTAGTTGGCCTTGTAGTTCATGCCCTCGTTGCCGCCGTGCTGCAGGCCGATGTTGTGCCCCAGCTCGTGCATGATGGTGCCGGCCTGCTGCTGCTCGGTGCCGCCCGGGGTGGACCAGTTGCCCATGGTCACCATGAAGTCATGGCCGGGGATGCCGCGAGACAGGCCGCTGGAGCCGCTGGCGTCGTACTGGTTGGCGACGAGCGCGTAGTGGAAGAACGGCGCGCGGCGCGCGGGGAAGTACTTGGCCTTGATGACGTCGAAGTCCGCCCACGCCGGGTTCAGGTCCATGTTGGCGTCGGCCGCGGCAATCTGCTGGCTGAGCACCAGGTGCAGGTTGATGCCCGTGGAGCCGTCCGGGTTGCTCACCGGCGCGGCGGCGAAGGCGGCCGTCACGCGGTCCAGCGCGGCCTGGAGGGGCTTGAGGCCGGGGTAGTAGTCCATCTCCACGAAGACGTCCTTCTTCGTCGGGCTGGCGCCGTAGTAGCGCAGGTCGACGCCGCCGGAGCCGTACAGCTCGGCGAAGTCGCTGATGCTGTCGCCATCCGTGTCCGAGCTGAAGGCGTTGGTGCCGTAGCGGTTCTCCGCGGCATCGCAGACGCCGTCCGTGTCGGAGTCCGGGGCGGTCAGCGCGCAGAGGTACACCGTCTGCACGTTGGAGACCTGGTAGGTCTCTCCGTCCTGCTGCACGTTCTCGTAGTTGGGCTTGTGGAAGACGTTGACGGTGCGGTAGCCCGCGCGGCTGTAGACGAGCTTGAGGGCCTCCTCGCCGCCAGCGACCATGAGGTACTGCACCTGGTCTTCGCCGTGCTGGTTCCCGTAGGCGTCGAAGATGTAGACGCCCGACGTGTCGGACTTCTGGATGATGGGGTTGGCGCAGCCGGAGCCGGAGCAGATGCCGGAGGCGACAGTGACTGTCACGTCCTGCATGGCGCTGCCCGTCGCGGCGTCGTTGATGTAACCGTAGACACAACCATTCAGTCCCACGGAGGCCACGGAGGCCACCAGGGTGTTGCGAAGCGCTGACATGAGTCCCCCTCGATTGGGTTCAGGTGCTTGGGGCGGTGCGTGCCCGCTGACACCTGAACGGGAGGGGGACTCAAACTTCCTCACCGACGCCGATTTTTTCCGGAAGGGCCCGGGCCGGGACTATCGCGCGGCCATGCCGGACTTCTTCAGCTCCTCGTCGATGATGCGGCGGAACTGGTCGATGGGCAGCGCGCCCACCAGCGGGCGGCCATTGATGAAGAACGTGGGCGTCCCATTGGCCCCCACGCGCGTGCCCTCGCTCATGTCCGCCGTCAGTTGGCTGTCGAACTTTCCCGAGTCCAGCGCCGCCTTGAAGCGCGCCTCATTCAGGCCGAGCTGCTTCGCGTAGGCCTCCAGCGAGGCCCTGTCCAACTGCCGCTGGTTGGCGAAGAGGATGTCGTGGAACTCCCAGAACTTCCCCTGCTCGTGCGCGGCCAGGGACGCGGCGGCCGCCAGCTTCGCGTGCCGGTGCATGTCCAGCGGCTGGTGCTTGAAGGCCACGCGCAGCTTCCCGGCGTACTCCTGCTCCAGGGCCTTCATCGTCGGCACCGCGCGGGCGCAGAACGGGCACTCGAAGTCGGAGAAGGCCACCAGCGTCACCGGCGCGTTCGCCGGGCCGCGCGCGGGCGCGTTGCCCACCTCCACCTTCTGCACCGGCAGCTCCTGCTGCGCGGCCGCGGGCTGCGACGGCGGCCGGTCCACGCCCTTCTCGATGACGCGCGCGTACACCTCCGCCGCACGCACGCCGCCCTTCACCAGCGCCTCCGCCTTGCCCAGCTCCTCGTCCACCACGCCCGTGAAGACCTCCAGCGGCTGCGCGCCGCTGATGAAGCGCCCATTCACGAAGAAGCCCGGCGTCCCGGTGGCGCCCACCTGCATCGCCAGCGACTCGTCCTTGCGGATGCGCTCGGCCAGCCGCGAGTCGGCCATGTCCTTCTTCCAGCGCTCCACGTCCAGGCCCAGCCCCTGGGCGTAGCGCTCCAAATCCCCCTCGCTCAGCGCGCGTGCGTTGCTGAAGAGAGTGTCGTGCATCTCCCAGAACTTCCCCTGCTCGCCGGCCGCGAGCGCCGCGAGCGCCGCGGGCTTTGCGTGCGGGTGGTTGGGCAGCGGGTGGTGCTTCATCACCACGCGCAGCTTCTTCCCGTACTTCTCCTGGAGCTGCTTCACCGTCCCGTGCGCGCGCGAGCAGAAGGGGCACTCGTAGTCGGAGAACTCCACCAGCGTGACGAGCGCGTCCTCGGGCCCGGCCGCAATCGAGCCATCCAGCGGCACCTTGTAGACGGTGGGCGAAATCGGAGGACGCTGCCGGGCGCCCGGCGCCTTCGCCGCCGCTGCCGGAGCCCCGCGCGCCTCGACGGCGCCAGCGGATGCCTCCGAGGGACGGCCGACCCGACCTCCCACGAAACCCAACACGAGCCCCACGGCGAGGCTCACCCACACGGACGGCTTGGACACGGCGCGACTCCTCGGGAAGAGAGCCCGGGCCTTCAGGGGCCCGGTGTCCGCGTTGTGACGCGAGCCCGTCCGGAGTTTCAGCGCCGCATTTCGAATTCGTCCGTCAGCGCGGCGTGAGCGTCACCCGCGTCTCGGCCAGGGGCTGTCCCCGGGCATCCGTGAAGCGCGCACGCACCTCCAGCGCACCGCTGAGCCACCCCTCCTGCACCGGAGTGCTGAAGGGCAGGATGACATCCACCCCCAGGGCCACGTCCGCCGTCGGGCCTTCGCTGGGGAAGAAGTGCAGCGGCTCTCCGGAAGGGGACGTTGCTTCGATGCTCAGCCGCGCCGCCTGGGGCGCCGTGTAGCTGAACTGCACCGCGCCCCCTTCCGCGCACGCGAGCGTCCCGCCGGGCCGCGCCTCGCCGCGCACCTGCCCGTCCGCGCCGATGCAGAAGGCCCGCACGCCCCACGCCGCGCCCGGCTGCCCCGAGCGCGCCTGCCACGCGGAGTCCTGCGTCTCATCCACCTGCTGTGGCCTCACCACCAGGAGCGCGAGCGCCGCGGTCGCCGCGAGGCCCAGTGACACGCCCATCCAGGGACGAAAAAAGGAGAAGCGCTCCGCGGGCGGCGTGGCCCGCACGGGCGCCCGCGCCGGAGCAGCGGCCGTGCTCTCCGCGAGCCGCGCGAACAGCGCCTGCTCCAGCAGCGCCTTGCGGGCTTGCGGAAGCGCGCGCTTCTCCAGCGAGGACTCCACGCGCGCGAGCCTGTCGTACGTCTCGCGGCAGCTCGGGCAGGTGGCCGCGTGGGCGCGCAGCCAGGTGAAGCCCTCCGCGTCCAGCTCACCATGGAAGAGTGCCTCCAGGGCCCGCTTCGCCTTCGTGTCCGCGCACTCACTCATGAATCGCCTCGCCGTCTGAAGAAGCTCCAGCCCCGGGTCTCCAGTCCTTCCAGGTAGCCGCGCGCCTGGAGGAAGCCGAGCAGCCGCGTCTTGATGCCGTGCTCCCGCCGCCGCACCTGGATGCGGGTGAGTCCCATCCGGCTCGCCGCCGTCTCCTGTGCCAGCCCTTCTCCGAAGCGCAGCTCGAACAGCGCCCGCTCCTCCGCGGAGAGTCCTTCCTTGAATCCCGCCACCAACGCCTCCACCTCCCGGTCCTCCAGCAGCTGGGTCAGCCCACCGCCGTCTTCCGGCAGCTCGCCCTGCGACTCGTAGGGCTCCAGGCCCACCGCGACCTCGCGGTTGCGCGACTGCTCCAGCAGCACGTTGCGGGCGATGCCCATGAGGAAGTGGGCGTACGGCCGCGAGCCGTCATAGGCCGCGCGCGTCCGGGGCTCGAAGGCCCGGGCGAAGGTCTCCAGGATGAGGTTCTCCATTTCCATGGCACCCCTCAGGTGGGAGAACACGCCTCCTCGCCAGGCAGCCGCCCTCAGCATGCGAGCGAGCCCCTCCGCATGCGCGCGGTACACGGCTGCAAGGGCCTCCGGAACACCCTCCCGGAAGCGCCGCAATGTCGGGTCATCCCACTCCATCCCTCACGGGCTTACCGCGCTGTGCGGCCGCCGTCATCTTGTGTTGACGCGAGGGGGCCCGAGTGGATTGCGCCAGTGGACTCGTGGCAGCCTCATGCGTCGCGCCACCCAGCCAACCGCATGAGACTTCTCCTCCGCGCACCCCTCATGGCCCTGTGGGTCGCGCTGCTCTTCTCGGCCTCCGCCCGCGCCGCGTCTTCCGACGGGGCCTATGCCGTCATCGTCGCGCACAACGGCGGGTTGGACAGGAACCAGGCCCCCCTGCGCTACGCGGATGACGACGGCGCGCGGTACTACGAATTGCTGGCACCCCGCGTGCGCGAGGCGGTGCTGCTGAGCGTCCTGGACGACGAGACGCAGGTGCTCCACCCGGGGCTGGCGGCCCTGACGCGTCCGCCCACCCGCGCGGCCCTGAAGGAGTCCCTCGCGCGGCTCAACGCGCGCATGGCGGCGGACAGGGCCCGGGGCGAGCGTCCGATTCTGTACTTCGTCTTCACCGGCCACGGGAAGCGAGGCGCCGCGGGCGAGGGGACGGTGAGCCTGCTGGACGGCCCCTTCACTCGCACGGACCTCTTCCAGGGCGTGCTCGCGCCCAGCCAGGCGTCGTTCATCCACCTCATCGTGGACGCGTGTGACTCGTACTACTTCGTGCACTCGCGCGGCGCGCTGCCGGTGGGGCCCGCGCACACGGAGGCGGTGAAGGGCCTCCTGGCGACGCGCGAGCTGGACCGCTACCCGCAGGTGGGCGTGGTGCTGTCCACGTCGACGGAGCAGGAGAGCCACGAGTGGAGCGCCATCCGCTCGGGGGTGTTCAGCCACCTGGTGCGCTCGGCGCTCACCGGCGCGGCGGACGTCAACGCGGACGGGCGCGTGGAGTACTCGGAGTTGCACGCCTTCGTCGCGGCCGCGAGCCAGGGCGCGGAGGACGTGCGCGGCAAGCTCGCGGCGTTCGTCCGGCCTCCCGCGCTGGACCGCTCGGTGGCGCTGTCGGATTTGAGCACGCAGGCGGCGCTGAGCTACCTGCTGGTGCCCCCGGGCATGGAGGGGCGGCTGTGGGTGGAGGACGCCCGGGGCCTGCGCGTGGCGGAGTTCAACAAGGAGCGCGAGCGCTCGGTGGTGCTGGCGCTGCCGCCGGGGCGCGGCTACTTCCTGCGCACGAACGGACGTGAAGCGGCGTTCACCTTCTCGAAGCCGGGCGCGGTGGTGGATGCGGGCGGGCTGGGGTGGCACGAGACGGCGCTCGCCGCGCGCGGGGCGGTGCAGGACGCGCTGCGCGACAGGCTCTTCTCGGTGCCCTTCGGCTCGCGCTTCTACCGGGGCTACGTGGCCAACCTCGAGCTGCCGCCGGTGGCGCCCGAGGAAGGACCGGACCTGTCGCCATGAGTGCCCTGTCCGTGGCGCTGATGCTCTCGCTGTCGCTCGCGCAGTCGGCGGCGGAGTGCGAGGGGCAGAAGGTGGTGCTCATCCCCTTCGACAGGGTGGCGCTGGCGCGCGAGGAGACGCGCGGGCTGGAGGAGGCCGTGCGCCGCGCGGTGGGCTCCACGCCCGGGGTGTGCCTGGAGGCGCGCGCCGACACGGTGGCCCGGCTGCGCACGCTGGGCCCCGGGGCGACGGCCTGCGAGGGCGCGGCGTGCCTGGGCGCGCGGAGCGTGGCACCGGGCGCGGCGTGGCTGGTGCGCGGCGTGGCGCTGGGCGTGGGTGGCTCGCGCAGCGTGGTGCTGACGTTGGAGGACTCGAAGGACTGGGAGGCGCGGGAGTTGTTCCAGTTGCCCGCGGCGAAGGCGGAGCCCGGCGAGGCCGAGGCGCGGGCCCGTCAGGCGTTCCAGTTGCTGTGGGCGGGGCGTCCCTCGCTGGACGGCGTGGCCCAGACGTCGGCGAGCGTGGAGCGTCCGACGCGCGTGTGGCCCAAGGTGCTGCTGGCGGCGGGAGGCGCGGCGCTCGCGGCGGGCGTGGGCTTCGGTGTGGCCGCGCGCCGGGCGGAGTCGCGCCTGTCGGAGGGGAACGCGGGCTGCTCGGGTGAGGGCGAGGCCTTCCGCGCGTGCCTCGATGACCGGCTGCGGTCGGGCCGCAAGCAGGCGACGACGGCCAACGTGTTGCTGGGGACGGGCGCGCTGCTGGGCGCGGGCGGGGCGTTCTTCCTGGTCTGGGAGCTGCCATGAGGCGCGTGCTTCCGGGCGTGCTGGCCCTGGTGTGCGTGGCCGCGTGCACCTTCGCGCCGGACCTGTCGCGCTACGACTCGTGTGACGCGCAGGGCGCATGCCCCTCGGGCTTCACGTGTCTCGCCTCGGAGTCGCGCTGCGTGCCGGACTGCGGTGAGCTGGACACGTGCGAGCCCGTGGACCCCACACCCGGAGCGGATGCCGGTGACTCGGGTACCGACGCCGGTGCGGACGCGGGTGCAGACGCGGGTGACGACGCGGGGACCGGAGTGGATGCGGGCGAAGACGGCGGCGCGGATGCCGGGGTGGACGCGGGCACGGAGGAAACGGACGCCGGGCCGGTGGTCGCGCTCGCGCTCGATCCGGATGCGCTCGGGACGGCGCAGCAGGGCCGGGCGTACAGCGGCCGGCTGCGCGCGAGGGGCGGCACTCCGCCGTACACCTTCACGGCGACGGTGGCGCTCCCGGCGGGACTCGGTCTCGACGGTGACGGCCAGCTCACCGGCATGCCCGCGGCTGCGGGCGACTTCTTCCTGTCCATCAACGTGACGGACCGGAGCACGCCTTCGCAGCAGGCGAGCGGCAGCATCCCCCTGCGCGTCTATTCCAGGCTGCTCCTCGCCGGGCCGGGAATGCTCGTGGATGGGGTGCAGAACAAGGCCTACTCGGAGCGCCTGTCCGCCATTGGCGGCAAGACGCCCCACCGCTTCACGCTGGCCAACGGCAGCACCCTGCCCGCGGGGTTGCAGCTCGCCGAGGACGGCAGGGTGACGGGCACCTGCGGACCCGTGGGGAGCGCCAGCTTCACGGTGGAGGTGACGGACAGCGACTCGCCCCCGCAGGTCTCCACCCTGGCTGTGTCGATGCGGACGATAAGCGCGGGAGGCCTCAACCTGATTGCGTTGACGCAGGGCGTGCCGGACGGGCGCGTGGGCAGCACGTACAGCTACGCCCTGCGCTCTACGGCGGGACGCCGCCCTTCTCGTGGTCGTGGAAGGGCGCCGTGCCTCCCGGCATCTCCGTCGTCAACGGCGCGGAGGGAGGAGTCCTCACCGGCACGCCTACCCAGCCGGGCACATACACGGTGACGCTCACCGTCTCGGACTCCCTGATTCAAACCGTGAACAGCGACACGCTGATGCTGAAGGTGGACTGACCGCTCCCGCGCCTCAGGTCAGGTTCAGCAGCGGGCTGCCGGCGGGAACGAGCGGCGGTGGCAGCGCCCACAGCGCGGTGGGGTTGCGGTAGCCGAGCGCGAAGGCGGTGAGGATGGCGGGCCACCGGTCCGCGAAGCTCGCCCAGTTGTACTCGGTGGGCTTGGAGGTGAGCGGGTTGTAGTCGCGGTCTCGCTGGGTGGCGGCGTAGTCGGAGAAGTTCCACATCACCGGGCCCAGCCCCAGGCACAGCAGCGGGGTGAGCGCCTGCATCAATTCCGGGCGGGACACCTCGTCCGGCGGGCGCGAGGGCGGGGTGAAGGCTGGCTGCACCGCATCGTGCTGCTCGCGCCACGCCAGGCAGTTGTTGGCGATGGCGATGAGCGCCTCGCGCGCGGCACCTCCCGGGGCCTGGCGCGCCGTCTCGATGAGGGCGAAGCCCGCCACCACCAGGCTGTTGCCCGACACGTCCGGAAGCAGGCGCGCGAAGTCCGACGGGGCTGGCTGCTCGCGGGTGCGGGTGATGAGGACGTCGTAGGCGCGCTTCGCCTGCTGGGGCGTGGCGCCGCGCAGGGTGAAGTCGCGCAGCACACGGTCCGGCGTGACGGCGCCCGCGCCCTGACGCCATGCGAGGTACGTCTGCGCCGAGCCGCCAATGTCGGTGAAGATGGCGACGTTGCCCTCGTTGAGCATGCGCTCCATCGTGCGGGCCATGGCCTCGGCTTTGTCGAGCGGCAGCATGCCGGGGGCCTGGAAGAACAGGCGCGCGATGCGGTGCGCGGTGGACCAGAGCGTGCGCGGGTCGGAGAGCGGCTCCAGGTTCATGGCGCCGGCGAGCGCGCCGAGCGCCGCGGCCGCGTCCTTCGGCAGGCCATGCCACCCGAGCGCGGTGGAGATTTTCTCCGCGCCCACGCGCATGGGGCCGGTGAGGCCCACGCGGTCATAGGCTTGTGCGGCGCCAGGCAGCACCTCTCCCTGGGCGATGTCGATGATGCGCCGGGCGATGGCCGCGCCGAGCATGCCCTTGCCGGCCTCCTGCGAGGCGTGGGGCGTGAAGGCGAACCAGGACGGACGCACGCGGCTGGTGCCGCCCGGCCGGAAGTCCGGGTCCAGCAGCGCCTGGAACGTCTGCGCGATGCCGATGTAGCCCTGGGTGATGAAGCGGTTCTGCGAGAGCGGTGTCCCGGGAGGGACGCCGGTGGGAGCCACCCGGTCCGGCACGGGGGCGCGGAGCGCGTTGAGGTCGCGCAGCACGTTCAATTCGGCGGCGGGCTGCGCTCCGGGGGCGTGGATGCGCAGCGCGGTGCGAGGAGGCTCGGCGGCCGCGAGGGACGGCGCCGCGGTGGGCGGGGGCGGTGGGCGCTTGGTTGCCATGGGCTCCAGGGCGGGAGAGGAGGCCGCACTATCGCCGGAATGCCCCGGGGGATGCGCGGGGCGGCCCGCCTGGGGGCGGGAGGGGGCTCGGTGGGTGGCTCGCAGTCCAGGCGCTGCCCGGCCGAACGGGTGGTTGTCCATGACCCGGCAGTCCCCAACTTTGAATTGGAAAGGGAGGCCGAGAGCCATGTTGCGCAAGGTCACCTGGACGGTGTTGGGCATCGCGGGGCTGTCGCTGCTGATGTGCGGTGGGTGCACGGCGGAGGCGCAGTCCGGGGAAACGGCTCCGCGGCAGCAGGCGGGCGGACAGGCGCAGCCCGCCGGTGAGGACGCGGACCTCCCGAGCACGGAGGCGGAGTTGCGCGCGGAGGTGCTCCGCCTGCGGCAGGAGGTGGCCCGCCTGCGTGCCCAGGTGGACGCGCAGGGTGTCGGAGGTTCGGGGAGCGCGGGCACCTCGGCCATTCCGGAAGGCGCGGGCACCCGGGCTCCCGTGATGAGTGACGTCCCGGCCGCGGGCTCGGGTGTCCGCGCACCGCGGGGCACGGCGGTGGTGAACGCCGTCTACCTGGGCACGGTGCGCTCGGCTTCCGCGAAGCAGGTGGTCATCGACACGGACTACGGCGAGTCGCTGCCGCTGAGCGTGGACGAGAAGACGCAGGTGCGCCGCAACGGGCAGAGCATCGGCGCGCGCCAGCTCGAGAAGGGCGAGCAGGTGCGGGCGGTGGTGGACATGGTGGGCCAGGACCAGACGCTGGAGATTGCCGTGCTGCCGGCGGGGGAATGAGAGAGGAGGCGAGCCACGCTCCGTCAGTCACATGCCTCGGGCTCGTCCCTGGGGCGGAGGTTTTTCCATCATGACGGCCTATGACCGATACCGCGCGCTCCTGCGCAAGCTCCTGCACGTGCGTGCGGGACATCCGGAGGGCGACTCCCCCGAGGAAGACGCCCTGCTGGATGCCATGGACGAGGTCTGGTCGGAGATGACCGACGGCGAGCGCTCCGCCATCGCCTCCGAGCGGGCGCGCGCGCTGGGGCTCCCGGAGTCCCACGGCGCCGACCCCGCGCCTCCGCCCCAGGGCTGAGGCCTGGTCGCGTGCTACTTGCGCGCCGTGGGCATGGAAGACGTGGGCCCCTCTGTGGGGCCGTGGTGCACGTGGGCCTGCGAGGACTCCCGGCCGCGCACCCGCGCATGCAGCACCGCGCGCGAGTAGTCCACCACCGAGGCGAGCGACAGCACGCCAATGAGCGCGACGAGCGGCGACACCGCCGGTGGGAAGAGCAGCACGCACAGCAGGGCCACCAACTGCAGCGAGGTGACGACCTTGCCGAGCAGCCGGGCCTTCAATTCCACCGACCGCAAGCCCGGCACCACGCGGGCGACGATGAAGCCGATGGCGGTGCCGATGTCGCGCACCACCAGTAGCAACACCTCGGGCAGGGCGATGAGCCCGTCGAGGTAGCAGACGAGGATGGCCGTCACCATGAAGCCCCGGTCGGCCACCGGGTCGATGAGCGCGCCGATGCGCGTGGCCAGTCCCCGGTGACGGGCAATCCACCCGTCGAGGAAGTCGGTGAACGCCGCCAGCATCACCAGCACCGCGCGCACCACCGTGTCGGGAATGGCGATGAACGCCACCGCCATCGGCAGCCTCGACAGCGACAGGGTGTTGAGCAGCACGAGGTTCGCCCGGCGTTGCATATGCATTGAAAGTGAGTCCTCAACCCCCGCGGTGCACGGGGACCGGCGGATGACCGTTCAGCGGCGGACCCCACCTCAGGCAGGCAACACGCCAGGGAACGAAGGGGCGGAGCAGCCAGGGGCCGGGAGTCCACGGGGCGACGCCGCCGTGGGACGCGGGTGCAGGGCCTCGCGGGGGATTCCAGGAAACGCGGGTCGGAAAGGCCGCGAGGGAACTCCGGGTCGGTGAGAATGTTCCAAGCAAGGGAGCGTCATCTCCCGAGCACCCCATTCCCTCCGGAGCCTTCCGCGCCGTGCATGAGCCCCACCGTGTCCCCTCCCGCGCAGCCCTGTCTCCCTCGCAGCGGGCGCAGGAGGTGAATCACCATTCATCTCGCGCCGCCGCTCCGGCCCGGAGGCTCACCGTGCCGGGGTTGCTGGTACTGGCGCTCCTGGCTCCCGGCGCGGCGAAGGCCATGGGCCCGTCTCCGGACTCCAGCGCGTCTGGACTCAGCCGCCCCTCGGCCGCCGAGCGCGAAACGGCCCGGGACTCCGTCCTCGGCCTGCGGCGCCAGGTGCTCGAGCTCCGGGGGCAGGAGTCCTCCGACGAGGCCACCACCGCTTCCACCTCCGAGCCCCGGGCCCCCACCCGTGAAGAGCTGGCGCGCTACGCGTGGCTGTCCGCGGACGCGAAGGTCCGTCTGCTGGAATCCGCCTTCGCACCCCCGAAGGGCTACACGCGCGTCGCGGTGGAGGCCGGCTCGTTCGGCGCGTGGCTGCGAGGGCTGCCCCTGCGTCCCGCCGGCACCCCCGTGCGCCACTTCCGGGGCGGCGAGGTGCTGGCTGGCGACGACGCGCGACTGGCGGCGGTGGCGGAAATGGACGTGGGCACGGCGAACCTCCAGCAGTGCGCCGACTCCGTCATCCGCCTCCACGCCGAGTGGCTCTGGTCCAGCAACCAGCGCGAGCGCATCGCCTACCGCTTCACCAGCGGAGACGCCGCCGCCTGGCCCCGCTACGCGGCGGGAGACCGGGCGAAAGTCACGGGCTCGAAGGTGGCGTGGGTGCGCAGCGCGAAGGCGGATTCCTCCCGCGCCGCGTTCCGCGCGTACCTGGACCTGGTCTTCACCTACGCGGGCACGATGTCGCTGGAGCCCCTGAAGAAGCGCCCCTCGCGAGACGACGTGCGGCCCGGGGACTTCTTCGTGCTGGGCGGCAGCCCGGGGCACGCGGTGGTGGTGCTGGACGTGGCGGCCAACCCCGAGGGCCGTCGGGTGGCGCTGCTGGGGCAGGGCTTCATGCCCGCGCAGGACTTCCACGTCCTCTCCCCGGGCGGCGACGACGCGCCCTGGTTCCCGCTGGACGGCGACGCGGTCGCCACGCCCTTCTGGAAGCCGTTCCCGTGGTCCTCGCTGCGCCGCTTCCCGTGAGGTGAGCCGAGAAGCCGACCTTCCAGTCACCGTGGAGCCCCCCAGCCCCATTGCGGTGACCTTGGTGTCGGCCTTCGGCTCACGCGTCCCGGTGGGCGGGCGCACGCGCGGCCATCACGAGTGCAGCGGCTGCCCCAGCTCCTGCTGCGAGGCCGCGGCCACCGCCAGCTCGGCGGAGGGTTCCAGCTCGCGGGTGATGTACTGGCGGATGCTGTTCGTCGACCCGAGGTACGAGTCGAACATGTTCACTCCGTCCTCCAGCATGCCGGCCTTCTCCAACTCCTTGTGCATGACAGGGAGGTTGTAGAAGGGCACGGACGGGAAGGCGTGGTGCGTGAGGTGGTAGTTCACGTTGAGCGGCGCCACGAAGAAGTTCTCCAGCGCGGTGCCCTCCACGTCGCGCGTCTCGCGCGTCTCGTCGCCCTTCGGGTTCGGGTCGATGGGGTGCTCGCCCAGCGCGCGCATCCGGAAGAAGGCCATCATCACCGTCGTCGTGGGCAGCACCCACAGGAACAGCCAGTGCAGCCACGCGCCCGTCGTCACCAGCACGGTGACGAGCGCGGCCACGTACAGCCAGTATCGCACGTGCTCGAAGGCGGAAATCTTCGGGTTCGCCTTGCCCACCAGGCGGCCCCAGTACGTCCAGGGCAGCACCACCTTCAGGTGGTTGGGGGCGTACAGGCCCAGCGCATCCGCCATGAAGACGGCCGCCGCGCGCAGCGGCGTGCGCGGGAAGTGCCAGGAGGAGTCCACCATCTGCCCCGCCCAGTACGGGTCCTGCGGCGTATTCACATAGCGGTGGTGCAGCATGTGCTCGTGGCGGTAGCCCGCCGTCGTCATGTTCAGCGGGAAGGCGCAGAGGAAGTCGCTCACCACGTCGCCCACCGCCCGGTTGGACAGGAAGTGGTAGTGCGCCGCCTCGTGCATCAGCGCCAGCATCGCGTGCTGCCGCGAGGCGATGATGAGCGCGGCGATGGGCCACGCCCACCAGCGGTCCACCAGGACGACGGCGGTAAAGCACGCGGCGATGACCAGCCACTGGCTCGCCAGCGCCCACAGCGCCCGCACGTTGCTCACCTGCGACATCTCACGCGTCACCGATGCCAGCGCCTTGCGGTCAACCCGGCGGGCGAACTGGACATCCGCCTCGTCCACTACTTCGGCGTACATAGTTGGGGGGCTCCTTCTGCTTCACTGGGAAGCAGGGTGTACCTAGACTCTTTCTCCCGAAAGAGGGTGGTCTGGCAAGAATATTCTTTCAACACCGGAAGCCCGCCAGAGTGAAACTACCCTTTAAGGTCAGGAAGTACCCAATGGGGGTTTTCCTTGACTCGGTGATTCACTCCGAGTGCGGTGCGAATCGACCAGGGGTTGTAGGCGTCGTCGGGTCCGGGAGCAGGACTCCAGACATGCGAAGGGCCTGGAGACCGTCTCCGGTCGCCAGGCCCTCGTACATTGCTCTACCGGGGTGTGGCTACACCTGATGTGTCCATTCCACCTTCAGGTGCTTCATCTGGCGCAGGACGATGCTCTGCCACGTGCCGTAGTCCTGGTGGGGGACGAGCTTCAGCTCCGGCAGGCGGTCCAGCAGGACGTTGGTGGTGATTTGGAACTGGAGACGGGCCAGCGGGGCGCCCAGGCAGAAGTGGGTGCCGCGGCCGTAGGTGAGGTGCTGGGGCACCTTCTCGCGGTTGATGTCCAGCTTGTTGGCGTAGGGGCAGAGTGATTCGTCCCGGCTGCCGGCGGCGTAGAGCAGCATCAGGCGCGAGCCCGCCGGAATCTTCACCCCGCCCACCATGACGTCCTCGCGCGCGGTGCGGAGCATGGAGTGCTGGACGGAGTCGAAGCGGCTGGCCTCCTCGCAGAACTTCGGCACCAGCTCGCGGTTGGCGCGGAGCTGCTCCCACAGGCCGTGCTCCAGGGCCAGCTTCCAGGTATTGGCCATCAGCGCGGTGGTGGACTCGTGGCCGGCGGACAGCATGGACGCGCCAATGGCCATGACGAGCTCGTCGATGGTGAGCGCCTCGCCGTCGTCCTCCACGGCCACCAGGTAGCTGGTGAGGTCCTCGCGCGGAGCCTTGCGGCGCTCCTCAATCAGCCGGACGCAGTACTGCTGGAACTCGATGACACCGTTCGCCATCTCCACCTGCTTCTCGGGGGCGATGTGCTCGAAGGTGAGCTGCTGCCAGTCCGCGCTCCAGCGCTTGATCTTCCAGACGTCCTCGGCCGGCACGCCCATGATGCCGAGGATGACGTAGGCCGGCAGGGGGTAGGCGAGCTGCTCCACGAGGTCCGCGCGGCTGTCGCCGGCGAACTTGTCGACGAGCTCGTTGGCCATCTTCTGGATGAAGGGCGCCATGCCGTTGATGCGCTGGGCGGTGAAGCCGCGGTTCATCAGCCGGCGCAGGCGGGTGTGGTCCGGCGGGTCCATGCCCAGGAGCACGTGCCGCGTGTCATGGCCCTTGGCGAGGATGGCCTTCGCCTCCTCCGTCAGGTGGGTGCCGCTGCCCAGCATGTCCTTGTTCGAGAAGCGCGCCGGGTCCTTCAGGATGGCGGTGATGTCCTCGAAGCGGCTGACCAGCCACATGTTCAGCATGGGGCTGAAGGTGACGGGCTCTTCCTTGCGCAGCTTTTCGAAGAAGGGGTGGGGGTTCTCCACGTGGGGGCCCGCGAACGGGTTGTACTGGGCGCCCAGGTGGGGGGAGCGCACCGCTGCTGTGGCGTGGGCGGGGACTCCGGTCTCTTCCTGCTTCTGGACTGTCACGGGCATGGCATGACTCATCAGGTCGAGCGCGCCCCCCCGGCTCGCTCCCCTGGTTACGGGTTGGCTGGCAATGGAGGGGGATTGGGCCCCTTCACGCGGGAACGACTGGGATGTGGGCGAGCCTGAAAGGAACAACCGAGCAGGGTGGGGCTCGCCCTGGACGTCAGCCTATACAACAAATCCCAGAATCTTTACCAGTTAGAGCGAATTTTTCTAGTGACACGGGTTTATGGTGACACCGTGACATTCCGCTACAGGCAGATAAATGCCCGTTCTGGAAGGGTTTTCCACCGCGAGTGACGGGAAGGTGGCCGCCGGGTGCGACCTCCGGGCAGGCCGAATCGACTCGCCTGGACGGGTGGGCCAGGCGGCGGGCGCCGCGTCGCGGAAGGGGAGGCAGGCTTCGGGCGCGCGAGTCGCCGGGCCCCGGAATGGGCCCGGCGGGAGGTCAGCGCGCGAGGCTCAGCCGCTCTTCTTGAGCTGCTTGAGGCGGTGCTGCTCGACCCAGGTGCGAGCCTCGGGGAGCGTCTTCACGAAGACGGTCTCGAAGCGCGTCTTGCCGGTGAAGAGCATGCCCAGGGCAATCACCTTGCCGAAGGTCTGCTGCACCACGTCCGCTCCGACGTAGATGGAGCCCTTGAACCAGTCGGCCTTGCCATTCTCCGAGAGGTACCGCCGCGGCTCCGCCCCCAGCTGGGACTGGCCGATTTCGGCGATCATGTAGTACGGGCCGTTCTTCGCGACTTCGCCGTACACAGCCACGGCCCGCTGGATTTCCTCCAGGCTGATGTTCCCGGAGAAGGTCGCCACCACGACGTCCGGCGGCTCGTAGCGCACCTTGTGTGCGCCGATCTTCCACTCCTGTTGCTGCATGGCACTCCCTTCGGAATCCACGCCAGCATAACGCCAGGAATTGTCCTACGCGACATTCCAGACTTTCCCGGGAGTATGGCCTTCGGATTCCGGGAGGCGGAAGGTCACCCGGCCTTGCGCTGGCGGCCGGCGCGGTGCTGGGTCACCCAGGCGCGGGCGTCGTCGACGGTGGCGACGAAGACGGTCTCGAAGCTCGTCTTGCCGGTGTAGAGCATGGCGAGGGCGATGGCCTTGCCGAAGGTGCGCTGCACGACGTCGGCGCCCACGTAGACGACGGCGTGGAACCACTCGGAGCGGCCATTGTCGGAGAGGTACCTGCGGCCGGCGGTGTCAATCTGGGAGCGGCCGATGTCGGCGATGCAGTAGTACTGGCCGTGGCGCTCGAAGGTCTCCTTGTAGAGCTGGGACGTGCGCTTCACCTCGTCCATGTTGATGAGGCCCGTGAAGGCGACCACCAGCGTGTCGGGCGGTTCGAAGTGCGAATGGTGCTCGCCGAACTTCAACTCTTCCTGCTGCTTCATGGGGCCCCCTCCCGTTGTTCGAACAACACAATAGCGTCTGGCTTTCCCAAGCGCACGAGCCCCCCTCTGCATTCCCGGGCAGACCGATGTTGGGGCGAGGACCCTGAGGCGCGCGGGTGCATTGACGGGTGAAGGTGCGGCTGGACTCATGCCGCGCGTATGGGACGACGCAATGCCACCGTGCTCGCGCTGGGCCTCGCCGTGCTGGCCGTGGCGGTGGGGGCGTGTCGGCGTGCGTCAGAGGGGGCGGGCGCGCCGGCGGGCCGCACGCGGCTCGTCTTCAAGTACCAGCCGCTGTGGGGCGCGCCGGAGCCGTTCCGTGAATTGCTGGCGCGCTTCGAGCGGGAGAACCCGGGAGTGGAGCTCGTCACCGAGGCGCTGCCCAATTCCTCGGACCTGGCGCACCAGTTCTTCCTGACTTCACTGGAAGGCGGAGCGGAGGACTTCGACGTGCTGGTGGCAGACGTTGTCTGGGTTCCCGAGTTTGCCCGTGCTGGGTGGATTGCAGACCTGTCCGAGTACTTCCCGCCCGAGCGCCTGCGCGCGGACTTCTTCCCCGGCCCGGTGGAGGCGGTGGTGGTGGAGGGGCGCACGTACGCGGTGCCCTGGTACCTGGACGTGGGCGTCCTCTATTACCGCAAGGACCTGGTGCCGCGAGCGCCGCGCACGTACGAGGAGCTGCAACGGTTTGCGCGCGAGGCGATGGCGAAGGCGCCCGGAGTGCAGGGCTACGTGTGGCAGGGGCGGCAGTACGAGGGCCTGAGCTGCAACGTGTACGAGGCGCTCTGGGGGCACGGGGGCGAGGCGCTGGGGGAGGGCGGGCGCGTGCTGCTGGACTCGGGGCCCGCGCGCGAGGCGCTCGAGTACCTGCGCGGGCTGGTGGAGAGCGGGGTGTCGCCGGAGACGGTGACGGGGTTCTCCGAGGAGGAGGCGCGGCGCGTGTTCCAGGAGGGGCGCGCGGTGTTCATGCGCAACTGGCCGTATGCGTGGAGCGAGGCGCAGAAGCCGGACTCGCCCATTCGCGGGAAGGTGGGCATCGCGCCATTGCCGACGGTGAGCGGCGAGCCGGGGTGGGGGACGCTGGGAGGGTGGCAGCTCGCGGTGAATGCGCACGTGTCGCCGGAGCGCAGGAGGCTGGCGGCGAAGCTGATTGCGCACCTGACGTCGCCGGAGGCGAACCTGGTGCTGGCGCTGAACTACGCGCGCAACCCGCCGAGGCCGTCTGTGTATGAGGACCCGCGCCTGCGCGCGGCGGACCCGTTCATCGCCAACTTGAAGGAGATGGTGGAGCGCTCGCGGCCGAGGCCGGTGACGCCGTACTACAACCTGATTGCAGACGTGCTGCAGAGCGAGTTCTCCGCGGCGGTGGCGGGGTTGCGGACGCCGGAAGAGGCACTGAAGCGCGCGCAGAAGCAGGTGGACCATCTGACGGGGGTGGGGGAGTGAGGGGCGCGAGTCGGGGGCGGATGGGCCCGAGCCGCCCTCCCTTTCGGTGGAGGACTCGCGGAATGAACGTTCCTTCCGCCGCTGCCGGGCGCCGGGTGGGCCGCCTCGTCAGTTCATTCCGTGCAGGCCGCCCCAGCGTCCTGGATGCACCGCCGAGGCGGACATGCTCTGCCTTCGGTCCACTCGGAGGTGACGCGTGAGCGGCGGCGGCTCGCTGGCGCGGGAGCGGCGGCAGGCGTACCTGCTGGTGGCTCCGGCGGTGGTGGTGCTGGCGGGCGTGGCGCTGTACCCCATCCTGGCGGCGGTGTGGCTGAGCCTGCACCGCTTCATCCTCGTGTTCGGCGAGCGGCGCTTCACCGGGTTGGACAACTACGCCTTCCTGCTGAGTGACGCGCGCTTCTGGTCGGCGCTGGGGAACACGGCGTACTTCACGCTGGTGGCGGTGACGGTGGAGTTGCTGCTGGCGGTGCCGCTGGCGCTGCTGCTCAACCGGGCCTTCCCGGGGCGGGGACTGCTGCGGGCGTCGGTGCTGGTTCCGTGGGCCATTCCCACCGTGGTGAGCGCGAGGCTCTGGGCGTGGATGTTCAACCCCGAGTACGGCGTCATCAACCGCATGCTGCCGGGGAGTGACATCAACTGGCTGGGAGCGCCGGGGTACGCGCTGCACGCGGCCATCCTGGTGGACGTGTGGAAGACGACGCCCTTCGTGGCACTGCTGGTGCTCGCGGGGCTGCAAGGGATTGGCGAGGACCTCTACAAGGCGGCCCGGGTGGACGGCGCGTCGAACTGGCGGATGTTCCGGTCGATTACGCTGCCGCTCTTGAAGCCGGCGCTGCTCTTGGCGCTGCTGTTCCGCTCGCTGGATGCGTTCCGGGTGTTCGACGCGATTTATGTGCTCACGGAGGGCGGGCCGGCGAACACGACGGAGACGCTGAGCATCTACGCGTACAAGACGCTGATGCGCTCGGGAGACTTCGGGTACGGGAGCGCGCTGTCGGTGGCGACGTTCCTGTGTGTGGTGGTGCTGGCGGCGGTGTGGCTGCGGCTGTTGGGCCGCGAGGAGGGAGCGCGATGAAGCGGCCGGGGCTGGGCACGGCGCTGGCGGTGGTGGCGTTCCTCACGTTCTTCCTGGGGCCGTTCTTCTGGCAGGTGCTGACGAGCCTGTGGCCGGACGGTGAGTTGACGCGGCCGTGGCCCTCGCACCTGACGGTGGACAGTTACGTGAGCGTGCTGTGGGGGCGGCCGTTCTTGAGGGTGGTGGCGAACTCGTTGCTGGTGGCGGCGCTGACGACGGGGTTCTGCCTGACGATGGGGGCCGCGGCGGCCTTCGCGCTGGCGAAACTGGAGTTCCGGGGGAGGGGGCTGCTGCTGAGCGCGGCGCTGGCGGTGAGCATGTTCCCGCCGATTGCGACGGTGAGCCCGCTGTACCTGATTCTCCGCGCGGCGGGGTTGCGGGACAGTCTGATTGGACTGGCATTGCCGTATGCGACGTTTGCATTGCCATTGACGCTGTGGGTGTTGACGTCGTTCTTCCGGCAATTGCCAGACGAGCTGTATCGCGCGGCGCGGGTGGACGGGTGCACGCCGTTCCAGGCATTCCGGAGGGTGCTGCTGCCACTGGCGGCGCCGGGACTGGCGACGACGGCGATTCTCGTCTTCATCTTCGCGTGGAACGAGTTCCTCTACGCGCTGACGTTCCTGTCCACGCCGGAGAAGCGCACGGTGCCGGTGGCCATCAGCCTGTTCGCCAGTGAGTACCGTGAGCCGTGGGGCGAGATTGCCGCCGCCTCCGTGGTGGCCACGCTGCCCCTGGTGGTGCTCACGGTGTTGTTCCAGCGGCGGATTGTGTCCGGGCTTACCGCGGGGGCGGTGAAGGAGTAGCGGCTCAGTGCCCGTTGGGCCGGGTGGCTTCGAGGAGCGCCGCAGCGGCTTTGTCGGGCACGGTGACGGCCTGCTCGATGAGCGCTTCCAGGGCGTCGGCATCCAACTGCGCGAGGCGCTGCTCTGCATCGGGCGGGAGCGCAAGTCCCCTTGCCTTGGCGAAGGACATCAGCGTCCGGGTACAGATGCGGATCCGCTCGCGGACGCGCTCCAGCGCTCGTTGCTCTTCCCAGAAAGGTGAGTCCAGCATGATGCTCCTCAAAAACTGGCTGAGCTTCTGGCTGCCGAAGCGGCGGGAGGCCAGGGTTCCCAGGACCACGAGTAAGTCTAGTCGCTCCGCCGACGAAAGGTTCGGCTCCTGGCGGAGGCGGGCCTCGGCCCAGGCAATGCGCTCGGGTCCGGCCCTGTCTTCCATGACCGAGAGGGGCAGGAGGGCTGCGGCTGCCTGCAGGGCGGGCTGGCTGAAGTCCACTTCTCACAGACGCACTACCTGGAAATCAAAGGAAAGTACCTGCCGGCCGGCGCAGGCGAATGTGTAAGGAGGCACCGTGCCTTCGGCCTCGGGTACCAGAAAGACGGCCACAGGCAATACCGGCATGCCTTCTCGCAGGTGGACGCGGACTGTGTAGTCCAACAGCCGCCGCGCGAAGTCAGGATCGGCCTGGGCCTGGAGCTCCACTTCCACTGCGAATCGCTCTCCCCGCGCCTCCACTACGAGGATGGCATCGGCACGGCGTTCGGATTGGGGAAGGCTGGAGTCCGCAGTTCGCACGAACGTAGGAGCATTGGGGCCGAACAGCAGGAGCAGCAGTTGTTCCGGGTGGCCCTGCACCAGCCGGCGGAGAACGAGGTCGAAGACAGAGCCCATGAAGAGCTCCGACCGTAGTGGGTAGGGGTGACATGCAGTTCAGGCCCTCTTCATGAGCCACTCGTCAACCGGGTGGGTCCATCTCATGGAAAGAGAGGGCTCCCCTTGTTCACGACGAAGCCTGGTTTCTTCATCCTTTTGCTTACTGTTGTAACGGAAATGTCGGCCTGCGCTCCTCCCGAGTCTGCAGGAACGGAAGCGGACGCGCGCACAGAAGAATCAGCCCTGGCCACGAAGGCCCCGTTCGAGCTGCCCAACGGCCTCCTGCCGTTCGACCTGCCGGCCCGGGCCGACCTCGCCACCAGCGAGTACAAGGTCTTCGCGCACTGGCACAACTTCCCGCTGCGCAGCTACGGCTCCAGCGGCGGCCAGTACTACGACCAATACACGCGCTGGCTCCAACCCACGGGCACCTACGCGTCCATCGGTGGCTACCTTCGCGACCGCCCCGTCCCCATCCTCGCCATTCCCGCGGTGGAACCGGATTACGGCAAGCGCGACATGAAGCAGGACCTCCAGACCGCCGCCACCGTCGGCGTGGACGGGTTCCTCATCAACCACTGGTTCCGGACCACCGACCCTCGCTGGAAGTGGCTCACCGACCTCTTCAACGCGGCCGACGAGTTCAACACCGAGAACCCCAGCGCCCCCTTCTACGTCATCCCCAACATCGACGCGCACATCCTCTCCACCAACAGCGGCAAGGACGAACCCCGCCAGCGCGCGGACGACCTCGCGACCTTCAAGACCCGCGCGTCCTGGCGGAAGCTCAACGGCAAATACGTCGTCGGCAGCTTCCGGCCCGAGGCCCTGCCCGTCACCTGGTGGCAGCAGTTCTTCGACCAGCTCAAGACGGTCCACGGCATGGACGCGGTGCTCTGGGGAACCCTGCTCGACCCTTCAGAGGCCAACCGCAACGCGCTGAAGCCGTTCATGGTCGGCGCCACCTTCTCGCGCTGGGACAACCTCCCGTACACGTCCAACCCGCTGAGCGGCATCAACACGCTCAAGGCCTGGGGCGACCTCAACGGCGTGCCCTACTCGCCGCCGGTGAGCCACACGGACAACCGGCCCACGGGCTCCATCACCACGGAGACCGCGGGCTTCAAGACCCAGTACAACACCTGGAAGGCAGCCATCGACTCGGGCGTGAAGATGGTTCAAATCCTCACCTGGAATGACCACTACGAAGGTCACGCCCTCCGGCCCAACTCGGCCTTGCAGTACGCGTTCTACGATTTGACGGCGTACTACTCGACCTGGTTCAAGACGCGCCAGCAGCCGGTGCTCGTGCGAGATGTCCTCTACTACTCGCACCGCATGCACCTGGGTGCCGAGCCGTACGACACCGTCCAGCAGCCCAAGCCCACCGCCTCGAAGAACGGCGTGGCCCTGGTGGACAGGGTCTTCCTCCTCGCCATGCTCACGTCGAGCGGGCGCGTTCAAATCACCTCGGGCGGCACGGCCTACACCGCCGACGTCCAGGCGGGCCCACAGTTCTTCGACGCGCCCATGAAGGCGAACAACCAGCCCTCCTTCCAGCTGAGCCGGAGCGGCACGCCAGTCATCAGCCTCACCAGCGCCTTCCGCACCCGCTCGCCGATTGTCTGGCAGGACCTGCTGTACCGCGCCGGGAGCTCTTCACGCCCGGCCGTCACGGGCGTCCAGAACAACCTGCCGCAAGACCGGCTCCCGTAGGCAGTTGGCCCACTGTTCAGCATGCAGCCCGGCTGCTTCATGAGCCGGGTTGCCCTTGGGCCCCATCGCTCGTCGCACATCGGACAGGGTATAGGGTTGCGGTCGCCCACACATGTCCAGGAGCCGTGACCGATGGAGACTCCCTCGCTGGAGTTGTCGCTGTCGCCCGAGGTGCATGCGGGCCAGTCCGCGTACACGTGGTGGACGTTGCGCGTCTTCTACGACGTGGGCGTGCTGGGTTACTCCAACCGCTTCGTCTGGAAATGCCCCACCCCGGTCCAGCTCGGCTGGTACGACACCCACGTCTCCGCCAACCACCTCGACGTGGGCGTGGGCACCGGCTACTACACCGCGTTCTGCCGCTATCCCTCCCCCACGCCGCGTCTGGCATTGATGGACCTCAATGCCAACAGCCTGGAGTACGCCGCCAGCCGCGCCGCGCGCTACGTGCCGGAGACGTACCGGCGCAACGTGCTCGACCCCATCGACTTCGACGCGCCCCGCTTCGACTCCATCGGCCTCAACAACCTGCTGCACTGCCTGCCCGGCTCCATGGACGAGAAGGCCGTCGCCTTCGACCACCTCCGCCCCCTGCTCAACCCGGGCGGTTGCGTCTTCGGCGCCACCCTCCTGCAGGGCGACGTGCCGCGCAGCGCCCAGGCCCGCATGCTGATGAAGACCTACAACCGCAGGGGTCTCTTCTCCAACGAGCAGGACACGCTGGAGTCACTGGAGCGCGCCCTCCGCCAGCGCTTCAAGGAGTCTCAAGTTACCCTGCACGGCTGCATGGCCCTCTTCCGGGCGCAAAGCTGACCCGCTTGGAATCCGGCCCCCCGCCAGGGGACACTGCCGGCCATGTACGACGCGCTCCTGGCACCCGTCCGCGAGGCCCACGCCAAGGCCTCCGGCACCGACAGTCCCGTGACGACGCCGCTCCCGAGCCGGCGCGGCCCGAACCCCACGCGCTGATCGCCCCATGTCCGCTGGCAAGTGGAGCGCCCTCGCCGTCGTTCTCGTGCTGGGCTCGTGTCTGGGAGTCGGTGGCCTGCTGTGGGCCTTCGATGACGTCGACTTCCTCGGCACCGACAAGGACGAGCGGGACTTCTCGGTGGCGGAGCAGCGCAGGCTCTTCGACACCTTCTTCCCGGTGCCCGTGCCCCCGAGCGCCGCCGACGTGCGCATCCGCTACGAGGGCTTCCAGGACTGGCACCTGGAGCTCTCCTTCACGCTGCCGCCGGGGGACTTCGAGTCCTTCGTTTCCCAGCTCACCCCGCACCCGGACCAGCCTGGGAGCTACGTAGGGCGCATCCGGCTGGGGGACGGCGGCTTCCTCGCGGACAACAGCTCCATCACCGTGGACCCCGCTGCCCGGCGCGTGACGCTCAAGGCCTTCACGGTGTGACAGGGGGCTTCACGCCCGTGGCCTTCACCTCGGCCCAGAGGCTGTCTCCCTCCAGCACCGCGTTGAGGGGCCCCCGCTTCTCCGAGACGCGCAGGAGGACGGCGGCGAGCTGCTCCAGGTGGATGGGGCGCAGCTTCCCCAAGAGCGGCAGCCGGGAGAAGACGCGGAGGAGGGAAGGCGGCTCGTGGTACTCGCCCTCGAAGGCCGGGGGCCGCACAATCGTCCAGGGGATGCCGCTGTCGCGCACCAGCCGTTCGGCCTCCGCCTTGGCCTTGAGGTACGCGCCCACCGGCCGGCCCGCGCCCATGCTGCTGAGCAGCACGAAGTGGTCCACGCCCGCGCGCTTCGCCGCCTCCACGAGCTGCCGCGTGGTGCCGATGTCGCTCGTCTCGTAGGTGTCGCCCGCGTCGAAGCGCTTGCGCATGGTGCCGATGAGCTGCAGCACCGTGGTGTAGCCACTCATCATCTCGATGAGCGTCTCGCCGTCGGACAGCTCCACCACCGCCTTGCGCGGCCACTCCTTCGCCAAATCACTGCCCGCGCTCTTCGGCCGCACGTGCGCAATCACGGGCACGCCGCGCGCGAGCGCCTGCCGCATCAGGGTGCGTCCGGTGGCTCCGGTGGCTCCGGCGACGAACAGGTGACGGGACGGCGTTTCCATGGGGCGCTCCAGGGCTGGGGTGCGCTGCAGCCTAGCGCGCGGCCCGCTCGGCGCGGATTTCCTTCGCGTGTTCCAGGTCCTCCAGGAAGAACGCCTCCATGGACTGGGCGGCCACGTCGTCCTGGAGCACCAGCGAGCCCTCCTCCAGCAGGTTGAAGGAGAACGGGTCGTAGTTGATGGAGCCCACCAGCACGAGCCGGTCATCCACCAGCATCGTCTTCGCGTGCATCATCGACGGCTGGTACTCCCAGATGCGCACGCCCGCCTCCAGCAGCGTGTCGTACGCCGCGCGCTGGGCCACGGTGATGACCTTCTGGTCGTTGTAGTCCCCGGGCGCCAGCACCCGCACGTCCACGCCCGCGCGGGCCCGCTCCACCAGTTGCTTCGTCAGCGCGTCGTTCGGCGTGAAGTACGCCTGCGCAATCCACAGCCGCTTCTGCGCCGCGCGCACCATGAGCTGGGTGAGCCGCTCGGCGCGCGTCACCTCGGGGTTCGCCGTGCTGCCCACGAAGGCGGCCCAGCCCTCGCCCGCGCCGTCCAGGCCGGGCACCGCGTCCGCCAGGGCGGGGAAGTCGCTCGCGGGCAGCAATTCGCCGCTGGCCTCCTGCCAGTTCTCCGCGAAGGCCTGCTGCATCTGCGACACCACCGGGCCTCGCACCCACGCGTTGGTGTCGCGGTACTCCTTCTCCTTCAGGCCTTCGCCCAGCCACTCGTCTTGAATGGCCAGGCCGCCGGTGATGGCCGTCTGGCCGTCGACGATGAGCAGCTTGCGGTGGTTGCGCGCCAGGTTCTCATCCGCCGGCAGCGGGCGGAACAGGTGCGCGCGGCAGCCGGCCGCCTCCAGCCGGGGCTTCACCTGCGTCTCGAAGCTGGGGCTGCCCAGCGGGTCCACCAGCACGCGGCACGTGACGCCGTCCTTCGCCCGCGCGGTGAGGGCCTCCAGCACCTGGTCCGACGCACGCCCCGGCCTCCAGATGAACATGACGATGTTGACGGAGACGCGGGCCTTCTTCACCTCCTCGGCCATGGCGTCGAAGACGGTGCCGTTGTTCGCCCAGCGGATGTGATTGGCGGGCACCATCCGCACGCCCACCGTTTGATACAGCGCCACCGCGAGGTCCGGGCCCTGTGAGCCCACCGGCCCCTTGAGCTGGAACGGCCGCGACTTCTCCTTCGAGCAGCCGGCGGCGCACCCCGTCAGCGCCGCCACCGCCATCGCCACCGCCACCCATCGACGCATACGCCGGACGCCCCCTGGACTCTCGGAGGTAGGGAGTCGGACCGGGTGCGTCATCCTGTGGGACAGGGACTCTGTCGACCGCTGAACCGCCCGCGGCTACCTGTCGGATTGAGCCAGCAGGCAGGCGAGCTACCATGCGCCCGCTTGCAAACTCCAGAACCCCTCGTGTTCCAGCAGAGCTTCGAAGGCCTCATCCGAGCGCTGGGAGACCAGCTCGACGAGCGTTGCGCCGGGCGCCTGCAGAAGGTGGGTGTCAACGCGAAGGGCTCGCTCGCGCCGGCCTACCCGCTGGACGTGTGGGTGGGGGCCTTGCGCGTCGCGGCGGACACGCTCGCCCCGCAGGTTCCCCTCGACGAAGGCGCGGCCGTGGTGGGCCGCCGCTTCGTGCAGGGGTTCAGCTCCACGCTCATCGGCAACGCGCTGCTGGCCACCGTGCGCCTGCTCGGGCCGGAGCGGATGCTGGCGCGGATGACGCGCAACCTTCGTACGGGCACCAACTATCTGGAGGCCCAGATGGAGCAGCTCGGGCCCACCCGGTATGCGCTCACCTGCCGGCCCGTGGTGGTGCCCGGCTTCTACGTGGGCCTCTTCCTCGCGGGCCTGGAGGCCAGCGGGGCCCGGCAGCCCACCGTCCAGATTCTCCGGCACGACGGCGAGGAAGCCGTCTACGACATCGCCTGGAACTGAGCAGGAAGACACACGCGGCGTCCGGGTCGCGATACAACCCACTCGGTTTTCCGGGTTGTCTGTATCATGCGGGGCGGGCGGCCCCCCATGCGTCAACACCCTCTCGACACCCAGCTTCGGCCGGAGGATCCGGCTCGTCGTCCCATGGACGGCGAGGTGGTGGGAGGCCGCTACCGCATCCTCGACTTCCTGGGTCGGGGCGGCGCGGGCACCGTGTGGCGGGCGCAGGACCTGCTCGCCGGCCCCGTCGCGGTGAAGCTGCTGCACCGGACGCTGGAGGACCTGGCGCGGCTGCCGCAGAGCCCGGGCACCCCGTCCTCCGCCGCGCGCCATGAGCTGGCGCTGTCGCTGGCGCACGAGTTCCAGACGCTCGCGTCGGTGCGACACCCGCATGTCATCAGCGTGCTCGACTACGGCTTCGACGCCGAGCGCCGGCCGTACCTGGCCATGGACCTGCTGGAGGACGCGAAGCACCTGGTGGAGGCCGGCGCGGGCAGGCCGCTCTCCGTGCAGGTGGACCTGTTGCTCCAGACGCTGGACGCGCTCGCGTACCTGCACCGGCGCGGCATCATCCACCGCGACTTGAAGCCCGCCAACGTGCTGGTGGCCCATGGGCAGGTGAAGGTGGTGGACTTCGGGCTCGCGGTGGGGCGCGAGCACGTGCACCGCGCGCAGCCCGCGGGGACGCCGGGCTACCTCGCGCCGGAGCTGTTCGAGGACCAGCCGCCCTCGGAGGTGACGGACCTCTTCAGCGTGGGCGCCATGGCGTGCCAGATGATGTTCCATCGGCTCCCGCATGCGGGCCGGGTGGACGCGCCGCCGGGCTTTCCTCCCGCGCTCAAGGCGCTGCTGGAGCGGCTGGTGTCGCCGGAGCCGAGGAAGCGCCCGCGCGGCGCGGACGAGGTGATTGCCGCGCTCCGCGCCGCCACCGGCCAGTCCGTGCCGCGGGAGTCCGCCGCCACGCGCGAGAGCTTCCTCCAGGCCGCGCGCTACGTGGGCCGGGCCCGCGAGCAGGTGCGGCTGTCCGGTGTGCTGGAGGATGCGCGCAGGGGCCGCGGCGCCGCGTGGCTCGTGGGCGGCGAGAGCGGCGTGGGCAAGTCGCGGCTCCTGGAGGAGCTGCGTGCGCTCGCGCTGGTGCGGGGCATGGCGGTGCTGCGCGGGCAGGCGGTGGCCGCCGGCAGCAGTCCGTACCAGGAGTGGCGCCCGGTGCTGCGCTGGCTGTCCATCCTCACCACGCTGGAGGAGCGCGAGGCCAGCGTCCTCAAGCCGCTGGTGCCGGACTTGGAGTCGCTGCTCGGCAAGACGGTGGAAGACCCCGCGGAGCTGGGCGCGGAGATGGCGCAGGCGCGGCTGATGCAGGTGGTGGAGGACGTCTTCGCCCGGCTGCCCCAGCCCACCGTCGTCATCCTGGAGGACTTGCAGTGGGCCCGCAGCGAGTCGCTGCTCCTGCTGGCCCGGCTCGCCACGCGCGCGGGCGGGCAGCGGCTGCTGCTGTTGGGCAGCTTCCGTGACGACGAGGCGCCGGAGCTGCCGTCGCAATTGCCGGACATGCAGGTGCTGCGGTTGCCTCGGCTGGACGCGCTGGAAATCGCGGTGCTCAGTCAGTCGATGATTGGCGCGCAGGGGGCGCGGCCGCACCTGGTGGACTGGCTGCGACGGGAGACGGAGGGCAACCCCTTCTTCCTCGTGGAGGTGGTGCGCGCGCTGGCGGAGGAGGCGGGCGGGCTCGACAAGCTGGGTGACATGGCGCTGCCCGAGCGCGTCTTCGCGGGCGGCGTGCGCCGGCTGGTGAGCCGGCGGCTGGAGAAGGTGCCCGCGCCGCACCGCGAGCTGCTGAAGCTGGCCGCCATCCAGGGCCGTCACGTGGACGTCGCGCTGCTCGAGCGCGCGGCGCCCGGCGCGGACGTGGAGCGCTGGTTGAACGAGTGCGCGGGCGCGGCGGTGCTGGACGTGGCGGACGGCCGGTGGCGCTTCGCGCACGACAAGCTGCGTGAGGGCGTGCTGGAGGAGCTGTCCACAGAGGAACGGCCCGGGCTGCACCGGCGCGTGGCGGTGGCGCTGGAGGCGGCGCACGGGAACGGCTCGGAGTGGACGGCGGCGCTCTGCTACCACTGGGGCGCGGCGGGAGACCGGGTGCGCGAGGCGAAGTACGCGCGGCACGCCGGCGAGGACGCGCTGCGGGTGGGCGCGTGCCGCGAGGCGGTGCCCTTCCTGCTGCGCGCGCTGGAGCTCGTGAGTGAGCAGGGCGGAGACGCCGTCAGCCTGGGCCATCTGGAGGCGCTGCTGGCCGAGGCCCGCTTCCAGCTCGGGGAGCTGGCGGAGTTCCGCACCCTGGCGGAGCAGGCGCTGAAGCACTTCGGCTGGCCGGTGCCGTCCAGCAAGGTGGGCTGGGTGCTGGGCACGCTGGGGCAGGTGGCGCTGCGGCTGGCGCAGAGCGCACGGCCGGACGTGTACGACGCGGAGACGGAGGAAAAGCGCCGGGTGCGTCTGGTGGCGGGCCGGCTGCTGATGCGGCTCACCGACGCGTACATCTACGCGCAGGAGGCGCTGCCGGTGCTCTGGTCCGGCCTGCGCATGCTGAACCTGTGCGAGCCCGCGGGCGCGTCGCCGGAGCTGGCGCGCGGCTACACCAACATGGCGGTGGTGGTGGGCACGGTGCCCATCCACCCGGTGGCGGAGGCGTGGGCGGGGCGCGCGCGGGACGTGGCCGAGCGCGTGGGCAGCCCCTCGGACCTGGCCTACGTGCTGGTCCGCAACGCCGTGTACGCAGCGTACGTGGCGCGGTGGGCGGAGGTGGAGGAGTGGGTGCTGCGGGCCATCGGCATCGTCGACTCGACGGGAGACCTGCGGCTGGCGGAGGAGTGTCGCTCGTTCCTGAATGTGACGTACCTCTACCAGGGGAGGTTCTCCCAGAGCCTGCCGCTACTGGCGTGGTTGGAGACCTCGGCGCGGCGGCGCGACGCCGCCCAGTCCCAACATTGGGCGCTGCACTACCAGGCGCATATCCACCTGCGGCTGGGCGACTACGTGAAGGCGCGCGCCCTGCTGGAGCAGACGCTGGAGTGGACGGAGGCGCACGGCGGCATCACGGACCGCATCATCGTGGAGGGCACGCTGGCGCTGCTGCGGCTGCGCGAGGGCAACCCCGGCGGGGCGCGCGAGGCGGCGGAGAAGGCGCTGGCGAAGCTGTCGGCCGGCAAGCCGGTGGCGCACTTCGTCTACTTCGGCGCCATGTCGGTGGCGGAGGTGCTGCTCACGCTGTGGGAGCAGGACGGCGGCGTGGATGCCTCGCTGGCGGCCAGCGCGAAGGCGGCGCGCAAGGCGGTGGATGCGTTCGCGAAGGTGTTCCCCTTCGGCAAGCCGGCGTCCCTGCTGTGGCGGGGGCGCGAGGCCTGGGTGGCGGGAGACGCGCCGCGCGCGTACGAGTCGTGGCGCCGGTGCATCCACGCGGCGGAGAAGAAGGGCACGGCCTTCGAGGCGGCGAGGGCGCGGCTGGAATTGGCGCGCCACCTGCCGTCGGATGACCCCGCGCGGCGGATGCACGCGCAGCGCGCGGCGGAGCTGTTCACGGAGCTGGGCACGCGGGAGGAGCTGGCGTGGACGCGGGCGGAGTCGCTGCGGCGGGTATGACGGGGGCCTTCGTCCGGGACGTGGAGCGGCTGGCCTGTCCGGCCTGTGGTGGGACGCTGGTGTTCCACGGGCAGGAGCGGGACGGGCGCGTCTTCCACGGCTGGTTGCGCTGCGGCGGCTGCGGCGAGGCGTGGGCGGTGGAGCGGGGAATGGCGCGGCTGTACCGCGAGGACGCGGTGCGCGGCACGGACCGGCTGATGCGCGTCATCTACGACGGGCTGCCCGTGCTGCATGATCCGTTGACCGCGGTGCTGACGCCGCTGCTCCAGTCCGTCACCGAGTCGCGGATGCGCGAGCGGTACATGCGCCGGCTGGAATTGGAGATGCTCCGGCCGCGCGAGGACGGGCAGCCGGTGCGGGTGCTGGAGGTGGGCGTGGGCTCGGGGGCGAACCTGCCACTGATTCGCGGGGCGTTGCCGCACGGGCAGGACGTGGAGGTGTGGGGCGTGGACCTGAGCGAGGGCATGCTGAAGCACTGCCGGCGGCGGCTCGTGCGCGGCGGGTATGAGTCCGTGCGGCTGATGATGGCGGACGCGCATGCGCTGCCGTTTCCGGACGGGATGTTCGACCGGGTGTTGCACGTGGGAGGGATTGGCGGGTACCGGGAGCCGGCGAGGGCGCTGGCGGAGATGGCCCGCGTGGCGAGACCCGGGACGCCGCTGGTGGTGGTGGACGAGCAACTGGACCCGGCCTTCCGGCCCTCGCTGCTCCAGCGCGCGGCGTTCCGGGCGATTACGTTCTACTCACGAGACCCGCACTGTCCTCGGGAGTTGTTGCCCCGTGGCGCGGTGTCTGTGATTGAGGAGCAGGTGGCGCCGTTCTACTACTGCCTGTCGTTCCGGATGGCGGACGGGAGCAGCAGCGCCGCGGAGAGGACGACTCCGTAGACCGCGGCGCTGCCGTGGACCGAGAGCGCCAGGGCAAGCGATGCGCCGCCCTTCAGGACGGTCAGCGCGTCCACCACGGGCATCACGATGCTGGCGAGCACGAAGAGTCCCGCCGCGAGCCGTTGCCGGGTCGCGACCAGGGCCACGATGAACAGCCCGATGCCGAGGTCTCGCCCGGACTTGACGCTCAGCCAGGGGAGGGCTTCGGACCCGGAGAGGGGCAGCCCGAAGCCCCGCGCCGCGTTCACCGGGTCCACCATGGTGTTGATGCTGATGTAGAGCATGAACGCCCCCAGCAGCAGGGTCATCACGGCCGTGGGGGAAGTGAGCTTCCAGGACAAGGTATCTCGACGCGGTTCCATGGTGCCTCCGAGCGCGCTGTGGCGCGCTTCACGAGGAGGAATGTGCCCGGCGCGGGCTTCGAGTGCCATTCGCCGGACGCTCAAGGTTTTGTCCGAAGCGCTCATGCGCCGGGCAGGCCGGGCGGGCTGTTGGTAACTTGGGGAGATGGACGTCTCTCGTGCTTCCGACCTCCTCGGGCAGATTCTCGAGCGCACCCGGCTACGGGGGCAGCTCTACTGCCGCACCGTGGCTCGCGCACCCTGGGGCCTGCGCTTCCCGCCGACGGCCGTGGCGACCATGCACCTCGTCACCTCGGGGCGTGGTCACCTGGTGCAGGGACGTGAGGTGATTGCCCTGGAGACGGGGGATGTCGTGCTGCTGCCCCGGGGGGACGGGCATGCCGTGGCGGACTCGCCGCGCACTCCGAAGGTGCCGCTGGAGCAGTGGCTGGCGGGGCGGGGAGACGGGTCCACGTACGTGCTGGGCGGCAGCGGCGCGGAGTCGCGGTTTCTCTGTGGCCACTTCGCATTCGACGAGCCCGGTGCGCACCCGGTGCTGCGCCTGCTGCCCGCGCGGGTGCACCTGCGCGGTGACTCCGAGCCCGTCCGCGCCATGTTGCCCACGGTGGCCCTGCTGGAGCGGGAGTACGAGCGCGGTGAGCGTGGGGCCTCGGTGGTCATCTCCCGGCTGCTCGACATCCTGCTGGTGCAGGTGCTGCGCGCCTGGGCCGACTCGCAGCCGCCGGGCGGGGCGGGGTTGCTGGGCGCGCTCGGGGACAGGACGCTCGCCAGCGCGCTGGGGTGGATGCACTCCGAGCCCGGGCGGGACTGGGACGTGAGCGAGCTGGCGCGTCGCTCTGGGACGTCGAGGGCGACGCTCGCACGGCGCTTCGCGGCCGAGGTGGGAATGGCGCCGCACGCGTACCTCACGCGGCTGCGAATGCAGGAGGCCGCCGTCCTGCTGCGCGAGGGCGAAGATGGGCTCGCGGCGATTGCGGCGCGCGTCGGCTACGACTCCGAGTTCGCATTCAACCGGGCGTTCCGCCGGGTCATGGGCGTGCCTCCCGGGCTGTATCGGCGGCAGGCTCGCTAGAGGATGCGGTCCATTCCACGCACGACTCCGGTGAACTCGCGCACCTTGCGAATCGCGAGCAGCGTTCCCTCGACGTAGGGCGTTGCTCCAGGCCCTCCGTCGTAGGACAGGGTCAGCCGCTCATGCTGCCGTCCGAAGCGGACCTCCACTCCAATCGTATAGCCGGGAAGGCGAATCGAATGGATGCGGGACTGGTTCACCGCGGCTCCTCGCGCGGCGACGTCTCCGACGGTCTTCTCCACGGGGACTTCGACGTCGGGAGCGCGCACCTCCGAGAGTCGCCATGCCAGCTCCCGTGCCGTGCCGCTGGGCGCGTCCATCTTCCCCTCGTAGGCGCTGTCGATGATTTCCCACGACGACAGATGCCGGGCGGCTTCGACGGCGAAGCGCTGCAGCAGCGCGGCGGTAATCGCGAAGTTGCCCACCGCGAGCACGCCCACGTTGGCGCTCCTGGCGGCCGGGTCGATTTCGCGGAAGTCGTCGTCGCTCAGGCCCGAGCTGCCGACGACCACGTGCCGGCCGGCACGGACTGCCGCCAGCACGTGCTCCTTCACGGCCGCGGCGCTGGTGTAGTCAACGAAGACGTCCGAGGGGATGGCCAGCGCCTCCTCGACCGAGCCGCAGATGGTCAGCCCGCCCAGCCGTTCTCCCCGGGCGCGACGTGCCACCGCCGCCACCAGCTCGAGGTCTTCGGCGGCTTCGATTGCCGCCGCGAGCGGCTGTCCCACCCAGCCGGTCGCTCCCGCAAGGCTCACGCGAATCATCCGCCCCGCATACCACGCGGACCTCCTCGGGCCCTGCTCACGCAGGGACTTGGTTCACTGGCTTTCACCGCAACTGTCGGGTCGCTCCGAGGATGCATCTCCCAGTGCGTTCTACTCGGAGGTCCCACCCGCACTGTCCCCGGGGCTGTCGTCCAGAGACGCCGTGTCTGTGATTGATGAACCGGCGTCGTCGTTTCCCTCCTGCCTGTCGTTCCGGATGGCGGGCGCGTTCGACACCTGATGCACTGGCGTCATGCGCCTGTCCTTCACGCTCCTCCTGCTCTGCCTTGCAGCCCACTCCGCACACGCAGGGGAAGACAACGCCGTCGTGGTGGCGGCCAGGGCGCTGCCGGCGGGAACGATGTTGCAGTACGAGTCGCTATCCGAGCGGCGCCTGCCTTCCTCCCTCGTGACGAAGTCCATGGTCCTCCCGAAGGACGTGGCCTTTGTGGTCGACCAGCGTCTGCTCGAGCCCCTCGAGTCGGGCGAGCCGCTCCAGTGGTCGCAGATGGCCACCGTCTACAACAGTCCCACGCAGTATCGGCCCTACTGCGACTGGATGAAGGCGGCGGGGAAACGGAAGCGGGCCTACCCGAGCGCACCGGCTCTCGCGGACGTGGTCCCCGTGCTGACCGCCGCGCGCGCCCTGCCGGAGGGGACCGTGCTGACCCGAGACATGCTGGCGCCCCTTCGTGCTCGCAGTTCGTTCGTCAGCGGCTATTGGGTGCTGGAGAACGCGATGGGCACGGTGGTGGGGCAGCGGCTGCTGACATCGCTCGAACAGGGAGACGTGCTCCGCTACCCGCAGCTGGCCACCTACGCGAGTGAACCCCGGTGCGAGTGGCTCTTCGAAGTAGCGGGCAATGCCTATGAGGAGAAGGGGCCTCCCCAGGCAGAAGGCTTCGCGTGCCCGGCCGGGACGGGCCGCGTCCAGGGCGTGCCCGGAGGCGCGAAGTGGACGCACCTGCTCCCGGGCTGGGTGTCGTTCTGCCAGAAGCCGGACGGCACACGTCACGGTCCGTTGAAGGCCTGGGACCGCCTGGGGCGCGGACTCGTCGAGGAAGGCCAGTACGAGGAGGGGAAGCGCACGGGCGCATGGAAGCATTGGGAGGCGGGACAGGCTCTGCCCATCGTCGAGGCGAGCTACGTGAAGGGCAGGCCCCATGGGCGCTGGGTGCTGCGGAATGCGGGGGCGCTGGTGGCCGAGGGGCGCTACCAGGACGGACTCCGCGAGGGGGCGTGGAGGATTCCCGACGGGACCGAGTCCGCGGAGCTCCAGGCCACGTTCACCGCGGGCCTGCCGGATGGAACCTGGCGCTGGATGAATGCGGATGGCTCCGTGGTGCGGCAGCTCGACTTCGAGAAGGGCCAGCTCAAGAAGACCTTTCGGAAGGCCCGGGCCATTGCCATCGCCGCCCGGGAGCTTGCTCCCGGCACCGTGCTGCAGCCTGCTTTGCTGAAGAAGCTCTCGCTCCCCGAGGAGTTCTGGCCCCCGGTGTTCGTCGGCGAGGACTCAGCCCCGTTCGTCCTCAACCGGCCCGTTGCCTACGGCATGCCCGCTGGCGCCCCGCTCACGTGGATGGACATCGAGGCTCCCCACGAGCTGCCGGCGCCGGCCCCCAGTCCGCAACGCTGATGACCGCAACTACCGGGTCGCCCCGGGGGCGCGGATGCGGCATCTCTCGTCCATGACCGCCGCCCTTCGCCGCCGGAAGCACCCCACGCTCATGGAGCGCGTGGCCGCGCTCGACTGGGAGCGCATCACCCAGGACCTCGACACCCAGGGCTGCGCCACCGTGAGCGCGCTGCTTGCTCCCTCGGAGTGTCTGGCGCTCGCGGACACCTACGCGTCGGACACCGCGTTCCGCAGCCGGGTCGTCATGGCGCGGCACGGCTTCGGGCGCGGTGAGTACAAGTACTTCGCCCACCCGCTCCCGGACACGGTCTCCACCCTCCGCACCGAGCTGTACCCGCCGCTCTCTCGCATCGCCAACCGGTGGAACGAGACGATGGGCATCGACGTGCGCTACCCGGACGCGCATGCGGACTTCCTCACGCGCTGCCACGAGGCCGGGCAGACGCGGCCCACGCCGCTGCTCCTCCAGTACGGTGAGGGCGACTACAACTGCCTCCACCAGGACCTCTACGGCGAGCACGTCTTCCCGCTGCAGGTCGCCTTCCTCCTCTCCGCGCCGGGTCAGGACTTCACCGGCGGAGAGTTCGTGCTCACCGAGCAACGCCCCCGCATGCAGTCCCGCGCGGAGGTGGTGCCCCTGGCCCAGGGTGACGGCGTCATCTTCGCGGTCCATCACCGGCCCGTGAAGGGCACGCGCGGGTACTATCGCGTCAACCTCCGCCATGGTGTGAGCCGGCTGCGCTCCGGACGGCGGCACACGCTCGGCGTCATCTTCCACGACGCGCAATGACGTGAAACCACACGAGCCGCCTATCATGCGCCCCCAAGGTGGACGGGCGCGCAATGGACTACCAGGCGATTCTCGACGAAGTGATGGCAGCGGTACGCCCCGTGATTGGCCAGGGACGTGTCGCCAACTACATCCCCGCGCTCGCGGCGGTGGACCCGGGCCGCTTCGGCATGGCGCTGGCCACCGTGGACGGCGACGTCTACGGCGTCGGCGACTGGCGCATCCCCTTCTCCGTCCAGAGCATCTCCAAGGTCTTCACCCTCGCCCTCACCCTGGCCCGGGACGGTGACGCCGTCTGGCGGCGCGTGGGCAAGGAGCCCTCGGGCAATCCCTTCAACTCCCTGGTCCAGCTCGAATACGAGCAGGGCATCCCTCGCAACCCGTTCATCAACGCGGGCGCGCTCGTCATCACCGACCGGCTCCTGCGCCTCACCGGTGACGCCCGCGGCGTGCTGCGCGACTTCCTCCGCGCGGAGAGCGGCAACCCCGCGCTCGACTTCGACCCCGGCGTCGCCGCTTCCGAGGCCGAGCATGGCCACCGCAACTCCGCCCTGGCCCACTTCATGGCCAGCTACGGCAACATCGAGAACCCCGTCCCCCAGGTGCTGGAGCACTACTTCTGGCAGTGCTCCCTCACCGCGAGCTGCGCGGACCTCGCCCGTGCCTGTGGCTTCCTCGCACGTCACGGCCAGCGCGCCAGCGGGGAACGGCTGCTCACCCGCAGCCAGGCCAAGCAGGTCAACGCGGTGATGCTCACCTGCGGCACCTACGATGCCGCGGGCGAGTTCGCCTACCGCGTCGGCCTGCCCGGCAAGAGCGGCGTGGGTGGCGGCATCATCGCCGTCATCCCCAACCGCTGTGGCCTCTGCGTGTGGAGCCCCGGGCTGGATGCCCGGGGCAACTCCGTGGCCGGTGTGGAGGCGCTGGACCGCTTCACCACCCTCACCGGCCTCTCGGTGTTCTGAGGCTCCGGCTCACGTCATCCGCGACGGATACGGATAGAAGTAGTGCGGCGTGACATCTCCCCGGTGCCGGATGAAGAGCGGGCCCCACGACGGATTCTGGTCGTGCATCTGCTTCAGCAGCCGAATCATCCGGTCGAAGATTCTCTTCACGTCGGCCTCTGCGGCCAGCGCGGCCGTGACGGCCGCCGCCACCAGGTGCGCGGCGTAGACGCCCTCGGTGACGCGCTCGGAGAGCGTCCCCACGCCGGTGACGAGCAGGCGGCGCATGTCCTCCACCTTCAGCTCGTCCCGGTTGCGCCAGTTCTGGATGGACCCCAGGGCATGTCCCTCGAGCGCCGTCAGCTTGTGCATGACAATCGTGTCCGCGACCAGCCGGGCGGACTTGCGTGCATCGTCGGGGGACACCTTCGTTCCCGCCAGCACGAGCTCCGCGGGGACCAGGTCCTTCTCCGTCTCCGCGAGGATGGCTTGGGACCACGCCGCCGCCTGGTCGAAGCGCAGGCGCGCGACGGTGTAGCCCGCCAGGAAGCCCCGGAGGATGTCGGCGGGATGCGGGTCCGCCGAGGGCCCCCGGTTGCGCAGCTTCCCCGGCCCACCGAAGGCGAGGCTCAGCCCCCGGAAGTAGCCGATGAGGCCGATGCCCGCCGCCGGCCCCATGTTGAGGATGCCGAGGACGTCGGACGCCGTCTCGTCGATGCGCTCGCTCCAGTAGTTCCCCAGCGCGGGGAGCCCTTCCGCGGCGAGGCGCTCGTTCACCGCGGCGGAGAGCTCCTCCGGGAGCCCCACGTCGGCGTGCAGGATGTCGTGCCCTCCCACCTCGTGCCCGAGCGCGGCCCAGGCCAGCAGGCCCGACCTCGCGTGCGCCGGCGGAAGGTTGACGATGCCGGCGTCCATGTCCAGCACGGCGGACGTCACGTCCACCGGCCACGTGTACGGTCCGAAGTCAGGGTTGCCCCACTTCACCAGTGGGGGAATGACACCCAGGTCGGGCGGCTCCACACCCCGGCGGTCCTCGGCGCTGAGGAAGCCGTCATACAAGTCACTCACCACCTCCTCGAAGGCGTCCGTCGCGACGAGCAGGTAGTTCTCACCGTTCTGCAGGATGGTGTGCGCCGCGTCGAGCAACAGCCCCGCCTCGCGCTCGCGGTTGGGGTCTCTGAGCAGCACCTCCGCGTAACCCTGGGGCCCGAGCTGGTCCAGGATGGTCAGGAAGGGCACGAGGACCGCCTCGCGGTAGAGCGGCGGCAGGGTGACCCGGGCCGCTTCGATGCGCCCCCGGAGCTGGTGGTAGTCGAGCGGCTCCGGTGGACCCGGGTCGGTGTCCTGGGCGGACAGCACGACGTCCTGGATGCAGGCGGGCAGGTTCCGGAGGTCCACGGCCGGGGGCCCCGCTCCACCGGCCCCGGTCCGTGCGCGACCGGTGGGTACCGGACGGGTGGAGAGGTTCCCACCGAGGACCTTGTTGGGCTTCGCCGCGGTGCGCCCCGCCGGGGAAACACTTCGCCTGCTCTTCCGACCCTTCTCCTGCCTTGCCATGACCACCTCCACGCTCGCGCGAAGGTGGGAAGCGGACCGCCCCCGGCACACTGGCTCGCGGGGCACTCGGAGTGCTTGGGTCCACACGGCCCCCAGCCCGGGGGGACGTGAAGCGCCGCGCGCGTGCGGGCGAAGGAAACCCGTGGGTGCCGTTCTCCCGTGCGAACCGCCTCCGACTTTCCGGGGCGGAGCTGAGAGGTCATGCACATGAAGCTCGCGAAGATGGCGATGATGCTTCCGTTGTTGGCGCTGGCTCCCACGGTGGCGCAGGCCGGGTCGAAGTGCAGCAGTCTCGCGGCGGTGGACGCGACGAACCGGTGGGCGCGCGGCGCGCTGGGCACCGTGCGCAACAGCGCCGACACCGTGTCGAACATCTATTGCATCACCTACTCGTGGGGCTACGCCTTCTGTAGCGCCCGCGATGCCTCGGGCAACACCGGCAGTTGCGGCACCAGCGACCCCGCCTACGTCAACGTCCTCAACTCCATGACGGAGGACGCGTACGTGTACTTCGCGTGGGACACGGCGGGCACGTGCAGCTCCATGGTGGTGGAGAGCATGTCCTGCCTGGACCCCAAGTCGCACTGAGCCCGAGCCTCACGCCCATGCGCCTGTCATTGATGGGAGGCTGGCTGCTCAGCGTCGCCCTCGCGGGCGTGGGCGGGTATGGCCTGGCCCGGAGCACGGACTCCGGGCCAGCGCTCCGGCAGGGCCCCGAAGTCCAGGAGCAATTGGAGCAGCAGCGGGCCCTGCTCGTCTCGCTGCGGGCCCAGGTGGGCGCGCTGGACTCGCGCCTCGCGGACCTGGCCCGCGCTCCGTCCGCCGCGCCGCTGCCCACGCTCTCCGCGCCGCTGCCCGCCGCCACGGCCCTGGCGGCGGCTCCCGAGGAAGAGGTCGACGAAGAGGCCCGGGAGCGCGCGCGCGTGGAAGCAGAGACCCTCGTGTCGCGAGGCGACCGCGTGGTGGAGGCCGCGCTGAGCACGGGGCGCTGGCGACAGGAGGACATGCTCTCGCTGCGAGCCATGCTCCCCGGCATGCCGAAGGCCCAGCGCGAGGCCCTGCTGAGCCGGCTCATCACCGCCTACAACGAGCGGCGGCTCACCCAGGAGGAGGAGGACGGTCCGCTCTTCTGAGCCAGCGACCGCTGGCGGTGGGCCCGGTCATGGATTCAGGACCAGGTCCATCAGCCTCAGCGTCATGCCGCCGGTGAAGTCGATGGTGGCGCCGTTGAACCACGCGGCGTCATCACCGACGAGCACGCTGACGAAGCGGGCCACCTCCTCCACCGTGCACATGCGCCCGGCCGGGTGCATCCGCGTGTGCGCGGCCTCCAGCCGTGCCAGCGCCTCCGGCGAGTACACGTGCCTCAGCGCGGGCGTCATCACCGTGGCGAACTTGAGCAGGTTGACGCGGTGCCCGAGCGGCCCCAGCTCCATCGCCAGGTGCTGCACGTACATCTCCAGCGCCGCCTTGGACGCGCTGATGAGCCCGGTGTTGTGAAGGTGCGTCACGTCCAGCGGGTTCTGCAGGCCGAGCAGCCGGGCCTCCGGCGCCAGCATGTCCGCCGCCACCAGCGCCTGCGCCCAGTAGATGAACGAGTGCGCCATGGTGTCGAAGGTGCGGCGGATGCGGCGCGCGTGCAGCCGGTCCTCGCCCGCCGCCAGGAAGTGTCCCACCGATGCACCTGCAATCGAGTGGACGAAGAGCTTCACGCTGCGAGGGCCGGCCTCCCGCCGCAGGGCCTCCACTCCGGCCTCGGCGGCCTCCGGCGTGGACGCGTCCGCCTGCCAGAGCACCGCGCGGCGCCCCGCCCCTCGCACCGATTGCTCCATGCGCGCGCCGCTGTCCGGGTACCGCCCGCGGTGGACGCCGAAGACGTCCAGCCCGGGCCTGCGCGCCACGGCCTCCGCGATGGCGGCTCCCGTGCCCGATGAGGCTCCCAGGACGAGCGCCCACCGCGAGGCGCCCGCGCCCTCATCCTCCTCCATACCGCTCATGCCCCTCTACCTTCCCAGGCCCCTGCCGAGCTCCGCCGGCCGCTCGCGCGCTCTGTCCAGCAATGACTGCACCGCACCTGCAACCTCGTGGTGGGCCGCCAGCATCGCGGCCCTATCGCCCGCGTCGAAGCCGGGCTCCAGGTGGCGCGTCATCGGCTCGCCCACCCACTGCGTCATCTTCACGGGGAAGGGGAGGGAGAAGGGCCACACGCCCGTCGCTCCCACGCCCAGCCACAGCGGCAGCCGCGCCGGCATCCCCACCCGCCGTCCTAACGCATAGCCGTCGTTGAGGCCCAGGTACGCATCGTCCATCCCGCTTCCACCCACGGGGACAATTGGCAGCCGGTAGCGCACCGCCAGCCGCAGGTAGCCCAGCCGCTCGCCCCAGTCCACGCGGTAGCGATTGCGGAAGCTCCGGCAGCCCTCCCGCGTGCCACCGGGCTGCAAGAGCACGTGCTCGCCATTCGCCACCGCCTCCGCCAGCCGCGGGTCATCCCCCGTGACGAAGCCCAGCCCGTCCGCCACCTCGCGCAGGCCGGGAATCCGCCCGAAGGCGCCGTGGGCCACGCCGTGCGGCAGGTAGCCCAGGCGCTCGTGGAGCGTCACCGTCAGCATGCACAGGTCCACCGCCAGGGGCCGCCCGTGGTAGCCGACGATGAGCTTCGCGCCGGGGCGCAACAGCGGCTCCAGGTTCACCACCTCGTAGCGGTGGTAGCGGCGGAGCAGCCGGAAGGTGGCCAGCCACGCGGCCAGCGGCAGGCCGCCCGCGCGCTTCATCCGCCCACCCGGTACAGCACCGCGCCGTGCGCCACGCCCGCGCCCACGCCCACCAGCAGAATCCGGTCCCCGGGCTTCACCGGCCGCGTGCGCAAGAGCCGGTCCAACCCCACGCCCAGCGACGCCGAGCCCACGCTGCCCACCGTGTCCACCACGCGCACGCTCCGCTCCAGCGTCACGTCCATGGCTCCGAGGATGGCCTCCAGCATGCTCCCGTTGGGCTGGTGCGTGAGCACCCACTCCACTTCGCGCAGGGCCACACCGGCCTCGTTCAGCACCGAGCGCGCCGCCCCCAGCAGCGCGTCCAACGCCACGCGCGTCATCTCCTTGCTGGGCGTGAGGAAGCGCATCCGCTCCGGCTTGCCGGTGGCGTGCGGGTTCTCCAGCACCACGTCCGTGGGCAGCGTGCCGTCGTTGCCCAGGGCCACGCCCAGCACGCCCTCGCCGGGGCGCCCCGCGCCGAGCACCGCCGCCGCCGCCGCGTCGCCCAGCACCAGGTACGGGCGCGGGTCCTCCGGGGTGGTGGTGCGCGACAGCAATTCCACCGAGACGATGCCCACCGGCCCCCAGCCCGTCGCCACCGAGCGCGTCGCCAGGTCGAAGGCGCTGAGGAAGCCCATGCACGCGTTGCTCACGTCCATGGCGTCACAGGTGCCGGAGAGCCCCAGCGCCGCCGCCACGCGGTTGGCCGTGGCGGGCGTGGTGACGTCGCCGCCCATGGAGGTGACGTAGAGGATGCGGCGCAGCGCCCGGGCCTCCAGTCCCGCAACCTCCAGCGCGCCGCGCAGCGCGGTGGCGGCCAGGTCCGCGGCCTTCGTGCCCGGGGGGGCGAAGTGCCGGGTGTGGATGCCCGACTTCTGCTCCACCTCCGCGGCGTCGCGGCCCACGCGCGCGCACAGCTCCGCCGTCGTCACGGCGCGGCCGGGGAGGACGCTCGCGGTGCCGAGGATGCGGACGGGAATCATGCCGCCCGCCTTCCGCCGGGGTGGGGCTCCTGGGGACAGGCGCGCGTCTTGACCCGGTGCCAGTGCGCCTTCAAGTCTTCCAGCTTCCCCGCCAGCGCGCCGTCCGCGGCGGCCCGGTCGAGGATGTCCCGCGCGCGGGCGAAGTCCATGGCCGTGAGCAGCGGCAACTCCGCCGAGGGGATGTCGTAGCTGACGTCCGCCAGCAGCGACTCCGAGTCCCCGCTGCGGTGCAGCAGCAGCACGCCGCTGGCCACCAGGTCCAGCGCCCGCGACACCGGGTTGAGGCCCGCGAGGAAGCGGCCCAGCCCCGTGCGCGGCATGAAGGCCGAGTCGCGCACGCCGAAGGGGAAGATGTTGCTGGAGAAGATGAGGTCCGCGCCCGCGCCCAGCAGCACGTTGGCCGGCACCATGCTGGTGAAGGCGCCGTCCACGTACCGCGCGGGCGGCACCAGCGTGGGCGCGAAGACGCCGGGCGCCGAGCCGCTGGCGCGCACCCCCATCGCCACCGGCCCGTGCTCCAGCGCCACGCAGTGCCCGCTCGCCAGGTCTGTCGCCACCGGCAGGAAGCGGACGGACAGCTCCTCCAGCGAGGTGTCTCCGAAGTCCTGCCGCACGAAGTGCTCCAGGGAATACGACGTCACCATCGCGCCCGTGGCGGCCAGGGAGAGCTGGCGATTCACCGCGCGCTCCTCCAGGCGCAAGAGCCCCTCGAGCCCGCTCTTCCCGTCCAGCGCGCTGCCGCAGAAGTACGCGCCCACCATCGAGCCCATGCTGGCGCTGCTGATGAAGTCGATGGGGATGCCCTGGCCCACCAGCCAGCGCAGGATGAACACGTGGTAGAAGCCCCACACGCCGCCGCCGCTGAGCGCCAGCCCCACGCGCCGGTGGCTGATGGCCCGCGCCCAGCGCGACAGTGCGTCCTGCTCCGCATCACTCAACTCCACGTCCTCCAAGGGCCGCTCGCCCACGGGCAGCCGCACCATCCGCTGGAGTCCCAGCCGAAGCCAGCACGCAGGCAGCACCCGCGTGTCCACGGCCAGCTCCTCGCTCCGCGGCAGCCCGCCCAGCTCCGCGCCCCGGGACGGCTTCTCGGGGTCGATGACCACCGTGGGCAGCACGCGGTGTCCGGGCGTGAGCGGAGGCCGCGCGTGTTGCGGTCCGGGGACCAGCCGCACCGTCTTTCCTGGCAGTGACGTGTCCGTGACGCGGCAGCCGTCCAGGAAGACGTAGTGCGCGTCATGCTCTCGCGCAATCCGCTGGAGCACTTCCGCATCCACCCGGCCGGGCACTCCCGGCGTGGGTGCGCAGGCGCGGAGCACGCCGTCGGCGCCTTCCGACACCCCGGTGGCGGGGCCTTCCGCGCGCAGCAGCAGCACCCGGTCCCCGAAGTCCCGCACGAGCACCTTCGCCACCAGCGCGATGAGCGTGGACAGCGGTGCGTCCGGCACGTCGCTCTCGAAGGCCACCACCTCCGCGCTGGGGTGCAATTCCTCCTGCCGGGGCGCGCCCTTCGCGCGGAGGCCCACGTCCTGCCGCGGCTCCGCGCGGGCCCGCACCCGTTCCCAGACGGTGTCCCGGGGGAAGAAGAGGCCGCGTGACTCGGAGGTGGCCCGCGCGGTGACGGTGTTCTTCCCACCCACCAGCGCCTCCACGCCCAGCGGCGTGCCCGGCCGCAGCGTCAGCAGGTGCTCCCCGCCCCGGCGCACGTCCAGCTCCCCGTCCAGCAGCAGGAAGAAGCCCTCCGCGTCCCGGTCCTCCTCGCATACCACCGCGTCCTTCGCCCAGTGGGCCTCCTGGCCCCGCTCCAGCAATTGCAGCAGCACGGTGTTGCTGGTGTGCCGGAGCGCTGGCGCACGCTTCAGGGCGTAGAGCCTTCGGCGCTGCACATCGAGACGCGTGGAGTTTGCCATTGAGGCTTCAAAGAATAACAAAGCCTCTCTGGTGACGGATACGGGTCGGAACGGCCCCCGTGTCTATTTTTGCATCAGTATTGCTTGTTTTGCTTGTTTCACACGGAGTGTGGCCGCGGGGGGCTTTCCGCTGGGGGTGGAGTGCGCGGCGGGTGGTGCCTGCGGACGCGTGAGCGTGCCGTCTCTACCAGCACATACAGCACGGGGATGAAGATGAGGTTGACAAAGGTGGACAGGAGCATGCCCCCGAAGACGGTGGTGCCCAATGACTTGCGCGCGGAGGCACCTGCCCCGGAGGCCAGCATCAGCGGCACCACGCCCATGAGGAAGGCGAAGGACGTCATCAGGATGGGGCGCAGGCGCGTCTGTGCCGCGTGGATGGCGGAGTCCGCCACGCCGCGGCCCTCGCCGCGCAACTGCTCGGCGAACTCGACGATGAGGATGGCGTTCTTGCTGGCCAGGCCCACCAGCATGACGAGCCCCACCTGGCAGAACACGTCGTTCTGCAGGCCGCGCAGGTTCTGCAGGCCGAGCGCGCCCAGCATGGCCACCGGCACGCCGAGGAGGATGACGGCGGGCAGGGCGAAGCTCTCGTACTGCGCCGACAGCACCAGGAACACGAAGACGATGCCCAGGCCGAAGATGAGCAGCACGCTGCTGCCCGCCTGGCGCTGCTCCTGCGACAGGCCCGTCCACTCGAAGGTGTAGCCCGTGGGGAGGGACGCGCGCGCCACCTTCTCCATGGCGTCCAGCGCCTGCCCGGTGCTGCGACCCGGCGCCGCCTGGCCATTCAGGCCCGCCGAGCGGAAGAGGTTGTAGTGCTGGATGTTCTGCGCGCTGGTAATCGGCTTCACGCTGACGAGCGACTCCAGCGGCACCATCTGCCCCGACATCGCGCGCACGTAGAGCGCGTTGATGTCCTTGGGCTCGTTGCGGAACGGCACGGCCGCCTGCACGTAGACGCGGTACACGCGGCTGGCGAAGGTGAAGTCATTCACGTACTGGCTGCCCAGGTACACCTGCAGGGTGGAGAAGACGGCGTCCAGCGGCACCCCCAGCGCCAGCGCCTTCTCGCGGTCCACCTGCACGTCCAGCAGCGGCGTGCTGGCGGTGAACGAGGAGAAGACGCCTCTCAGGCCCATGTCCTGGCTGGCACGCGCCACCAGCGCATCCGTCGTCTGGGACAGTTCCGCCAGCGAGCGGCCGCCCTGCTGGTCCTCGAGGACGAACTCGAAGCCGCCCACGCTGCCCACGCCACGGATGGCGGGCGGCTCGAAGGGCAGCACGCGCGCGCCGCCGATGCCGAGCAGCGGGCCGCGCAGTCGCTCCACCAGACCCGCCACGCTCTGCTCCTTCTTCGTGCGCTCGTCCCAGGGGTGCAGGTTGATGAAGAGGGTGCCGTAGTTGGCGCCGGTGCCCAGCAGCGAGAAGCCGCCCACGGTGAAGATGTCCTGCACCTCCTTCTGCTGGCGCAGCACCCCTTCCGCCTGGAGGAGCACCTGTCGCGTGTAGTCCAGCGACGTGCCCTCCGGGCCCTGCACCGCGACGATGAGGTAGCCCTGGTCCTCGCCGGGGATGAAGCCGGAGGGCGTGAGGCGGTAGACGAAGAAGGTGCCGGCGAGGCACACGAAGAAGGCGATGGTCACCGGCCACTTCAGCGGCCCGGTGAGCCGCACGAGCAGCCCGCCGTACGCGTCGCGGAACTTGTTCAGCCCCTGGTCGAACAGCCGGAACACCTTCCACTTCTGTCCCTCGTGCGGCTTGAGGAGCAGCGCGCAGAGGGCGGGGGACAGCGTGAGGGCCACGAGGGCCGAGAGGCTGATGGAGAAGGCGAGGGTGAGCGCGAACTGCCGGTAGATGATGCCCGTGGTGCCAGGGAAGAAGGACACGGGGACGAACACGGAGGACAGCACGAGGGCGATGGCCACCAGCGCGCCGGCCACCTGCTTCATGCCGCGGTGGGTGGCCTCGCGGGCGTCCACGTCGTCGTGCTCCATGGTGCGCTCGACGTTCTCGATGACGATGATGGCGTCGTCCACCACGAGGCCCGTGGCCAGGGTGAGGCCGAAGAGCGTCAGCGTGTTGATGGAGAAGCCGAACGCGCTGACGAAGAGGAAGGTACCCACCAGTGACACCGGCAGCGTGGTGGCCACCACCAGCACGCTGCGCCAGCCGTGCAGGAAGATGAACACCACCAGCACCACCAGGAGGATGGCCTCGCCCAGCGTCTGGAGCACCTCCTCAATCGACGCCTGCACTGCGGCGGTGGTGTCGAAGGCGCGCTGGTACGCCATGCCCGGGGGGAAGGTCCCCTTGAGCCGCTCCAGCTCCTGGATGACGCCGTCGCGCACCTCCAGCGCGTTGGAGCCCGGGAGCTGGAAGATGCCCAGGCCCACGGCATCGCGGCCGTTGAAGCGCAACATCTGCCCGTAGTTCTCCGCGCCCAGCTCCGCGCGGCCCACGTCCTTGAGCCGCACCAGCGAGCCGTCCTGTCCGCGCTGCACGACAATCTGGCCGAACTGCTCCGCGGTGGTGAGCTGTCCCAGCACGCGCACGGTGAACTGGTACGTCTGGCCCGGAGGCGCGGGGTCCTGGCCCACCTGGCCCGCGCCCACCTGCACGTTCTGCGAGCGCAGCGCATTCACCACGTCCGTCGCCGCCAGCCCGCGCCGGGCCAGCTCCGTGGGGTCCAGCCACAGGCGCATGGCGAAGCGGCGCTCACCGAAGATGCGCACGTCGCCCACGCCCTTCACGCGCAGGAGCGCGTCACGGATGAAGACGTCCGCGTAGTTGCTGAGGAAGCCCGTGTCGTAGCGGTTCTCCTTGTCGAACAGGCCGAAGGCCATGAGCAGCTGCGTCTGCGCCTTGTTGACGGTGACGCCCAGCGCGTTGACCTCGGCGGGCAGCTGCGGGGATGCGGTGGCGACGCGGTTCTGCACGTCCACCGCGGCGAGGTCCAGGTTGCGCCCCGGGTCGAAGGTGACGGTGATGCTGCTCACCCCGGTGTTGCTGCTGGTGGAGGAGATGTAGCGCATCCCCTGCACGCCGTTGAGCTGGCGCTCCAGCACGGTGGTGACGGCGCTCTCCACCGTTTCCGCGGACGCGCCGATGTATGTCGCCGTCACCTGCACCACGGGCAGCGACAGGTCCGGATACTGCTCGATGGGGAGCGAGGGGATGGAGATGACGCCCACCAGCGTGATGATGATGGACACCACGCTGGAGAAGACGGGCCGGCGGATGAAGAAGTCAGTAAACATGCCGCCTCCTCACTGCGCCGGTGTCGAGCTGCCGCCCGCGTCCGTGCGCTGGGACTGTCCGTCGCCGCTGCCGCCCACGCCGTGGGAGTCCCCCTGGGCCGCGGGCTTCGCGGGCGTGGGCTGAATTGGCTGGCCGTCTCGCAGCAACTGGATGCTGCTGACCACCACCTGGGTGCCGGCGTCCAGGCCGCCCATCACCTCGTAGGCGTTGCCGGAGACCTGGCCCAGAGTCACCGGGGCGCGCCAGGCCACCGTGCCGCCGTCGCCCTGGCCCACCACGTAGACGAAGGACTGGCTGCTGATGCGCGTCACCGCGAAGGTGGGCACCTGCAAGGCGTCACGCGTCTCGTACACCACCTGCGCGCGCACGAGCTGCCCGGCTCGCAGCCCCACGGTGTTGTCGAAGACGGCCTTCACCTCGACGAGCTGGGTGGCCGGGGCGGGCGTCGCCGCGATGAAGAAGACGGGCGCGGATACCACCAGCTTGCCGTCCGCGTCGAGCACCTCCACCGGCGTGCCGCCGACCTTGATGTCACGGGCCCGCTCGACGGGCACCTCCACGGACACCTCCAGCGCGCGGCTCTGGTCCAGTTGGGTGAGCGGCGTCTGCTGCGTGACGAAGTCGCCCACCTTCACCGGGTAGTTGCCCACCACGCCCGCGAAGGGGGCGCTCACCTTGTAGAAACCGAGCTGAACCTCCTGCGCCTGGATTTGCGCCTCGATGGACCGTGCGCTGGCCTCGGCCTGCTCGGCCTGCGCCACCGCCTGGTCATAGTCCTGTTTGCTTTGCAGTCCTTCCTTCAGGAGCTGTGCGCTGCGCCTGCGGGTGCTCTCGGCGAACTCGCGCTGGGCCTCGGCGGCGGCCTTCTGGGCCTGGGCGGCGCGCAGGCCGGCGCGCTGCTGGCGGGGGTCCACCACCAGCAGCACGTCGCCCTGCTTCACCTGGGTGCCGGGACGGACGGGAATCTCCTGCACGTAGCCGGCGACCTGCGGGAAGACGGTGATGCTGCTGCGGGAGATGAGCGTGGCCTGGTACTCGCTGGTGTCGCGCACCTGTCCCGGGGCCAGCGCCTGCACCTGGACGGGCATGGCCCTGCCCGCACCGGCCTGGCCGCCCTGGGGGCCGTCCTCCGGTGAGCCCTTGCACGCCGCCAGCGCCAGGAGCATGAGCCCCGCGCTCCAAGTCCTCACCACTCGCATGACGCCTCCGCCAGGAATGCCTCGACTCGCGCCTGCTCCAGCTCGAACTCGCGGACCACCAGCGCCAGCTCCGCCTGCCGCAGTGCCGCCGCGGCATCGATGAGCTCCAGGCTGGTGCCCGTGCCCACCTCGAAGCTGCGCCGGGTGAGGCGGTCGTTCTCCTCGGCCAGGTCGCGCTCGCGCGAGGCGATGTCGCGGGCCGCTGACGCCACGTCCACCCCGCGCCGCGCCTGCGCCACCTCTACCGAGACGTTGCGCTGCAACTCCACCACGTCCTGCCGGGCCACCTCCGCCTCGGCCCGCGTCTGCCGCAGCCGGCCCTCGCGCGCGCCGCCTTCCCAGAAGGGCAGCACGAGGGTGGCGCCGATGTTCCACGCCGGCACCTCCGCGAAGTCGTCCTCCACCGTGAGGGCCACCGCGGTGCTGCCCAGCGTCAGCGTGGGCAGGTAGCTCCGCTTCACCTCCGATATCTGCAGCTCGGCCACGGTGAGCCGCGAGCGCGCCGTCGCGATGTCCGGCCGGCTGTCCAGGTCCGCCAGTCGCTGGCAGTCCTTCTTCGCGCTCAGGAGCAGCGTCTCCAGCTGGACGTCCCGCGCGAGCCCCACCGCGCTCGGAGTGCCCAGCGTCAGGCCGAGCGACTCCCGCGCCTGCCGCAGTTGCTCGTCCCCCGTCACCACCAGCGTGCGAGCGGACTCCGCGTCCTGCTGCGCGCGGACCACGTCGAGCCGGGTGCCCGCGCCCAGCTCCAGCCGACGCTGGGTCAGCGCCAGCCGCTCCAGGGCGTTGCGCAGGTTGACGCGGTTGACCTCGGCCAGCCGCTCCCGTGCGGACACCAGGACCAGCGCCTGGGCGAGCGCGCTCGTGAGCTGGCGCCGCGTCTCGGCCAGGGAGAGGGCCGCGGTGCGCCGGGACTCGTCCGCGGTGTGCAGCACGGCGAAGGCCTGGAGGTCGAGCAACGGCATCGACGCGGTCAGCGTGCCCAGGAAGGGTGGAGAGGTGGGACGCAGGCTGTCCGTTCCTCCGCTGCTCACCCCGCCGCTGACGCCTCCACTTCCGCCGCCGAGGAACGTCGTCGCGTCGGGGTTGAGCACGTTGTACTGGGTGGCCACGGTGCCGGTGAGGGTCGGCAGCAGGCCCGCGAGGGCGATGCGCCGCTGCCCCGCCGCGGACTCCACCTGGGCGAGTGCGGTGCGCAGGTCCGTGGAGCGCTGGCGCAGCAGGTCCAGCGCCTCCTTCCACGAGGACACCCGCATGGGCGCGGGGGGGATGGGCTCCAGCATCGGGTCCGACACCTGGAACTGCGCGGGTGGCGGTATGTCCCCGGGTTGCGCCTCCGGAGCGGTGCGCGGAGGCCCCGTCTGGACTCCCGGGCTCGCGGGAGCGGGGGGAGGGGGCGTGGCGGGCGCACCGGAGGTCGGCTGCCGCACGGTGCCGGGGTCCGCCTGGGCGAGCAGCATGCCGGGCAGGACGCCGGAGCGGGAGAGCAAGGCTGCGAGCAGCAGGGCATTCATGGGGGCGCGCCCAGAGGTACGAGGCGCGCATCCCGGGGACCACGTCCCCATGGGCAACCCTGCGTCTGGTGGACAAATGAAGCGCGCGGGGTGCTCAGCAGTGGATGAAGTCGCGGCTGGCAGGAGTCATGCCAGGGACGGAGTCGCGACTGTGTTGCGAATGCAACGCCGCGTCCCGGGGCGCCGGGCTCATTTCCGCCCGTGCCCGGTTGTCGACGGGGAGCGGCTCACCGCCCCTGGCGGAGCATGTTGAGCCGCTGCTTCGCGGCCTTGCTCTGCGGGTCGAAGCGCAGCGCCTCCTCCAGCCGCTCCTGGCCCTTCTGCGGCTGGCCCTGGACGACGTACAGGTCGGCGAGCCGCACGAGGGCCTCGGCGTTGTAGGGCTGGAGGTCCAGCGCGCGCTCGAACTCGCGGGTGGCGGTGCCCAGGTCCTTCCGGCGGACGGCGAGCTGGCCGAGCATGATGTGCGGCTGCACCAGTCCGGACGTCTCCGGCCGCGAGGCCAGGGACTCCAGCGTGGAGATGGCACGCGGGTCTCCGAGGCTCGCCAGCGTCAGCGCGGCGGCCTGCCGCACCCAGAGGGAGGCATCCGCGAGCAGCGGCACCAGGTCATTCGCGGCCTCGCGCGCGCCCGCCGTTCCGAGCCCGTCGATGACGTCCGAGCGCAGCAGGCTGTCGGTGGTGCCCTTGAGCGCGGCGCGCAGGGCGGGCACGGCGTCGTGCTTGAAGCGGCGGGCCAGCAGCTTCGCGGCGACCCCTCGCAGCGAGGGTGCCTCCGCCGTGTCCGCGAGCACGGCCTCCAGCGCGGGGCGGCTGGTGGCGGCCGTCTTCTCGTCGAAGGCCTCGGCCAGCGTCAGGCGGCGCTGCTGGCGCGTGGCGGCCTGGGGCCACCACTTCGTGAGCGCCTGCGACATGGCCGCGGGGGTCTCCTTGGCGTGGCAGGTGTTGCAGGCGTTGGGGATGTCGTGGTGGGTGGTGTTGTCCGGGGCGGGCACGTCGATGGCGTGGTCGGCGAACTTGTCGAGCACGCCGGAGACGACGGCCGGCATGTGGCAGGACAGACAGTCATTGGCGGCGCGGGCGGTGTGGTGCGTGTGGGCCTTGCCCTGCGCGAAGACGTCCTCGTGGCACTGCTGGCAGGTGGCGGCGCTGGCGGAGACGTGGGCGGCTGTCTTCCCCGGCTTCGGAATCTCGAGCTCGTTGGCGCCGTGTGGCTCGTGGGGGGCGGTGTGGCAGGTGAGGCAGGTGGCGCCGCCCTGGAGGTGGCAGCGGGATTGGATGAGGGCCTGGTACTCGAAGCTGGAGGTGCTGGGGCGGCCGTCGGTGAAGTAGTCGCCGGAGCGCTCATTGCCGACGAGGAGGACGATGGGCTGGTAGTGGTCGTCGTAGCGCTGGCCGGGTTGGAAGCGGTGGGCGCCGTCGAGGATGGGGAACAGCGGGCGGCGCGGGCCGTGGCACTGCGCGCACACGGCCATGGCCTGCGCGTTGTTGAGCTTCGCGGGCTGGACGATGTCCTTCGGGTCCTGCGTGTCGGCGTGGCGGGCGCCGGGGCCGTGGCAGCTCTCGCAGGCGACACCGGCGTCGGTGAAGCGCGTGTTCCAGGTGTGCGAGGCGCGGTCATAGCTCGCGTCGAGCCCGGTGACGTGACAGTCGAGGCACGCGTGCTGGGCGCTGCGGCGGAAGTTGGCCCAGAAGAAGGGGTGGTCCGGGGTGAGGGCGCCCTGCTTGGTCTCCGAGTAGTCCACCCACTCGCCCTTGCCGGTGACGTGGAAGTAGATGGGCAGCACCTGCCAGCGGCCGTCGGGGAGCATGGTGATGGGGTCCTGCATGCGCTTGCCGCCGACCACCCAGTTCACGGGGAACTCGGCGAGCTCGCCGTCCGCGCCGCGGGTGCGCATGAGGTGCTTCTCGGCGTCGCGGCGCATCCACGCTTCGCTGGAGTCGCCCTTGAAGTGCGTGTTGCGGAAGTTGCCGACGACGAACTTCGACGTGGCCGGGGAGAGCGCGCGGGAGTGCCAGTCCTTGCCCCAGGCGGCGTGCTCGTCCTCGTGGCACTCGCTACAGGCCTCGGAGCCGGCGTAGGCGCCCACGGGAGGGTGGGAGTCCTTCACGGGCGCGGGTGCGGGGCTCGCGGGGGCACTCGCCGTCACGGTGGGCGCGGGTGCGGGCGCGGCGGCGACGGGCGGGGAGGGAGGCACGGGCTCCGGGGAGGAGCGCAGGGCGATGGTGATTCCCGCGGCCGCACCGAGCACGGCGAGGACCACGAGGGCGAGCAGGGCGGGGCGAGAGGGGCGCATCGGAGTTGTCATGGGATGCTGCCCCGGGGGGCGACGCGACACAAGCAGGGCTCCTGGCCACTCCCGACGGATATGACCTGGACGGTTGCTTCGTTGCCGGAGCTCCGGTCCTCACGGCGGATGGTCAGCGCCCCATCGGGGAAGTAGCAACTGAGCACCGGGTGTGGGCCTGGGACGAAGAAACGAAGGAGTCAGGCTGGCACCGAGTGGTACGAACCTTCGTCAAGTACGGCAGCCCGAGTAACGAAATCTTGGTTGTGCGGAGGGATTCCATGACATCGTCCAGCATCTTCGAGCGCTTGCGCAAATCTCCAGGGCTGTTCCTGCCTTCCGTTGATTATGACGTGGCAGTGGCGTTCCTGCTTGGCTTCGATGCGGCGACGGAGGGCGGTTGCCTGATGGGCTTTCGTGAGTGGTTGGTGCCCCAGTTAGGAGGGGGGAACAATCTTCACTGGGCTGGGTTGGTCCTCAATCTCATGAAGCGGGAGACCGAGGTTCAGCGTTCCGAGGGAAACCATTCTGAGAAAGAGCGTGTCGAGTTCCTGCTCTCGACGCTTGATATGTTTCACCAAGAGCGCACCTCTTCGGACGGTCTTCGGGCCATCTATCTTCGTTATGAGGCATGGCTGAGAACCCAGAGTTGGTACACGCCCCCGTCGGCCTGACGGGCTCCTCCAGGGAGTCCTCGCAAGCGCGTAGAACGCGAACCAAAATAGGCACGCCGCAGTTGAATTGCGCCAGGGGCAACCCGGTCCCGCAAGGTTCGTCGGCATCCACGCCGCCAAGGTGGGTACCGGCTTCGAGGCTCTCAAGCCCATCACCGGACCGTGGACCTGCTTGCTGGTGACGACCCGCGAAGACCCGAAACAGGGTCGATTCCTATTTGCAATCTACAATGCCTTGCGCATCTTTGATCAGGGCGTGGCCTCTATTCTTTTGGTTGAAGGGCAGCCACGTGAGCACTGGACACCGCTTCGCGACTGGACGGCTTCACAGAATTGATTTCGTTGTTGGCAGCGCTCGTGCACTACCGCACCAGGCGGGTGGTGATGCGACGACTGGGGACGTGATGGACTTCTTTGACCTCTTCGGGGAATGACTGAAGGGGCAGGAGGCGACATGGGGATGACGAAGCAAATCGCCGATGAGTTCCTCGGATGGTGGATCGACCCAGCGAGCAACCCAGATTTCTCAAGGCGATTTGCCCATGGGTTCACCTACCGGAAGGAGCCAGTAGGACTGGCTGATTCAGGCGCGGTTTGGTTCATCGAACAGAAACTGCCTTGGTCCAAGGTGGATGTGAGGTCGCAAGAGGTCGAGGGAGACACGGCGCTCATCGTCATCGAGGGGGTCGACCCGGTGACGGACCTTCGCCATGAAATCAGCTGGGAGCTTGTCGTCCGGGGGGAGCGAATCGTGTCCGTGGTTGAGCGTGTTGACATCATTGGGTAGGCCCAAGTCCTTCTGTCTGGCGGAGTAGGGGCGCTCTCGAGCGTCATCCTGGTGGTCCGGGTCATAGGATGAATTCACGCCCTTTTCCGGTGGCCGCGAGCCGCTAGTTATGGGCCATGACCACGAAACAAGAGCCCCTGAATTCTGGCTATGGCGCGCGGACGACGGCGCGTGAGGTACTTGGCAACCGCAGGCTCGATGGAGCCCTCGCAGTGGTGACGGGCGGGTATGCGGGCGTCGGGCTGGAGACCACGCGCGCGCTCGCGGCCGCCGGTGCGACGGTGGTCGTCCCCGCGCGAACGCCCGACAAGGCACGCGCGGCATTGGCCGGCCTGGAGCGCGTGGAGCTGGAGCACCTCGACCTGAGCGAGCCGGCGTCGATTGACGCATTCGCCGCCCGCTTCCTGGCGTCCGGCCGCCCCCTCCACATGCTCGTGAACAACGCGGGCATCATGGCGACTCCGCTCGTGCGGGACTCGCGCGGGTTCGAGTCCCAGCTCGCGACCAACCACCTCGGCCACTTCCATCTCACGGCGCGACTCTGGCCCGCGCTGCGAAAGGCCCACGGTGCACGCGTGGTCTCCCTGTCGTCACGGGGGCACCGGCGCGCCTCAATCGACTTCGAGGACCCCCACTTCGAGCGACGCCCCTACGACAAGTGGATTGCCTACGGCCAGTCGAAGACGGCGAACGCGCTCTTCGCGCTCGCGCTCGACGCACGGGGCGAGCCGCAGCGCATCCGTGCGTTCTCCGTCCATCCAGGGGCCATCATGACGGAGCTGGTGCGGTGGATGTCCGACGAGGAGCTTCACGCCATCCGCTCCGCGAGCGCAGCGGACTTCTACAAGAACACCGAGCAGGGCGCGGCGACGAGCATCTGGTGCGCCACGAGCCCCCAGCTCGAAGGACTCGGCGGCGTCTACTGCGAGGGCGTGGACATCGCGCAGGCCGTGCCCGCCGACTTTCCCGAGCAACGCGGTGTGAGGCCGTGGGCGATGGACCCGGACCTGGCCGAGCGGCTGTGGACGAAGAGCGAGGCGTGGACCGGCGTGACGCTCACCGAGTGACGTGCCGGAACAGCTTCCGTGCTCGCGTGGTGCTCGTCCCGGGCCGTGGCGAGTAGAGCGTGACGCGGAGCTGGTGCCCGTCGGGCTCCGAGTGCATGAGCGCGACGTGCTCGAACTCGATGACGCCCAGGTCCGGGTGGTCGATGACCTTCAGGCCCTCGGGGCGCTCGACCACGTCGTGCTCGCCCCAGAAGCGCGCGAACTCCGGACTGACGCTCGCCAGCTCCTCGACGAGCGCATCGAACTCCGTCCGGTCGGCGGCGCGCGCGGCGTCGAGGCGGAAGCCCGCCACGGCCCTGCGCGCGTCGGCTTCCCAGCCCGGCATGCGTGCGCGCCGGTCCGGGTTCATGAACAACGACCACAGTCCGTTGCGTCGCTCCGGGGGCAGGAGTCCGAAGTCCCCGTAGAGGACGACCGCCGGTGCGTTCCAGGCGAGCACGTCCCACCGCCGTGTCGAGACCAGGGCCGGAAACGGGTAGTCGTCGATGACGCGCTGGAGCGCTTCACTGACCCTGGCGGGAGCGATGGCGGGACGCGCCGCCGGCCGCCCGTGCGCCAGCTCGAACAGGTGCGCCCGCTCCGTCGGCGTCAGTCGGAGCGCCCTCGCGAGGCGCTCGAGCAGCGGCTCCGACACGTGGATGTCCCGGCCCTGCTCCAGCCACGTGTACCAACTCACCCCCACGTCCGCGAGGCGGGCGACCTCCTCGCGCCGCAGGCCCGGGGTGCGCCGCCGGGTGCCGGCCGGCAGGCCCACCTCCGCCGGACGAACGCGTGCACGACGGGTGCGGAGGAACTGCGCGAGCTCGGCGCGCCGTGGAATGCGTGGCGTACTCGTCACGAGGCCGCACGTTACGTGAGCGCCGAAGGAGGCACCACGCCCACCCAAAAAGACAACCGGCGCGGCTGCCGAGGAGTGGCAGCCGCGCCGGCATGAAACACAGCCCTACCGCGAACTACTGACCGGAGCTCACCGTGTAGGTGACGCCGGAGAAGGCCGTGTAGCCCTTGATGAGGACGTAGTACGTGCCCTGCTTCGCACCGTTGATGGTGCAGGACTCCGTGGCGGTGGCGCTCCCGGAGATGCAGTCGTAGCTCGTGGTGGTGGGGGCGCTGCCGAACTTCACGTACAGGTCCGCGTCACCCGTGCCGCCCGACGTAGCGAACTTCATCGCCGTCGCGCCGGCCGGCGTGACGTGGCTGTAGGTCGTGGAGCTGCTCTTCGCGCCGGACACGTTGCTCACCGTGGAGATGACGGTCCACGTCGGAGGAGCCGCCACGCCCACCGCCGTCCAGCCCGCGTTCACCGAGGCCGCCGCGGCCGCGCCGTACAGGTCCTGCGCCGCCTGCGCCGTGGCGCCGCGCGCCTCGGAGAAGGTGCTGCTCGGGGTCAGGTACACCGTGTTCGCACGGTAGAAGATGGCCGCGCCCTTCATGATGCTCGTGAAGGCGTCCGCGTCGAGCGCCGTCACCACGGTGGTCGTCTTGCCGCGCGGGTGCGTGCCACCCGTCACCATCAGCTTGAACGCCAGGTTGGCGATACCCGAGTTCCAGTGCACGCCACCGTTGTCCGAGGTGCCGGTGTAGCGGGTCGGGTAGTAGTCATAGTCACCCGCGATGGCCGGGTCGTTCATGTAGCGGAGCGCGTCGCCCGCCGTCCCCGGCGTCCAGCACTCCTCGCCAATCTTCCAGGTGTTGGCCGAGACGGCCCCATCCCGGAACGCCTCGATGGAGGCGCCGAAGACGTCGGACATCGCCTCGTTGAGGGCGCCGGACTCACCCTGGTAGATGAGCTCGGACGACGTGTCGGTGACGGCGTGGGTCAACTCGTGGCCCACCACGTCCAGCACGGTCAGCGGGCCGGACTGCGTGCCGTCGCCGTCGCCGTAGACCATTTGCGTCCCGTTCCAGAACGCGTTCACGTAGTTGCGGCTGTAGTGCACCGACGAGATGAGGTTCGTCCCCAGGCCGTCGTAGCTGTCACGCCCGAACTTGCTGAAGTAGAAGTCGTACGTGAAGCCCGCGTTGTCGTGCGCCGCGTTCAGCGTCGCGTCGCTCGTGGCGGCCTGGCCCTCGCTGCGCGTCAGCGTGCCGGGCAGCGTCGTCCGGTTCTTGGCGGTGTACGTCTTGCGGTTGCGCTGCGTCTTGATGTTGTCGAACGACAGCGCCGTCTCGCCGGTGTGCGCGTCGACGAACACGTTCGGCATCGCGGGCTCGCCCTCGGCGGAGACCGTGTCGAGCTGCACCCGCCACGTCAGCCGGGCACCCTTGCCGGTGTTGTTGGGGAGGATCTGGAGGTCCGCCTTCGGAGCGCCCACCAGGACGCTGCCGGCGGGCATCTGGGCGACGGCGGCCTGGATGGCCCGGCTCGACCCGAGGCTGGGACGGGTGTCGACCTTCAGGTCGCGCGCCAGCCGGTCGGTGATGGAGGCGAGGCTGCCGTCCTCCTTCAGGTGGACGATGGCCTGGGCGCCGAACACCGGCACGCCGCTAACGCTCTGCGTCAACCGCTCATGGGCCTTGCCACCGCGCTCCGACAGGGTGCGCTTCGCGGCCAGCTCGCCCGTACCACCAAGGAATTCAGGCTGTTGCATCTTGACCTGACGCAGGCCCTGGCCCGTCTGGCCAAGGGTCTGCAGGTCCTCCGGGGACTGCGTGTCGGCGTCCAGGGTCTCGACGCCGCAAGCACTTCCGAGGAGCAGGGGGAGGATGGAGACAAAACGAGTCAAGCGCATGAGGGACTTCCTCCAGAACGGCCAGGTGGCCGAGCGCTTTAGTTCTCACAAAATTAAAAGTTCAGTCAAACTGTATAAGTGTAACTCACTTGCATCTATGGAACCTGAGTGATTCCGGTTATTTACGTTCGTATTAATTGACTCCCAGTCAATTCCTGTTTTCGCGGTGTGAGGGCAGGCGGGCGTGGCGGGTGGGCCTTCCCCGGGTTGACGCTGGCGGCAGGCGAGAGGAGCCTCCGGGCCGATGCTCAAGCTCCAGTGGCTCCAGGTCCACCAGTTCCGCTCCGTGCAGCCCGGGACGCGGCTGTCGTTCAGCCCGTCCCTCAACGTGCTCCTGGGAGAGAACGGCACCGGGAAGACGATGCTGCTGGAGCTGGTCGCGGCCGTCGCCAGCTCCGACTTCAGCGCCCTCAAGGCCGAGTCGTTCGACCTCGAATACGAGCTGACCTCCGACACCGGCCGCATCACCGTGCGCGTGCGCAACGAGGCGGGGGAGGGCGGCACCGGGCTCGTCATGGACCTGGTCGTCGCGCCGGGGGACATGGCGTGGCCGCTCGTCATCCACCGCGAGGGACAGCAGGTCACCGTCTCCCGCCAGGACGACACCTCGGACGTCGTCCACGAGCGCATTGCCCCCGAGGTGGGTGGGCGGCTGTGGCTCGTCCTCATGTCCGGCGGCATCGCCTGGGTGGAGAAGACGGGCGAGGGCGCCGCCGCCGTGGAGCCGCTGCTCGCCATGGCCCGCGAGGTGTCCGCCCAGGCTGGCCTGGGCCGCTTCGACGAGGGGCTCGGCTACTTCGACCAGCTGTACCAGGTGGAGCTGCGCCTCTCGCGCCGCGCGGAAGGGGTGCTCGCCACCGGCACCGGCCTCGCGTCGGAGGACCTGCTGGACGGGCTGCGCAAGGTGGCCGCCGCGCAGTGGGGCTCCGCCCGGTATGTGCTCCCCGCCGAGAGCATCCCCTTCCTCCGCGACGCCGCGCGGCTGCTCGGCTTCGTCTCCGCGGAGGCGCTCCTGGCCCCGCTGGAGTCCCAGCCCCAGGGCCGGTACGAGACGCTGTCGCTTGGCCACCTGGAGCTGGTCTTCACCGGGCCGGGTGGGAAGCGCGTCTCCGCGCGGGAGCTGGGCTACGGCCAGAAGCGCTTCGTGGCCTTCCTGCACTACCTGGCCCATGCGCGCGCCGTGGTGGTGGCCGACGAGCTGGCCCACGCCCTCCATCCCCGGCAGCTCCGCGCGGGCCTCGAGCAGCTCGGTGCCCGGCAGGCCTTCCTCACCAGCCAGAGCCCGCTCCTGCTCGACAGCCTCAAGTTCGACTCGGCCGAGCACGTGCGTGGCACCTTCGTACGTTGCCGCCGCGAGGACGGCACTGGCGTGCTCGTCTGGGAGGACCTGTCCCCCGATGCCGCCGAGGACTTCTTCACCGCGTACCGCGCCGCCTCCCAGCGCGTGGGCGAGCTGCTCCAGGCCCGCGGGCTCTGGTAGCGCCGGCAGGCGCGGGGCTCTGGTAGCGCCGCCAGGCGCGTCCGTCGCCCGGATGACGTCCCGTGCCACTTCGGGTGGCACGTCGCGTCACGGACTGGCCTATCCTTCCGGGTGGGGAGGGAACCGCCAATGCCGATGCTGTCCGTCAATGGAACCGAGCTCCACTACGAGGACACAGGGGGCTCCGGGCCGCCCATCATCTTCAGCCATGGGCTGCTGTGGAGCACCCGGCTGTATGACCCGCAGGTGGACGCGCTGCGAGGCCGCTACCGCTGCATCGCGTATGACCACCGGGGGCAGGGCCGCAGCGCGGTGCCGCCGGAGAGCGTCATCGACATGGAGACGCTGTACCTGGATGCGATTGGCCTCATCGAGAAGCTCGGCGTGAAGCCGTGCCACTTCGTGGGCCTGTCCATGGGGGGCTTCATCGGCATGCGGCTGGCGGCGCGCAGGCCGGACCTGCTGCGCTCGCTGGTGCTGCTGGAGACGTCCGCCGACCCCGAGCCCCTGGCCAACGTGCCGCGCTACACGCTGCTCAACCTCATCGCCCGGCTCGCGGGCGTGCGGCCGGTGGCGGACCCGGTGATGCGCATCATGTTCGGCAAGGGCTTCCTGAGCGACCCGAACCGCGCCGAGGAGCGGGCCCTGTGGCGTGCGCGGCTGCTGGAGAACCGCAAGGACGTCTGGCGCGCCGTCAACGGCGTCATCAAGCGCCGCGCCGTGAGCGCCGAGCTTCCCAGCATCAAGGTGCCCACGCTCGTCGTCGTGGGCGAGGAGGACGTGGCCACCGTCCCCGCGAAGGCCGAGCGCCTCCACCAGCTCATCCCCGGCTCGCGCCTGGTGCGGCTGCCGCGCGGGGGACACTCCGTCACCGTGGAGGAGCCCGCGCTCGTCAACGCCACCCTGGGCACCTTCCTCGACGCGCAGTCCGAGCAGTCCGCGGCGCAGGCGGGCTGAGCCGGAGCATGCGGTGCACACGGCCACGCGGGCCGTGGAGCACCTGACAGGACGCGCGGCGGGCGTGCTTCCGTGAGTGCGCCCCCGCGCGTTCGCCGTTATGCCGCACCTTCGAGCCTTGGAAGGAGGGTCGTCATGCCAGTGGCGAAGTGGAACGGGGTGGTGATTGCGGAGAGCCCGCGCTGCGAGAAGGTGGAAGGCAACTGCTACTTCCCGGTCGAGGCCATCCGCCGCGAGTACTTCCGCACGAGCGACACGCACACCGTCTGCCCGTGGAAGGGGACGGCGAGCTACTACGACGTCGTCGTCGACGGGCAGGTGAACAAGGACGCGGCCTGGTACTACCCGGAGCCGAAGGCCGCCGCGTCCAACATCACCGGCCACGTGGCCTTCTGGCGCGGAGTCACGGTGGAGGGCTGAGCGCCTAAGTCTTCACCCCCAGCAGCTTCTTCGCCGTGCGGGACAGCGCCTTGTCCGCGGCCACCTCGGGCACGCCCAGCATCACCTGGGCCACGTGCTTCCCGGCGCCGTGCGCGTTCTCCGCCGCGAGCTTGAGGTACACCGCGCACCGGGAGAGGAACTCCGGGTGCTCGCGCGAGGCCCTCATCCGCTGGAGCAGCTCCTCCGCCAGCGCGTCGCCGGGGAACTTCTCGAACAGGTTGCGCAGCGCCTGGCGCTCCACCGCCTCCGGGCGGATTTCCGCCAGCCGCACAGCGGGCCCGAGCATGGCGAGGCCGAACGTCTTCAGCGACTCGGACACCACGCCCGGCTTCCAGCCGTCCACGAAGGCCGCCAGCAACGTCTCCGCCCCGCGCACGTCGCCCAGCACGCCGAGGGCATACGTCGCCGTCTTCGCCTCCTCGTCGTCCCCGCCGCGCGCCTCCACGCTGGCGACGAAGCGCTCCAGCACCTCCGCGTCCCCCAGCCACGCCAGGGCCATGGCCGCGCGGTTGCGCACCTCGCGTGCCGGGTCTCCGTACAGCACCTGCCGCAGCACCGGCCACGCCACCGTCAGCCCCACGCCCTCGAGCTGGTCCACCGCCCCCCGGCGGGCCTCCTTCGTCGGCTCCGTCAGCGCCCGCTGCGTATACGCGTGGATGCGCTCACGGCGCGTCTTCAGCAGCGTCGCCACGGCCTCCGGGCCCGCCTCGCGCGCCCGCACGTCTTCCAGCACCTCACGCGCGAACAGCCGCAGGCCCGCGTCGTGCCCCTTGCGCGTGAGCGCATCCAGGAGCTGCCGCGCTTCAGTGCCGCCCAGCATTCCCAGCACGCGAATCGCCGTGCGGCGCACCATGCGGCTGTGGTGCTCGGCCAGGGCCGTCTTCGCCACTGCCAGCGCCTTGTCCCGCGAGCCCTGCGCCACCGCGCGCGCCACGAAGGCACTGGCCGCGCCGTCGCTCCAGGCCGGGTACAGCTCACCCAGCAGCGCGTCCGGCTTCATGCTCGCGTAGAAGTGCGCCGCGTGGGCCGCCGCCTCGTAGCGCGTCAGCTCGCGGCGCGCCCGCTTCAGCAGCGCCTCGCCTGGAGGCAGCGGCACCTCGGGCCTGCGCACGTGGATGCTCGGGTGCGTGGGCACCGGCTGCAGCGCGCCGCCGTCCACCTGCACCGCGCCCGCCAGCCGCACCAGGGCGATGCCGAGCACCTGATACACCTTGATGAAGTCGTCCAGCCGCTCCCCCGCGTCGGGCCTTCCGGCCAGCGTCTCCAGCAGCGCCCCCGGCTTCTCCAGCCCCAGCTCCCGCAGCCGCGCCACCAGCGGCTCCACCGCGCGCGTGGACAGCGCGGGCAACCCGTTGGCGAACTTCTCCGCCAGCTCGTCCCGCACCTCCGCCAGGGCAATGGCCGCGCGCGACGCGCCCGCCGCCCGCGCCGCGTCCGACCACCCGCTCCGGGGCACCGCCACCGGCGCCGCCGCCGGCTTCGAGCCACCCCGACGGCGCGACGTGAAGGCCTCTCCCTCCAGCCGTCCCAGGCCGCGCAACTCCAGCCCCTCCGGCGTCTCCACCACCACCGCGAGGGGGAACAGCGTGGGCAGCGCCGCCTCCAGGCCCACGTCTCCCAGCACCACCTTCAGCTTCGCGCCCTCCAGCGCCGCGGCCAGGGGTTCCTCCAGCGCCGCGTCCCCCGGGAGGAACAGGCCCCGGTCCCCGGAGTCCACCAACTGCGAGCGCTGTCCGCTGGCCAGCAGCGTCTCCACCCGGAGCGTCACCGGCAGCAGGTCCGGCGCGAAGACGTCCTTGCGGTGCTCCTGGAAGGCCGCCAGCGCGGCGCCCACGTCCGGCAGCGCCACCTCCACCAGCCGCCGCAGCGCAGCGCCGTCCAGCGGCAGCTTCCGCGCCTCATCGTCCAAATCCAGCCGGTGCGGCGCGAAGCCCGGGTACTGGCCGCCCTTCGCCCCTTCCAGCACCAGCCCCGCGTGGCTCTTCTTCGGCTCCACGCTCTTGAGGAACGCGGGGAGAATCTGCTTCTCCGCGTAGTGCTTCCCGGAAGCGAGGTCCACGAAGCGGCTCTCGCGCACGAGGAAGTTGTCCGGCGTGGTGCGCGTGGTGAAGGCGTACTCCACCAGCGTCAGTCCCTCCACCGGTGCGCGGTCCTTCTTCGTCCACGTCTTGCCAATCAGCTCCTCGACGTAGCGGTCCTCCAGTGTCTCGCCGCCCAGGTGCTTCTCCACCTTGCGCACGGTGAGCAGCATGTCCGCCACCAGGTCCGCGTACACCGGCGCCTCGAAGGTGCCCGTGCGCGCCACCGCGAGGTCCAGCAGCCCCGCCACCTCCACCGTGCGCGCCGCCAGCCGGCGCAGGCCATTGGCCCGCAGCACCTCTCCGAGCTGGCGCACCTGCTCCGGCCGGTCCGCGCCCAGCGACACCACGCCCGACAGGCCCAGCTCCCGCACCAGCGTGGACACTTGCGCCACGCCTGCCTTCATCAGGTCCGCCGCCTCGGCCTTGCCCTTCTTGACGCTCTTCTTCTTCGTGCCGTCCGAGCCGCCCGCGGGCGCCGCGTCCGTGGTGACGAAGGCCTCCGGCGCGCGGGCCCACGCCACCAGCAGCGCCGCCGCGTGTTTGCAGAAGGGCCGCGAGCGCGCCGCCATGCACGAGCAGCGTCCCTTCACCTCGCGCCCGTCGCCGAACACCAGCGACACCTTGTACGGCGAAGCCCCCGAGCCCAGCGCGTCCGCGAAGAGCCGGTTCTCATACCGGGACAGATTGGAGAGCTGCTTGCCGTCGAAGAGCTGCGCGCCCTTCGCCAGCTCCGCCCGGTCGCTGATGATTTCCGTCAGCCCTCCGAGTCCCCCCGTCAGCTTCCGCACCTCAGCCATGGCGCGACTCCTTGTCGGCCGACACGAGCGGCCCCAAATCCTGGTTGCGCATCACCCGCTCCACCACGTCCACCAGCTTGCGCGGCGTGCAGCCGAAGCACGGAATCCCCAGCGCGGTGAGCTTCTCCGCCATCGCATGGTCATACGAGGGCTTGCCCCCGTCCGACAGCGCCAGCAGGCACAGCACCTTCGCCCGCGAGTCCACGAGCTGCCGCAGCCGGGCCACCAATTCCTCGGCGTTGCCGCCCTCGTACAGGTCCGTAATCAGGATGAAGAGCGTCTTCTCCGGCCGCTGCACGTGGTTGGCCTGTGCGTACGCCACCGCGCGGTTGATGTCCGTGCCACCGCCGAGCTGCGCCGTGAAGAGCACCTCCACCGGGTCCGCCAGCATGGGCGTCATGTCCACCACCTCGGTGTCGAACAGGACGAGGCTGGTGCGCAGCACGTCCAGCGACGCGAAGATGGCCGCCATCACCGAGCTGTAGACGACGCTCTCCGCCATGGAGCCGGACTGGTCCACCACCAGCGTCACGTCCCACTCGTGGTGCCGCCGCTGGTTGGGCCAGAAGTAGAAGCGCTCCGGAATCAGCCGCTTGCGCTCCGCGTCCCAGCCCTTCAGGTTCTGCCGAATCGTGCGCTTCCAGTCCATGTTGCGCGCAATCGGCAGCGGGCTCGTCCTGTCCCGCTTCAGCGCTCCGAACACGGCCGTGCGGACGGACGCCTCCAGCTTCCTACGCAGGTCATCGACGACTTCGCGGACGATTTGCCGGGCGATGTCCTTCGCCTGGTCCGGAATCAGCCCGCGCGCGCTGACCAGCGTCGTCACGAGCTCCACGTTCTTGTCGAGGAAGGGCAGCGTCTCCGGCTCGAAGAGGAGCTGCGTCAGCCCCTTCTTCTCAATCGCATCCTTCTGGACGAGCGCAATCACGTCGTCGCGGAAGAAGCCTCGCAGCGCGCCCAGCCACTTGGGGATGTACGGCCGTGAGCCCGACGCGCTCGCGCTCTTCTCGCCGTAGACGAAGGAGAGCGCGTCATCCAGTTCCTCCAGGTCGGACTCGCCGACGCCCACCGCGCCCGCGCCGCCGGCCAGTCCTCGCAGCGACGGGCACGAGCCCGTTTTCTCCGCCGCCGGGCCCAGCGCCAACCGCCAGCGCAGCAGCGCATCCCGGTCCTTCTCCGACAGGTCCTTGGGGTCCACGCTCATAGCAGGTCGTCCAGGTCATCGAGCGCCTTGCCCAGCTCCGCGCTCATGTCCTTGAGCTTCTCCTTGTCCTTCTCTTCGAGGACGCCCTTCACCGCCTGCCCCTTCGTCCCGAGCTGCCGCAGCGCCACCACGTTCTCCATCAGGTAGCGGCGCTCCGTGGGACCCAGCGCGCCCAGTGCTCTTCTCAATACCGGTAGGGTCTGACGGAAGCGCTCGGGCTCCACGCTGGTGAGGAAGTCGTCCAGCGCTTTCACCACCTCGCGGCTCTTCACCAGCACCAGCGCATTCACGTGGAGGAAGCCCTCCAGGTATGCCGCGCCCGCCTCCGGCTCCACCGCCAGCGACAGCCGCCGCCCCACCTCCAGCGCCACATCCGACTCGGCCAGTTCCTGCGCGAGGTACAGCAGCCCCGTGGCAAGCCCCGACGTCGACGGATGCACGGCGTGGCTCTCCATCAGCCCGCGCGCCTCCGCCAACCAACCGGCCTTGTCCGCGCGAGGCTGCGCCAGCGCCACCTCGTGCAGCGTGCGCAGCGCCTCCAGCACCGGGCCCACCGCGTCCGGCGCGCAGGCACTGGCCTCGCGCACGCGCAGCAGCGCGCGGCCGAAGGTCTTCTCGCACAGCACCGCCACCGCCTCGTCGCCCACGTCGGCGTGCGCCCGGGACGTGCCGTACGCCACCAGTCCGGACAGGGCTCGCGCGGCGGAGGCGAGCGACGGCAAATCGGAGTCCGTGGCCGCGTGCGCATCACAGGCCCGCAGGGCCGCCGCCACCGTCTGCGAGCAGCCGGTAATCACAGACTCCAGCAACACGTTCGCCGCGTCGGCGGTGGACTTCGCCTCGGTCAGGCGCTCCTGGAGGATGCGTGTCGTCACCGCCTCCAGCGTGTCGCCGAGGACGATCTTCTCTATCAGCGCCACGTCCGTGGACGGCGTCCACTGCGCCTGCCAGGACTCGCGCACGCGGGTGAGCGCGGAGTAGCCCCCGGCCTCCTGCGGCGGTGCACCTCGCTGCTGCCCCGCGCCCTGGAGCGCCGCGTATGGAATCCCCGCCACGCGCAGCCGGTGCAGGAAGACGGAGGAGCCCACCTCCACGTCGTTGTTCAGCCGCAGGGAGAACGTCTCCGGACTGTCCGAGCGCGGCAGGCGGCGCGCGTCCACCTCGCGCCAGAACTCCGCCTGGAGCGAGTTCTGCCCGATGCGGCTCGCCACCCGGCCCACCTGGTGGCCGATGACGCTCTTCCACAGGAAGCCGTCCACGTGCGTCGCGTCCCCGCGGCACAGCGTGGCCACCGTGGCCTCGCGCAATTCGTCCAGGCCCGGAGCGCTCTTCTCCCGCATGTCCGCCAGCGTCAGCGCCAGCCGGTACGCCTCCAGCACGTCCGACAGCGACGCGGTGAAGCCTCGCGTGCGCAGGTGCCCCGCGAAGTCGATGAGCACCTCCAGCGTCGCGCGCCGGAAGTCGCACTTCGCCTCGTGGGCCTTCTGGTAGAAGTGCGGCGCCCGGTTGCCCGCGCCATACCCGAGCTGCTCCGCCAGCCGGGGGAAGCTGTACGGAATCACCGTCACCGCGCAGGGCACGCCCTTGGGCAGCTTCGCCTCCAGCGCCTCGTCCACGTCGCCCGCGATGAAGGCCGCCACGTGCGCGGCGCCCGCCACCACCGCCACCTTCTCCGGCGGCACACCGCTGGCCACCACCTCCAGCACCTTGCGCGCCATGAAGGCGTCGCGCCAGCGGTGGTAGTCATTCCTCGGGCCCGCGTTCAACACGTCCGCCCAGGCCAGCAGCACCGGCCGGAAGCCCTCGGGCGTCCAGTCCGGCGCCTCGAACATCGCCTCCCACAGCTCCTCGAAGGAACGGTAGCCGCGCTCCTTGGCGAAGCGCTCCGAGATGGGCTCCTCGGGCTCGTGGGTGACGGCCGTGGCGGCGGACTCCGTCTCGACGCCGGGCTCCTCGGCGTCCTCGCGGTCCACTTCCAGGCTGACGCCGACGGGGATGTCGATGAACTCCGCGCGGGCCTTGTTCGACTTCGCCCAGCGCAGCGCCGCGTACTCGGGCGAGTACTCCGCGAAGGGCCACAGCGCCGAGCGCGGCGTGCCGTCCGTCCGGTAGCCCAGAATCGCCACCGGCGGCTTCGTCGCCTCGTCGCACAGCACGTCCACGAGGCCCGTCGCGTCGCACGGGCCTTCCACCAGGATGACTTCCGGCCGGACACGCGCCAACCATTTGCCAAGCACCGCCGTGGTGCGCGGCGAGTGGTGGCGCACCGGGAACAGGTGCACCTTGGAGAGCAGGGCGAGGTCCATCAGCCCCTCAAGAGCTTCTTGCTCGCGGTGTACAGCTCCTTCCACGCGCCCGTGCGGCTCTTGGCCACCGTCTCCATGTACTCGCGCAGGGCCTTCACGTCGTCCTCCTGCTCCTTCACCACCGCGCCCACCAGCGACGCCGCCAGCTCGTGCGGCGTCACCTTCCCGCCGCCGAACTGCTCCGCGAGGATGGAGCTGTTGAACAGCACGCTGATGGCCTCCGCCGTGGACAGCACCGCGCCCGGCGTGCGCACCTTCGTCTTCCCGTCCTTCGTCACGCCCTTGCGCAATTCCTGGAAGAGCGTCAGCAACAGCCGCGACAGCTCCTCCGGCGGCGGCACGCCGACCTGGTAGTCATTGCGCAGCTCGGCCTCGCGCCTGGTGACGATTTGAATCTCCTGCTCCAGGTCCTCCACCACCGGCACGGTGACGAAGTTGAAGCGGCGCTTGAGCGCGGCGCTCATCTCGTTCACCCCGCGGTCTCTCGTGTTCGCGGTGGCGATGAGGTTGAAGCCCCGCTGCGCGCTCACCACGTCGCCCAGCTCCGGAATGGAGACCTGCTTCTCCGAGAGGATGGAGATGAGCGCGTCCTGAATCTCCGGCGACGTGCGCGTCACCTCCTCGAAGCGGGCGAACTTGCCCGCCTTCATCGCGCGCAACACGGGGGAGGGGACCAGCGCCTCCGGTGACGGGCCCTGCGCCAGCAGCAGCGCGTAGTTCCACGAGTACTTGAGGTGGTCCTCGCTGGTGCCCGCCGTGCCCTGGACGATGAGGGCCGAGGTGCCGCTGACGGCCGCGGAGAGGTGCTCGGACAGCCAGCTCTTCGCGGTACCGGGCTCGCCCACCAGCATCAGCGCGCGGTCGGAGGCGAGCGTGGCGATGCACACCTGGATGAGGCCCTTGTCACCGACGTACTTGGGCGTAATCGGCACGCCTCCGACGGGCTTGGGGCTCCCGAGGATGTACATCTCCACCGCGCGCGGCGAGAGCGACCAACCCGGTGGGCGGGGCTTGTCGTCGTGGGCGGCGAGGGCTTCGAGCTCGGTCTTGTACTTCGCTTCGGCGGGCAGGCGGATGTCCGGCATGCAGGGAACGCTATCCGCCCGGTCTGACACACGGCAATCCGTGGAGTGGCCTCGCGGGTGGGATGAAAGACAACCCTGGAGGTGACGTCACGCGTCTGTCTCCAGCGCTGTCAGGCCCTCGGGATTCGCGGCGTCAACGGCTGCCCCGCCGCAGGATGTGAACCCCGTCGAAGGAGGTCTTCTTGGCCCTCGTGATGGCGATGTTCTACGTGCTCCGTCCCACGCAGGCGCTTCTCCAGTGGTTGGAAGAGCAGCAGATTCCCTGGTGGGTGTGGTCGGTCCAGCCCCGTGTCTGGAGCCAGATGGGAGAGGACGACCATGTCTACCCGGGCCAGGAGGAGAACGCCCAGACCTTTCTCAAGCTCGCCATCCTCGCCCACTTCCAGTGGGAGCTGGAGTGCGCCATTCGGTCTGGCATGACGGAGCCGGTGGACTACTACGCGGTGACGCGGCGGGTGCTCACGGGGCTGCTCGGCCCACCGCCGCTGACCGTGGAGGTCTTCGACCGCTGGTGGTCCCTGGAGCGCGCCGACGGAATGAACAGCGTCGAGTCCACCCTGGCCCACACGCCCGTCGCCACGCTGCGCAAGGTGCGCGGCCCGGAGAAAGTCAGTCCCGCGGTGATGGCCCATTCATGCACCAGGAGGTGCAACCGCCCAGTGGGGGAATGGTGGAGGGACGCCATCGAAGAGCGCGAGGAGCACCTGCCCTGCCTCCAACTCGCCGTGACGTGGATTCTGGCACGCCTCGCGGAGATGACGCCGCACAGGACCTGTGCCATCCGGACGCAGGCCCTTTCGCTTGATGCGCCCGTCGAGGAGGTACTCCACGTGTCGGGCTGGACGCTGCAAGGCCGCCCCTACATGCTGCACGAGGGCATCAGGCTCAGACTCCATGAATACGACCGGTACTCCAATGCGTGGATCTTCACGTACCAGGTGGTCGAGGGAGAGCGCCGGCCCGTGTCGAAGGGCACCGCATCCCTCCAGCTCGAGAAGAAAGAGGACGGCTGGACGGTCCGCTCCGGCACCCTGGAGCCTTGAAGAATTGCCTGTGGCGCGCGGGTCCGCGTCTGCGCAGATTACCGGCCATGATTCGGACCTATCCACGCACGGTGACGACCGAGCGGCTGCTGCTCCGCCCCTTCCGCGAGAGCGAAGTGGAGGTCATCCTCGCCCTCCACGGGGACCCGGAGACCAACCGGTTCAACCCCAGCGGGCCCATGCGCACCCTGGACGACGCGCGAGAGCGGCTGGCGCTGTGGCTGGGCGACTGGTCCCAGCAGGGCGTGGGGTACTGGGCGGTGGAGCGGCTCGAAGCCCCTGGCGTCGTCGTGGGCGTCGGCGGCGTGCGCCACAAGGAGCTCGAGGGACAGACGGTGCTGAACCTCGCCTACCGCTTCGCTCCCGAGGCGTGGGGCACGGGGTATGCGACGGAGGTGTCCCGCGTCGCGCTGGAGCAGGCGCGCAAGCACATCCCCGAGGTCCCCTTGGTGGCCATCATCAACCAGGTGAATGCGCCGTCCATCCGCGTGGCGGAGCGGCTCGGGATGCGGCTGGACAGGGTTATCGACTACCTCGGCGTCCCGAGCCGCGTGTACATGCCCGGGTGAGCCTCACCGCGCCTCACGGGTGCGGCGAGGCGATGCCGAAGCGCGCGGAGAGCCATCGGGCGATGGCCGCCTTGCCGGAGATGAACCGCCGCCCCTCGTGGGTGCCCGTCGCGCAGCCGTGGTCGTTCGAGCCCTCGCCGAGCACCAGCAGCGGGAGCCACTGGTTGTGCTCGCCCACCAGCTCCACCACCGCGGTGCGGGGCCGGGGCCAGGGGATGCGGCGCACGTCCAGCGCGCTCGCGGCCTGCGGGTAGTAGTTCAGCACTCCCTCCAGTTGTGCGCAGTGCTCGCAGTAGAAGCGCTGGCCGGGGTATGCCGGGTCCTCGAAGCCGGGAGACAACAGAAACAAGGTGTCGGATGGCATGGTCACCGAGCTAAGCCTCGTTCAGTCCGGGAGCCAGGGCAAATCGACCACGGGCGCCCCTCAATGAACAGCGAGCAGGCGCCGCACCGCCGCCGCGATGGCATCCGGACGATCTCTGGGAATGTGATGGCCCGTCCGCTCGACGACCTCGACTTCGCCGGGCGCACCTCCGGTGACGAGCTTGATTTGCGAGGCCAGGTTCTCCTCCCAGCCCGGCTCGCCGCGGTGGTCCGCGACGAGCGCGAGAACCGGCACGCCGTGTGGAAGCTCCACGGACGTGGCATCTCGGAAGCTGCGGACCCAGTCGATGTGCTGCCGCTCCGACACCGGAGCGGCCTGCGCCGGGTCGAACAGGTCCTCATGCACGGAGTCCACGAAGACGGCGCCGGCCAGTGCGTCGGGCTCGGTGGCCGAGGCCACGCGCACCACGAGCCCGCCATACGAGTGCCCCACGAGCACCCAGCGCTTTGCCTGTCCCTTCAGTGCGTCGAGCAGCAGCCGCGTGTCGCTGCCAGCGGTGCGAGGCCCCGAGTGCGGTGGCTCCCACGCGCACGTCCGCACATCCGGGTCCAGGGCCGCGCGCACCGCGTCCCAGTCCGCCGCGCCCCGCGATGCGCCCGCGATGAAGACCACCGCGGGCTCCCCCGCGTTGCGACAGTCGAGGTGCCCCACGTCGGTGGCGGGCGCTGGACGGACGGTGGAGCAAGCGGAGAGCAGGAGCAGGGCGGGGAGGAATCGGCGCATCGGATGAGTCTATGGGTTCATTCCCGCCCGTCTGTGAACGGACAGCTCGCGCCTTCGCGCGCTGTGCCCGGAGGGGGCTCCCGATGTTGATTCTGGTATGTCTCGGAAGACATGGATTCCTGTTCTGGACTCCAGTTTGAACCGACATGCCCGAGAGGCGGACCCGAGCGATGAGACGCACGACGCGCTGGAAGTGGACCCTGCTGCTGCTCGCCTTCACGGGGAGCGCCCACGCGGTGACGCCGACGGGCGTGACGAAGGTGTCGCGCGTCACCGGGGCGACGCCGGCCGGGGAGTCCATTCCGAATCCCAACCAGACGCACACCAACTACGAGGTGTACGGGACGGACCTCGGCATCATCTGGGACAAGGGCGGCGGTGAGGTCTTCCTGGTGTTCGGCGACACGTTCGGCGTGGGGTGGTGCGGCAACGGCGGCTGTGGCGGCGGCTGGCGCAGCAACGTGCTGGCCCGTTCCTCCGATACGACGCTGTCGAACGGACTCACGTTCACCACGATGATTCAGGACGCCACCCGGCACGCGAAGGAAATCCTGCCGTCGAAGAAGGTGAACAACGACGAGATGACGGTCATCCCCACGGCCGGCGTCACCGTGGGCTCGCGGCACTACCTCCACTACATGTCCGTGAACCACTGGGGCGAGGCGGGCCTCTGGTACACGAACTACTCGGGCATCGCGTACTCGGACGACAACGGGCAGAACTGGGTGAAGCACCCGAGCGCGCGATGGCAGAACAACGCCTCCTGGACGAACAACTTCCAGATGGCCGCCTTCGTGAAGAATGGCGGGTTCGTCTACATGTACGCGACGCCGAACGGGCGCCGCGGCAACGTGCACCTGGCGCGGGTTCCCGAGGGCTCGCTGCTGGATATCAACGCGTATCGCTACTGGGATGGGAATGGCTGGTCCGCGTCCCAGGCCGCGGCGCGGCCCGTCGCCATCGGCATCGCGAGTGAGCTGTCCGTCTCGTACAACGCGGCGCTCGGCCGGTTCCTGATGACGTACCTGAACGAGCATCGGCAGGCCATCGTCCTTCGTGACGCCGGCACGCCCACGGGGCCGTGGAGCGGGGAGAAGGTGCTCGCCAGTGGCAGTGCGTTCCCCGGGCTCTACAACGCGTTCATCCACCCGTGGGGGAGCACCGCCAACGAGCTGTACTTCGTCATGTCCCAGTGGACGCCGTACAACACGTTCCTGATGCGGGCGACGCTGACGGGTGACTCGGAAGGGGACAACCTGCTCTCCGAGCCCGGCTTCGAGACGCAGGCGGCGACGCCGGTGATGGCGCCCTGGTGGGTGGAGGGCGGTGGTGGCGTGGACCGCAACCTGGGCGGCGCGCGGACGGGACAGGACAACGGCTTCGTGCGCGCCAGCAGCGGCTGGAATGTGCTGAAGCAGGGTGTCGTGGTGCAGCCGTATACGGACTACACGCTGCGGGGCTGGGTGCGCACGTCCGCGAACAACACGGAGGCGTACTTCGGAGCGAGGGGACCGGGCAACGGGCCCATCCTGGGCGAGCGGCCCTTCGGCTCGCTGCCGGGGTACACGGAGCAGGTCGTGAGCTTCAACTCCGGAGCGAACTCCGTGGTGGAGGTGTACAGCGGACTGTGGGCGAACGGGGACACGTGGCTCCAGCTCGATGACGTGAGCCTGCGCAAGGGGGCCAACCTCGTCGGCCACGCGGGCTTCGAGCAGCAGCCGTCCGCGAGCGCGACGTCACCCTGGTACGCCGAGGGCAATGCGGGCATCGACCGGGGCCTGGGGTACTCCCGGACGGGGGCGAACAACGCGTGGGCGCGGAACACGGACGGGTGGAATGCCATCAAGCAGGAGGTCGGCGTGACGCCGAATACGAGCTACACGCTCACTGGCTGGGTGAAGACGGCCGGGGCGCACACCGAAGGCTATTTCGGTGCGCGCATGCTGCGTGGTGGCCCCATCCTGAACGAGGTCCAGTTCGCGCAGCCGCTGGGCAGCTACACGCAGCTGACGGTGACGTTCAACTCCGGAGCGAACCACAGCGTGGAGCTGTTCGCGGGGATGTGGGGCCACGGCACGGACACCTGGATTCAGGTGGATGACGTGAGCCTGACGCGGAACTGAGGTCAGTACACGCGGGTGGCCTTCTTCGCCCAGGGGCTCTTCTTGTAGTGCTCGTGCAGGTAGCGGAAGGCCTCCTTGGCTTCCGCCGTGCCCTGGCGGCAGCCGCGCCGGCTGGCCCTCACGACGCGGAAGAGCGCCTTGGGCGAGCGCGGGTCCTCGGGATGCGCCTTCGCCCAGTCGAGCGCCACGCGCGCGAAGTACGGCACCGAGTCCCCCGCGTCGATGAGCGCCTTCCACTCGGCGGCGGAGGTCTTCTGCTCCGCCTCGCTCGCGAAGGGGAAGGGTTGCACGGGCTCGCCCGCCTTGGGCGCGCACCACCAGTTCGTTCCGGACACGTCCAGCGTCAGGTCGAACTTCGGGTCGTCCGTCGCCAGCCGGGACACCCAGGGCCCCAGCCGCGCCGACACCGCGGGCAGCCCCATGAGCAACATCTGCGCCTCGAACCGACGCTCCTCGGGCGTCGGCTTTCCGTCGATGGCGAGCAACTCCGCCTTCGCCGCGGGCTCCTTCGCGGCGAGCGACTTCGCCGTGGCCCGCATCGTCTCGTCGTCGCCCACCACGGTGGCGCGGGCGAAGGCCGTCCAGCCCACCCACCGGTGCAGGGCCGGGGACAGGGCGTCGCTCGCGGCCAGTTCGGCCATCCGACGCGTCGTCAGCCGGGGCTCCAGGATGGGGAGGACCTCCTCACCGAAGGACACCGGCCGCGCATCGGGCGGCATGTCCACCGCGTCGCTGAAGCTCTCCATGGACTGGATGCCGGCGAGCCGCCGCGTCGAGTTGCGGAACAGCTCCTCCCAGCTCCGCGCCGTCGCGAAGCGCTCCTCGCGCAGCAGGTTGTCGGTGGACACCTGCTCCCTCGTCAGCTCCAGCGGCACCGTCGCGAGCCGCGCCTGTGCCCCCTTCACGTCCCCCCGCTCGCGCAGCAGGTGCGCGGAGCGGTACGCCAGCGTCACCCCGGCCGGTGAGGCGACAGGCACCTTCGCCGCGTCCGCAAGCAGCGCCGCCAGTCCCGCGGAGTCCGGCCGCGCCTTGAGCAGCGCGGTGACGAGCCACGGCACGTGCGCCGACTTCTTCCAGCGGGCCACGGCCGTGTCGTACGCCTGGAGGCGCGCGTCCTCCTCCGACTGTCCGGGCTTCGTGATTCCCCGCGTGGCGACGAGCCACTCGGACAGCTCCGCCGCGGGAGCGGGGAGCCCCGTGCAGCGCTCCGCCTGCCAGCCCACCAGGTCCAGGTCGCCCAGCTCCGCGCCGAGCGACGAGCCCGTGCCCGGCTGGAGCACGCGCGAGAGCAGCTCGCAGCCCCAGGTGTCCGGCCGCAGGCGCACGCGCACCAGGCTCTGCAGGCGCCGCGCGGGCCCGTGCACCTGCGCCCACTTCGGCGTGGCCAGGACCTTGTCGATGACCTTGTCCGCTTCGGTGAGCCGCGCGACGAACTCGGGGTCCGTGGCCGGGTCACCGAGGAAGGAAGCTTCCTTCCGCCCGAAGAGCGCCTGGCGCACGCGGCTGCGCGCCACGAGGTACGCACCGAGCGCCTGGTACGGCGAGTCCGCCGACTGGGAGATGCCCTGGAAGGCCTCGGCCGCCCCGTCGTAGTTGCCGCAGTAGAAGGAGGCGGCGGCTTCCTGGTAGGCGTGCTCGGCGGTGCGGCGGGCCTTCTGCGCGGGCTTCAGGCCCTCGTCGAGCTTCGGCTCCAACTCCTGCACCACGCCGCACGCACTGAAGACGGCGTCCTGGTTGCTCACCCACTCTTCCACCAGCGACGGGTGCTCCTTCCACTCGCGCGCGAGCGTGCGCGCGGTGTCCGCGGCCTTCAGGAAGGCATCGCCCTGGATGCGCGCGTACTGGGCATAGTCGGTCTCCCCCACGGCGTGCGGCGCGGAGGGCGGTAGCGCGGGAGCCACCTCCGCCCGGACGGCGAGCCAGAGCTTCAGCTCCTCCTCCGTGCCGGGAAGCGACACGTCGCCCTGCTTGCGCGACCACATGTCCACGAGGTGTCGCTGCTCGTCCGCCGTGGTGGGCACGCCCATCATCGAGCGGTACGCATAGGCGAGGTACATGTGCCGGTACGTCTCGCGCAGCACGCCCAGGCGCCCCGCGGCGAAGGACGTGAAGGGCCGGTCGGGATGGGTGCGGTGGACGTGGATGGGCGAGCCATCGTCGGTGGCACAGGCCTCCGCGGAGGACGGAGGCACGAGGAGCGCGAGGCCGAGCGCGGCCGGGAGCAGAATCTTCATGGCTTCATTCCCACCACCGCTCGCGCGAACGCATCGGGCGTCCACGGGCGGGGGCTGAAGAGGTAGAGGGTGGAGACGCCGGGAGGCACGGGCTGCCACTCGTCGAGCGCGAGGCCCACGCTTCCCTTGCACGGCAGTGGCAGCCCGCGCGCGAAGCGGGCGCGGAAGGCGGGGGCCTCGGCGCCCATGCGGAAGAGCTGGGGCACCACCTCGTCCACCGGCGCGCGCGTGAGCCAGCTTCCCGCAACGCACCAGGAGGCCAGCCCGGTGATGGACAGGGGCAGGGCCGGAGGCAGCAGCCGGCGCGTCTCCTGGAGCAGCGTGACGTAGGCGTCCTGCTCCGACTCGCGCGCGTCGAAGTCGAGCTGCAACGCCGTCACGTCGGGGCGGTGCGCGAGGGTGGCGAGGCGCTCGGCCAGGGCGCGAAGGCGCTCGGGGGAAAAGTCCGCGAGCGAGGCTCCCGGGTGCATCTCCAGGCGCACGGTGGCCTTCAGCGAGACTCCCGGTGGCAGGTGCAGCGGCTGGCGGCGCGGGTGCACGAGCACGTCCGTCCCGGTCAGCTCCAGCGTCGCCAGCAAGAAGGCCACGTCCACGGCCTGGCCCGCGAGGAAGCGGAGGTCCTCCGGCCGCTCCCAGGCCCAGAGGACGACGCGCGGGGGCTCGGCGGCGGGCGTGCAGGCCAGGAGGGTGCACAGCAGCAGCGCGGCCCGGTGGCCATGGCGTGGCGGGGCGGCCTCGGAGTCCTTCGGGCGCATGGCGGTTGTCGGGCCACATCCGTCGACGGCCCGGGCTGTTCGGCGCGGCAGGATGGCCTCGGGCGGTAGGGGATGCGCTGGGAACATTGAGTGGATGCCGGACGCCGGTGGCCCGGCGGCACGACGGCATTCTGCAATGCCAGCGCCAGGGATTCATCCCGGGGCGGGTCAGGGTGTCCTGGGGTATGCGCGCCCCGGTCTCGCGGTGCGGGTCCGGGCAGCGGCGTGGACGCGCCCGGACACGGGCGCCCGGAATAGAGTCCCGCGCATGAGCGACGATGATTCCCGGAAGCATCTGTTCGCCCGCGTCGAGTGTGCGGTGCGCGGCGGCTTCGAGGACGAGGAAGAGCTCCTCGAGAGCCTGGAGCAGTGGGTGGAGGACGAGCTGGGCGAGAGCAGCGGCGTGCTGACCGAGCAGTTGCAAGACCACGCCCGGAAGCTGCTCCAGGAGCAGCGCGTCCGGGAGGCGGGCTGGAGCGAGCCGACGCTGAATGATGCCATCGACAGCGCCTTCGACGAGCTGAACCAGCGTGGCATCGTCGCGCTGGAGAACGCGGGCTACACGATGTCCGACGGCTGGTCCGACGTGAATGAGGTCGCCAGCTACCAGGACACTCCGCCGCGCGGGGCCGTCTTCTACCACGGGCAGGATTTGGAGCGCGGCGTCGCGGGCCAGGGGCTGATGCTGGCCTTCGGCGCCTACGAGAACAACTCCGCGAAGCACGCGGCGGCGAGCCTCGCCATCGGCCGCGAGGTGTGTGAAGTGCTCGGGCGCCATGGGGTGAAGACGGAGTGGAACGGCTCCGTGGAGGAGCGCATCCAGATTCCCCCCTTCGAGTGGCGCAAGCGCCGGTGGAGCGAGCTGGCCCGGGCGTAGCTCAGCCGCGCTTCGCCCAACGCTCCGCCCAGTCCACGAGCGGGAGGAAGCGCTCCAGCAGCTCCCGTCCGAGCGGGGTGAGCACGTAGCCCTCGGCCTCGTCGAGCGTCACCAGGTCGCTGTCGCGCAGCTCCTTGAGACGCGTGTTGAGGACCGAGGGGCTCACGTCGCCGCAGGCCTCGCGCAGGGCGCGGAAGGTGAGGGCGTCCCCCCGCAGCTCCCAGACGATGCGCAGCGCCCACCGCCGGCCGAGCAGGTCCAGCAACACCATGACCGGCCGGCCGGTGCGGGAGCCTCGGGCGGCGGAGCCGGGTCTGGGCGTTCGTGCCACGGTGTCTCCCTTGCGCTACGGAAAGCGTAGCGTTAGAAGGTGGGTGCTACGGAATACGTAGCATCCCGAAGACGAGGAGGCGAGACATGAACGGGGCCCGAATCGCGCCCATGGAGCCGCCGTACTCCGAGGCCGTCACCGCCGCGCTCGCGCGAATCATGCCGGAGGGGGTGCCGCCCCTCGGGCTCTTCCGAACGCTGGCGAAGAACGAGAGGGTCTTCAGCCGGCTGATGGCGGGCGGGCTGCTGGACAAGGGCAGCGTGAGCCTGCGCGAGCGGGAGCTGGTCATCGACCGGACGTGCTGGCGCTGCGGCTCCGAGTACGAGTGGGGCGTCCACGTGGCCTTCTTTGGCGAGCGCGTGCGCCTGACGCCCGAGGAGGTCCACGGCCTGTGCACGGAGGACGTGGAGGCCACGCCGTTCAGCCCGCGCGAGCGGCTGCTGCTGCGGCTCTGCGACGCGCTGCACGCGAGCGCCACCGTGCCGGACGCGCTCTGGACGGAGCTGGCGCGCGAGTGGAGCGAGGCGCAGTTGTTGGAGTTGCTCGTGCTGGCGGGCTACTACCACGCCATCTCGTTCGTCACGAACGCGCTGCGCCTGCCGCTGGAGTCCTTCGCCGCGCGCTTCCCCGGCCCGCCGTGACGCTCAGGCCTGGGACTTGCTCTTCGCGCGGCGCTGCAGCCAGTTCTTGATGAAGGCCTTCACCTCGGGGTGCTGGGACTCGCGGAACTTGTCCGGGGGGCCGTATTCGACGATGAGGCCCTCGTGCATGAGGGCGAGGGCGTCGGCCATGCCGAAGGCGGACGCCACGTCCGGCGTAATCACCAGTGAGGTGGCGCCGAGCTGCTGCTTGCCGGTGAAGATGATTTCGTTGACGGCGGCGGTGGTGAGCGGGTCCAGACCGGCCGTGGGGTCGTCGTAGAGGAGGATTTTCGGCTGGAGGATGGTGGCGCGCGCGAAGCCCACGCGCTTCTGCATGCCGCCGGACAGCTCGCCCGGGAAGCGCGTGGTGGCGTGCGACAGGCCCACCTTGGCCAGCGTCTTGTCCACCGTCTCCTTGATTTCCGCCTCGGACATCTTCGTGCGCTCGCGCAGCGGGAACGCCACGTTGTCGTAGACGTTGAGCGAGTCGAAGAGGGCGTTGGCCTGGAAGAGGATGCCCTGCTTGCGGCGCATGTTGTTCAGCGCCGTCTCATCCATCTGCGCCAGGTCCTGGCCCTCCACCAGCACCGCGCCCTTGTCCGGCTTGAGCAGGCCCATGATGTGCTTCATCAGCACCGTCTTGCCCGAGCCGGATACGCCCATCAGCACGCAGGTGGTGCCCTCGGGGACGACGAGGCTGACGCCTCGCAGCGCCTCGGTGGCGCCGAAGGACTTGTGGATGTCCCTGACCTCGATGGCCGGGGGACGCGCCGGCTCGCCGCTCGTGTTGCTCATGGCGGCTCCACCATAGTGCGCGGGGCTTCCCTCCGCTGCCCCAATCCCTTCGTTCTCGGGAGGGCGTACCCCGGGTGCGCGGCGTCTCCGGCGGCTGTGTGGGGGATGCACTCCGGTGTCCGGGCGGCGTCCCCAGGCGTGTCTGTGGGGGGCGCGGGATGTCCGCGGGTGCACGGCGGCGTGACGGAGTGCTTGCCGTGCAGGCAGGGGAAGGGATGCTCCGAGCCATGCGGACGTCGATACGGTGTGACGCGCGGTGGGCCCGGGGTCCGGGCACCGGGGAGGTCTAGCCGCGTGGCAACGGTGACCCTGCAGGACGTGCGCAAGGTGTACCGGGGCGGAGTGGCCGCGGTGAAGGGCGTGACGCTGGACATCGCGGACGGCGAGTTCGTGTCGCTGGTGGGGCCGTCGGGCTGCGGCAAGTCCACGACGCTGAACCTCATCGCCGGGCTGGAGGAGCTGTCGGGCGGGACGCTGCGCATCGACGGCACGGTGGTGAATGGGATGTCGCCGCGCGAGCGCGACATCGCCATGGTGTTCCAGAGCTACGCGCTCTATCCGCACATGGACGTGGCGAAGAACCTGGCCTTTCCGCTGGAGGTGGCGGGGCTGGGGCGCGCGGACATCGACGCGCGGGTGCGCGAGGTGGCGGCGGTGCTGGGGTTGGAGGCGCTCCTGGCGCGGAGGCCGAAGGAGCTGTCGGGTGGGCAGCGGCAGCGCGTGGCGCTGGGGCGCGCGCTGGTGCGCAGGCCGAAGGTGTTCCTGTTCGACGAGCCGCTGTCCAACCTGGACGCGGCGCTGCGCGCGCAGATGCGTGGGGAAATCAAGAAGCTGCACGAGCAGCTCAAGGCGACGTTCATCTACGTCACGCATGACCAGGCCGAGGCGATGACGCTGTCGGACCGGGTGGTGGTGATGCACCAGGGCGAGGTGCACCAGGTGGCGCCGCCGCGAGAGCTGTATGACGCGCCGGCGAACCTGTTCGTGGCGGGCTTCTTCGGCTCGCCGCGAATCAACCTGGTGAAGCCGGGCACGCTGGGCCGGCCGGACGTGGACGTGGTGCTGGGCCTGCGCCCCGAGCACCTGGAGGTAGGGCAGGGCGCGGCGCCGGCAGGAGCGCTGGAGGGCCGCGTGTACCTGGTGGAGCCGATGGGCGCGGAGAGCTGGGTGACGGTGGAGGTGGCCGGCGAGCGCATGGTGGCGCGCGCGGCCGGAGACTTCCGTGCGCCCACCGGCAGTCCCGTGTGGCTGCGCTACGACGCGGCGAGGTTGCGACGGTTCGATGCGAAGTCGAGTCGGGCGATGTGAGCGGCGCTACGCGTGCAGCTCCGCCGGTGCGTACGCCAGCTCCCTCGGACGGTCCCTGACGATGTGCCCGAGCAGCGGCTCCTCCAGTTGGAGGAAGTCCTCGAAGCGCAGCTCGATGGCCTCCGTGTGCGAGCCCGCGCGGAACAACAGTCGCCCGGCGTGGCGCAGGTGCTCGTCCACCACCACGGGCAGGCCGTAGAGCTGGCCGAAGGGGGGCTCGGCGCCCGGCTCGCACTGCGGGAAGAGGTCGACGAATTCCGACTCCTCCGCCAGCCGCAGCCTGCGGACTCCGAGCATCTCCGCGACGCGGCCCAGGTCCACGGTGTCCGGCGCGCTCACCACACAGAGCCACAGCCGGTCCGACGCGTGGATGATGACCGTCTTCGCCACCTGGAAGCCCGTGACGTGCAGCGACGCCGCGAGTGACTGCGCGCGGAGGGCCCGGAAGTGCGACCGCCGCTCGAAGGGGACGCGGTGGCGCTGGAGATACTCGATGATGGAGTCCGGAATCATGCGAGCCGCTGCGCCGGACTCAGGCGTAGACCTGATTCCCTTCGAGCGTCATCTCCAGACGCCGTGTGAGCTGTTCCATCCGGTCGTACCGCTCTCGCAGCATGTCGCGATACGCGCGCTGGTCGGCATGGGCAATCTCGTCCAGGAGCACGCGCAGCGCCGAGTCCAGCGCCTGCTTCAGCTCGCGCGCCTCTACCGCGGACAGTTCCAACAGCATGAAGCACCTCCTGCGGCGAACGTTAGGCACCGACGCGAGTGCCGGCCCCGCGTGCCCGCACGGGGCCCACGTTGCCCGTCTGCCTGACGCCGCATCCCTCTCCGCTTCCTCGTTGGAGCAGTGGAGCGCTCCTCCGGCCGTCTCCCCCGACGGTGCCGCCCGCCGCGCGAGCCCTCACTGTTCTTCTCATGAGGGCCCGGAGGGTCCGGGTGCCACGAGCACGAGGAGGCCCAGATGGTTCAGGTCGGGGATGTGCGCGAGGGGATGACGGTGCGGACCGCGGACGGGCGCGTCGTGGGGCGTGTGGCCGCGATAGGAGACATCCACTTCGAGCTGGAGCAGGGGCTCGTGCCCATTCCGCGGCGCGACTACCTGGTGGAGTACGGCGACGTGGACTTCATCCGCGACCAGGACGTGTACCTGGCGAACGCGGACCACCCGCTGCTCACGCTCGAGGAGGACGACGACGGCAGTGCCCTGCCACCCCGCCACTGCCAGGGCATGGACGCCGAGCCCGTGAATGCCGCCTCCGACATGGAGGTGGAGCCCGTCCGGCACTGACTGATGCGCTGCGCCAGCGCCCCTGGCCCAGGCCCCCGTCACGAACCCGCTTTGCTGGAATTCCGACCCGCGGGGCGGTGTAAGCGTCGGGAATCACTCAGGTGGGATAGCCCAGAAATGTCAGACCGTCAGGCTAAACGAGTCCTCTTCGACCAGCCATCCGGGTGGGCTCATGCGACGGTTCTCGACATCCTGCGTTACCGCGGCGCTCTTCGCGCTGGTGTTCTCGTGCAGCTCTGATCCACGTGCCGAAGAGGGGCACGTGGACGCGGCCGCGCGGCCGCTGGCGTTGGCCACGCCGCGCAAGCTGCTGCCGTTCGTCTCGCTGGCGGATGGGCGGGTACTGGCCGTGGGAGGGCATGACGGCAATCGCACGCTCGCGAGCTGCGAGGTGTTCGAGCCGGGGTCGGGCCTGTGGCACGTGACGGGTTCCCTGCGCACGGCGCGGCGCAACCACGCGGCGGTGCGGCTGGCGGACGGGCGCGTGCTGGCGGTGGGCGGCACGCACGGCGCGGCGATGGGCGCGCTCGCGAGCGCCGAGGTGTACGACCCGGCCACGGGCGCGTGGACGGACACGGCATCGATGGCCGAGGCGCGCAATGACCCGGCGATGGTGCTGCTGCCGGACGGGCGCGTGCTGGTTGCGGGAGGCACGGACGTGGACCGGCGGCCGCTGCGCTCGGCGGAGCTGTACGACGCGGTGACGGGCACGTGGAGCGCGGCGGAGGCGTCCGGCTTCGCGCGCGGCGGTGCGCGGACGGCGGTGCTGCTGGCCAACGGCAAGGCGCTCTTCGCGAGCGGCCTGCAGGCGGAGCTGTACGACGCGGCGACGGGCCACTGGGAGAAGGCGGGGCCGGCGGGTGGCGCGGCGGGGACGCACCGGTTGGCGCACACGGTGACGCTGCTGCCGGACGGGCGCGTGCTGGTGGTGGGCGGCACGACGGCGCGCGCGGCGGGCACGGCGGAGGTGTACGCGCCGGACACGGGCGAGTGGACGCTGGTGGCGGCGCCGGCGGTGCCTCGCGAGCACCACGCGGCGGTGGTGACGGCGGACGGCGCGGTATGGGTGCTGGGTGGCGAGCACTACACGACGGGGGCACTCGCGTCGGTGGAGCGCTTCGAGCCAGCGACGGGGACGTGGGCGTCGGTGCCGGCGCTGGTGGAGCCGCGCGGGAAGCTGGCCGCGGTGGTGCTGCCGGACGGCGCGGTGCTGGTGATGGGCGGTGGAAACGAGGTGGAGGGGATGCTGTCCGTGAGCGAGCGGTACGTGCCGGGCGGATGCGTGCCGACGGTGTGCTCGGCGCGCGAGGGGATGTGCGGGCCGGTGGCGGATGGCTGTGGTGGGACGCTCGACTGCGGGCCGTGCGGCGCGGAGGTCTGCGGGGCGGGGGAGTGCCGCGCGGAGGGGTCGGGCGTGCCGTGAGCGGGCGGGCATGCGGCGCCGTGGATGACGGCGGCGCCGCGCCCGGGTGAGATGCGGGCATGAGGCGATTCCTGGTGGTGGGCGTGCTGCTCGCGGGCTGCGGAGGCTCGGAGGAGCCGCAACTCAGTTACACCGAGCTGGCGGAGCGCACGGCTGCGGCGATGTGCACGTACGCGGAGCGGTGTGACGGGAGCACGGGGCCTTATGAGCAGTGCGTGGCGGAGGTGCTCGCGGCGTATGCGGCGGTGGAGCCGGAGCTGAACGGTGGTGTCTCGGGAGCGAAGTCGGGCTGCGTGCAGTGCATGCGCATCCGCACCGAGGAGCTGGAGTCGGCGCTGGCGAGCGAGTGCCAGCGGGCTCCGGATGCTGCGCGGGTGAGCGCGGTGTGCGGCGTGGATGACTCGGCGTGCGCGGGGGCTCCTTGAGGTCCGTGTCCGTTTCCTGACGCGCGGTAGCTCGGCGCGCTCCTGGCTGCGGAAGAGAAGTCACTATCGTGTCCGGCAGCAACGGTCCTCGTCGGAGGCACGATGGATATGAAGCTCTGGCTTCGACGAGTCGGGCTGTTGCTCGGAGTGGCAGGTGGGGCAGTCATCCTGCTTTCCTGTGGAGCGCACCCTGTTGGCTCCCGCTCCATGCTTCGAGCGGATCATCCGCGTGGACCCGGGAGCTTCTGTGCGCTGAATCCAGAGGGATGTCCGCCTCCGGCCGCTGCTTCCGTGAAGCCTGGGGCCTTCAACCTGGACACGTGCCTCAAGGCTTGTGATGCCGGAGGCGCGGTGCTCGAGAGCTTCTGTCGGGGACTGTCGGAGGCCTGGCAGCGTGAGCTGTGTTGGGGTGCTGTTTCCGGCACGAAGGTCGCGTGCAAGAACATGTGCTACCGCGTGCATGTGTGTATGGACGATTCGGCCCGGTGTCCCGAGCGGACCGAGTGAGAGGAGCCTCATGGCTGGATGGCTGCCGCAGCTCACCTCCATTGATGACCCGATTGCCGACGACTACTGGTCCTTCGAAACGGATGAAGGGCAGAAGCGCTTCGTCCGCATCACCGTCGGCCGGCCCGTCCCGATTCCGGGAGACCCGAACGGGGATTGGTATTGCCCGCTGCTCATCGAGCACCCGCAGCATCCCGACTTCTACTCGGTCGTGGGTGTCGGCCCCGTCGATGCACTGAGGAACGCGATGCGAATCGTGGACGATGGGTTCCGCGACATGCGCAAGGTGAGCCCGCGCGCGAAGCCCCCTGCCGTTCCCTGACTTTCACGTCCCGTGCGTCACAGCGGCACCGCGCCCCGGCCCGTGACAGACTGCGCGCCCATGCGCACCCGGACCCTGCTCGTTGCTCCGCTGCTCCTGTCCACCGCCTGTGCCACCGCCCCCGCCGCATCGCCGGGGGAGCCGCTGGCCGTCGCCGCCACCCGCGCCCCCGCGCCGGAGCGCCCCTTCGGCACCCTGCGCGAGCAGGCCCAGCGTCAGCAGGCCTGGCTCAACGAGCGCATGGAGAAGGCCCTCCCCCAGCTCATGCGCCAGTACGGCATCGAGCTGTGGGTCGTTCCCATGCGCGAGTACAACGAGGACCCCGTCTTCACCGCGCTGTCCGCCCCCACCACCTTCGCCGCCCGCCGCCGCACCATCTACGTCTTCCACGACCGCGGCCCGGAGAAGGGCGTGGAGCGGCTGGCCCTCGGCGGCGGCTCGCAGGGCGGCGTCTTCACCCCGCGCCGCGCCCAGCGTCAGGTGGACGGCGGCGGCGTCAGCCGCGAGGCCGAGCTGTGGGGCCCCGAGCAGTGGCAGGTCCTCAAGCAGGTCCTCCAGGAGCGCAACCCGAAGGTCATCGGCATCAACGTGTCCCGGACGTTCGCCTTCGCCGACGGCCTCACCCACGGCGAATACGAGGGCATGGCCGAGGCCCTCGGCCCCGATTGGGTCAAGCGCTTCAAGCCCGCGGAAGGGCTCGCCGTGGACCTCATCGCCTGGCGCTCCGCCGACGAGGCCCGCTTCTACGAGGACATGACGAAGCTCGCGTGGAACATCATCGAGCGCGCCTTCTCCAGCGACGTCATCACCCCCGGCACCACCCGCGCGCACGACGTGGAGTGGTGGATGCGGCAGCGGCTCACCGACCTGGGCCTGGACACCTGGTTCCACCCCTCCGTGGACGTGCAGCGCCAGGGCGCCACCGAGGCGGAGCTCGGCGAGGACCCCGTCATCCAGCGCGGCGACGTGCTCCACTGCGACTTCGGCATCACCGCGCTGCGGCTGAATACGGACACGCAGCACATGGGCTACGTGCTGCGCGAAGGGGAGACGGACGCCCCCGAGGGCCTCAAGGCCGCGCTCAAGGCGTCCAACCGCCTCCAGGACATCGTCTTCGAGGAGCTGCGCCCCGGCCGCACCGGCAATGAAATCCTCCGCGTCGCGCGCGAGCGGATGAAGGGCGAGGGCCTCGACGGCACCATCTACTCGCACCCCATCGGCCTGCATGGCCACGGCGCGGGGCCCTTCGTCGGCCTGTGGGACCGTCAGGAGGGCGTGCCCGGCAACGGCGACCACAAGGTCATCGCCAACCAGTGGTTCTCCATCGAGCTCCAGGCGACGAGCGCCGTGCCCGAGTGGAACGGGCAGCGCGTGCGCTCCGCGCAGGAGGAGGACATCACCATCGACGCCCAGGGGAAGGTGCACTGGGGCTGGCAGCGCCAGACGGCCTTCCACCTGGTGCGCTGAGCGGACGTCGCGGGGCTCCCACCCGGCGGGAGCCCCGGAGCCGTCGTCAGCGCGCCGCGCCGGTCATCGACTTCAGCAGCGCCACCAGCGCCTGCTTCTCCGCGTCGGTCAGGTCCAGCTTCACGATGGTGTCCGTCCTGCGCCCCGTGAAGGAGCCCGCCGGGTCACCGCCCTCGTTGTAGAAGTCGACGACGTCCTCCAGGGTGGCCTGAGCTCCGGTGTGCATGTACGGCGCCGTCAGCGCCACGTTGCGCAGCGACGGCGTGCGGAACGCCCCCTCCATCTCCTGCTGGTTCGCCTCCGCCCGCAGCGTCTTCAGCCGCACGGCGTCCGTGCCCGCCGGCGCGTCGCTGAAGGCGCTCGCGGCGTTGAACTCCCAGTCCAGCAGCGGCTCCAGCGCCGCCCACTGTCCACCCGCGCCGCTCCCCGAGTCCTCCACGCCGATGTTGTGGAACAGGTCGTCACTCAGCGACGGGCTCTTGTGGCACACCACGCACTGGCCCTTGCGCACGAAGGTCTTCAGCCCGAGGTACACCGGGTCGTTCTCCGCCGTCCCGGCTTCCGCCGCGGCGATGAAGCGCTTCACGTCCTCGTCGAAGGGCGCGTCGGTGCGCACCAGCGTCCGCTCGTACGCCGCCAGCACCTTGCCCACGTTGGCCAGCAGCGTCGGGCCCGTCTCGTCCTCCGGAAACCTCCCGAAGAGGGCCTGGTACTCACCCCGGTACTCCTCCGCCGCCAGCCGCGCGCCCACCACCGTCGCGTCCGAGTTCATCTCGTCCGGGTTCGTCAGCGGCAGCACCGCCTGGCTCCAGAGCCGGTCCGCGCGCCCGTCCCACATGAACCAGCGGCTGTAGGCCACGTTCAGCACCGTGGGCGGGTTGCGCACCGTGCGCTTGCCGCCGCAGCCCTCCGCCGTCGCCGTGTCCACCGTGCGCCCGTCGCCGCCGTGGCAGCTCTGGCACGACACCGTCCCGCAGCGCGACAGCTTCGGGTCGTGGAAGAGCAGGTCTCCCAGCCGCTCCGCCCGCGCGACGCCGTCCACCCGGTTGGTGACGTCCTTCGGGGGCTGCCGGGCCTGGGTGTGGAGGCTGCGGAGCTGGTCCAGCTCGTCGACGTTGGGAAACGCCTCCTCGGAGTCACAAGCCAGCCCCAGCCCGCCCAGGGCCAGGGCGAGCGCGGCGGTGCGCAATCGGTACGGGGTCTTCACCGGGTCGTCCTTCTTCACGTCCATGGCGGCCCCGGCCCTCGCGGTACCTCGAGCCACCCCTGGACTTCGAACCGGCAGCTTCGCGTTCCCTCCCGCGCGAATCAATCCCCGCGTCCCCCCCGACGGGAGAGGGGACGCGGACCCGGCGTCATCAGGCGCCGCAGCTCAGCGTGAAGTCCCGGTTCGAGGTGCCGTAGTCCTTCAGCTTCACCGCCGACGGGGCGGGCGTAATCGTCGGCGCGGCCCCGCTCTCACACTTCAGGCCCGAGTCCGCCGCCAGACCTACCTGCAGGTCCATCTCGCTGGGCAGGCTCGACACCGTGAACGAGCAGCGACCATTGCGGCTGGGCTTCACCATCGCCCGGCCCAGCGCGTCCGCCGGCGTGGCCGGCGACGACACCACCACCTTCAGCTGGTCGCACGCGCCGTCGGTCTTCATCCCGCTCTGCGGCAGGCTCACCACGCCCGCGACGGTGGCGTTGCCCTCGCGGCTGCCTCCGCCACCCATGGTGGCGCAACCGGTGGCGGCAAGGACGAGGGCGGCAATGGCAATCCGATACATGAATCCTCACTTCGTGGGGTAACGAGAAGGCGGCTCGGCCGCGGTACAGGCGACCTACGGCGCGGCCACCCATACAATTGCGTAGGGAATTCATTCCACTGCTTTTGTGCCACCCCACCGGTACGGGGTTTCTGGAATTCTCCAGGAATTCCGCCCGGTTCCGGACGCTGTGTCGCCCCGGTGAACACGCGCTGTATCGGAGAATCAGCCGGCTTCATTGGTCCAATCAAAGACAGACATGACACGGTGCGGGACGTCCCGGGAATGGACACACGCGTCCCACTTTCGCGAAGCCGGGAGGCCGCTTGCTCCCCCCGACGAGGCTCCGGTGGCGCTCCGGTGACGCTCCGTGACGCTCCGGTGACGCGGAGCAAACGGCCGGGACGATGGCCCTCCGCCTGCTGCCAGCCGCTGCCGCCGCCCCCACGGTGAAGGCCAGGAGAGGAGACGCGCATGTCGATGCAGAAGCAGGATCAGACGCAGTCGTGGTCGGGGCTGGGGGTGGGGACGGACCGGAAGTCCTTCCTCGACAAGGTGTCGGCGCAGATTCCGGACTACGAGGCGGAGCGCGCCGCGGAGGCGGTGTTCTGTGCGCTGTCGGAGCGGCTGCCTGGAGGCCTGGTGCGGCAGCTGCGCGAGCAGCTCTCGCCGGACGTCCGGGAGATGATGGGCGCCTGCCACCGGCACCGCGGCGAGGAGCCCGCCAACCTGGACCGCGACGACTTCTACCTCATGGTGGCCAACCACCTGAACGCCGAGCCGGAGAACGTGCGCCTCGTGCTCCACGGCGTGTTCGCCGCGCTGCACACGCAGATTGTCGAGGCCGAGGCCCGGAAGATAGAGGGCCAGCTCCCCAAGTGGCTCCAGGGCACGTGGGCTGCCGCGCGCCTGCAGATTGACCGCCCGGCCTGAGCCGTCCCGTGCCCGTCGGGGCGGGAGGGCCGGTGTCCTCCCGCCCGGCCCTCCCCGGAGTACGGCCCCCCGGAAGCAGGCGCGGGCGCCCGGAGCATGCTCGAGTCCGGACGCCCACCGTCACCCGCGGCCCCCGTGCAGGCGGGCGCTCAGTAGGTCCCTCCCACCGACAGCGTCGCCGAGTAGCGGCCGTCCCCCACGCCCGGTTGCAGGGTGCTGGGGGCGAAGTCCTGGTCGAACAGGATGTTGTAGGCGACGCGCGCGTCGGCGGTGATGAGGCCGCCCAGCTGGTAGCGCAGCCCGAGGCCCGCCGGGACGTAGCCGCTGGTGTCGTCGTTGAAGCCGAGCGCCTCGCCCCTCCTGTCGCTGCGGACGTTGTAGGTCTCCACTCCGACGCCGCTCACCACGTACGGCTGCAGCTTCGTGTCCGTCATGTTGCCCACGAGGAGGGCCTGGCCGCCATTGCGGACGAGGTCCGGGCCGTTGGCGATGCCGCCGCCGTCGGCCCGGTTGAAGTCGACGTCGCTCACGCCGCCGCTGTAGCCCAGCTCGACTCCGAAATAGGGCGAGGGGCGGTAGCCCAGCGTGGCGCCATAGGACAGGCCGGGGTTGATGGTCGGTGCCAGCTGCCCGGTGTAGCCCTCCGCGCCACCGCCCAGCATGGCGTAGATGCCGGTGTCGGCCCGGTTCGTCCGGGTGTCCACCTGCACGGTCTCCAGCTCGACGCTCTGCGCGGACGGCCGGTAATCCTCCTGGGCTCGCGCCGCGCCACCCCAGAGCGCCGCCGCGCACAACCCGCTCAGCACGAATGCCTTCATCGCTCGGACTCCTTTTTCCTTCGTCCGAAAGGCAACGTGCTCCGCGTGGGTAGTCCCGGCAACGTCCCGGCGCCGGGGGATGCGCCCGTCCTTCCCTCCCCGCGGGGCGGGGCGGCCCCTCGGGCACTCCATGCGCCCGGCCTTCCCACCCCGCGGGGCGGGAAGGCCTCATCCCGAGGGCGGCCGGAGCGCCCGGCTCACGGCAGCTGCGACATCGAGTCCAGCGCGGCCTTCGCCTGCACCAGTCCCTCGCCGTAGTCCGTGTCGCGGTCCTTGGTGCCCAGGTCCTCCGCGGTATCCAGCAGGGCATTCTTGACCTGCTCCGGCGTGGCGGTCGGGTGGGCGCTGAAGAGCAGCGCGGCGATGCCGCTCACGTGCGGCGCGGCCATGGACGTCCCGGACATGTACGTGTAGTCCGCCCGGTTCACGTCGATGCGCACGGGGTAGTCGAACCGCTGGTCCAGCATGGTGCTGCCCCCGCTGTTGATGGTGACCGCCGGCACCCACGTGCCGCCCTGGGGCAGCGAGAGAATCTGCGCGCCATCCTCCACGTCATCGGTGGAGAAGATGACGGCCCTCGCGCCCTGCCTCATCACGTTGACCATGGCCTGCGCCGCGGAGACGCGGCCGGGGCGCACGTAGGCGATGAAGCCGCTGCACACGCTGCCCGCGCACGAGTCCATCGTCTCCGCCGCGCCGCAGTCCACCAGCTTCTGGTTGTACTCGCCCGGGGGCGCGTACAGCAGCGCGCGAGACAGCATGTCCGTGCCGTCCGCCTCCATTTTGGATAGGGTGCCCCAGCCGCGGGGGAAGGTGGACAGCACGTCCACGCCCGGTGCCACCAGGTCCAGGTCGCCGCCGCCGGCGGAGAACCGCGCCCGCCGGTCCTGCGCGTCCACCGCGCCCACCGCCAGCACGGACGGGTCCGACGCGGGGTAGGACACCACCTGGCTGCCGTCGTTGCCGGACGCGGCCACCACCAGCATCCCGCCGGTGTACGCCGCCTTGAAGGCCTGCAGCGTGGTGCGCGAGGCGAAGCCGCCGCCCAGTGACAGCGAGGCCACCTTCGCCCCCTGGCTCGAGCAGTACTCCAGCGCCGCCAGCACATAGCTCATCTGCGTGCTGCCGTAGACGTCCAGCACCCGGGCGATGACCAGCTCCACCTCCGGCGCCACGCCGATGAGGCCGCGGCCCCGCGGCAGCTCGATGCCGGCCTCGGCGCCTCCGCCCGCCCGCGCGGCGATGATGCCCGCCACGTGCGTGCCATGGCCGGTGCCCCACGCCTTGAGACTCCCGTCCCAGGGCTCGTCGTCACCGTCCAGGAAGTCGTGTCCCGCCACCACCGCGCCCCGCAGCTCCGGGTGCTCCAGGTCCAGCCCGCTGTCGATGATGCACACCCGCACGCCCCGGCCCGTGGGGCGCCCCGGGTCCGGCTGTTCGTCTCCGTCCAGGTCCCATACCTGGTTCGCCTGCACCCGGAGCAGCCCCGCGGTGTACTCGCTGGAGATGCTGCCCTTCACCACCGAGGAGGCGAGGGTCCGCGCCGGCATGGTGGCCGGCCCCAGCGAGTGCCAGACCTGGTCCGGCTCGATGCTCTCCACTTGCGCGTCCCTCGCCAGCGCGTCGCGCTCCTGCTCCGACAGGCGTGCGGCCACGGCGGGCACGCTGCGGTACGTGGACGTCACCCGGCCGCCCAAGCCCAACTGGTGCACCTGGGCGGCGGCCGATACGCCGCCGTCCCGGAAGCGGACGATGTACGACTTGCGGCCGTCATCCCCGGGCGTGGCCGGGGCGCCAGTCTGACCCGGCGGTGCCACTTCCAGCGCGCCCGCCGAGATATTCGGGCACACCCCGCCCTGGGCGTCCTTGTACGAAGTGTTCTCCGGCGCGCATGCCACCATCGCCACAAGCCCGACGAGTCCCCAGCGCTTCATGAGCCACTCCTTCCGTCACCGCCACCCGGCGAGACACCCACACGCAGCGGGCCGGATGCCTCCGGTCCGCTGATCGGGCATGCCTCCAGGGAGTGCATCCCCTCGCGCCTCCGCAACGGTTGCGGGAGGCCGGGGCAACGGGAGGTGTGGAGGTTCACATCCCGTCTGTTGGGGGCCGGAACCGCTGTGCCGGACCCTGCGACGCCCCTGGAACCGCGGTTACGGCTCCGCGCTCCGGCCGCCCACCCCGACCGACGGGTGGGCCCCGGACTCACTCGTGAAAAGTCTCAACGACGCGGAGCCGTGGACGTATTGGCGGTTTCACGGACAGTCTTGACGGATGGGTCTGACACCTCCCCGGGGGAGGGGCTTTCCGTTCAGGGCGCCAGCGGTGTCCAAAACCACTGGAAGTCCCCCGCCTGCTTGATTCGTCCAGTGGCGGGTGCTTCGCTGCCGGGAGAAGCCATGAGCACCGCACCTACAGAGTCCCCACGCTTCCTCGGGCGTTACGAGCTCGTCCACCCCCTGGGCCAGGGCGGCATGGGCGAAGTCTTCCTGGCGAAGATCAGCGGCGCGGCCGGCTTCGAGAAGCCGTGCATCGTCAAGACGATTCTCCCGGCGCTGCTGAAGGACCGGCAGTTCCTGGACCGCTTCCACCACGAGGCCAAGGTGCTGGTGCACCTCGTCCACTCGTCGATTGCCCAGGTGTACGACATGGGCGAGGCGGACGGCACCTACTTCATGGCGCTGGAGTACGTGGCCGGCGTGGACCTGGCGTACCTGCTGGAGCAAGCGCGGGCGCAGAACGTCCAGGTGCCGGTGCCGGTGGCGCTCTTCCTCGGCCAGCGCATGGCGGAGGGCCTGGGCTACGCGCACCGCAAGGCGGGGCCGGACGGCACGCCGCTGGGCATCGTCCACCGCGACGTGTCCCCGCACAACGTCATGGTGTCGTACGAGGGCGAGGTGAAGGTCATCGACTTCGGCCTCGCCAAGTCCGCGGCGCGCAGCAAGTACACGCTGCCGGCCACGGTGATGGGGAAGCTGGGGTACATGTCCCCGGAGCAGGTGCGCGCCGAGGCCCTGGACCACCGCAGCGACATCTACTCGGCCGGCGTGGTGGTGTGGGAGATGCTCGCGGGCCGCTCGCTGATTCCCCACGGGACGGTGGGGGAGATGATGGCGGCCATGTCGCAGCCGGTGGTGCCCTCGCTGACCGAGGCCCGGCCGGACGTGGACGCCGCGCTGGACGCCGTCGTGCGGCGCGCGCTGGAGGCGAAACCGGACGCGCGCTACGGGCGCTCGGATGAGTGGGCCCGCGCGCTCAACGGGGAATTGGTCCGCACGGGCGCGGCGGTGGGCGCCGAGGAAGTGGGCCAGTTCGTCCGCGCGCTGTGCCCGGAGGCCTTCGCCTCGCAGCGCAAGCTCATCTCCAAGGTCAGCTCGTCTTCAGGCCACCACCGCACCCCCGCGCCGAGCACGGGCACGGGCGTGTTCGGCACCGGCCCGCAGCCGCCGGCGGCGGAGGAGGATGTCTCCGGCTACGGGTCCACGATGGTGCGCAGCGGCAGCGACAGCCAGCTCGCGCGCCAGTCGGGAGGCATGGCCCGGCCCGACGCCGTGTATGCGGACGGTGACGACGCGGACCTGGGCGCCACCACGGTGCGCCAGCCCTCTGGCGCCGCGCCGGCTCCCGCGCGTGCGCCGAGTGGAAGCCAGGGCGTGCGCAAGCCGTCGCGCCCGGTGCCCGCGGTGGAGGTGGACGCGGCCGCCGCCGAGGAGGCGCTGGAGGAGCGTGCGGCCCGCAGGCGCCCGACGGGGCTCTACGCCGCCATCGCCGTGCTGCTGGTGATTGCCACCGCCGCCAGCACCGCGCTGTTCATCGGCCGGACGGGGGCTCCGGTGGCGCAGGCCCCGGCCACTCCGGTGAAGGACACGCCAGCCCCCACGGCGAACAGCGCGAGCGCGAAGGGACCCGAGGCGACGACTGGCACCTCGGGCACGGTGGCCGCGGGGACTTCGGGCACGGCCCCCAATACGGGGACCGCCGCTGCCGGGACTCCGACCGCTGGGACCGCGGACGCCGGGGCCGTGGTGGCCGCCACGGGACAGGGCGCTCCGGCGGCAGCGGCCGTGCCGTCCTCGGCGAGCGTCGCCGCTGGCAGCGTGACGCCGGGCAAGACGGAGCCGGTGGAGCCCGTGGCGCACCCGGCGCCCACGACGACGGCGAAGACCCCGGTGAAGAAGAAGCCAGCCACGCCGGCACCCGCCGCGCCGACGGTCCGGTACGTCTCTCCCTCCCTGGTGCTCAAGGTGGTCGAGGAGGGGGAGAACCACTACGTCGAGCGAGGCTTGGCCGCGGGGCTCGTCCCGGGTGCGCAGGTGATGGTGGTGGGGCCGGCGAAGAACGGCCAGCGGCCCGTGGTGGGGTCCGCCACCGTGCAGAAGCCCGCCAGGGGGCTCAAGGGGTTGAAGAAGCTTCGCAAGACATACCTCGTGCTGGAGCCAGCGGACCTCGCCTCCGCTGGAGACATCTACGTGGCCGTGCCCGAGGGCTCGGCCCCCGCTCCCGACAAGGCCGAGGGGGACACCGACACCGAGGAGCCGGACACCGCCGAGGAGCCCGTGAAGCCCGTGAGGGAGGCCCTCTATGCGGACATGTCGCTGCCGAGCGTGTTCGAGCAGGTTGCCAAAGTGGCCATCAAGGTCCGTAACCAGGGCACCACTCCATGGACCGGGTGCTCGGTGGTGATGCCCGTGCGCAGAGTGGCCTCGGTGGGCAAGATCGCGGCAAACGAGGAGCGGGCGGTTCCCGAGAGGCTATTCAGGCCCAACCAGGAAGCGAAATTCGACCTGGGCTCCAGCAAGCTGGGCATCTTCTGCAACGAAGGTGAATACACCGTGGAGAAGAAGCTGGTGAGGTAGCCAGGCTCCAGCGGAGCAGGCCGGCCCCGTGCCCCTCACTCGTTCAGCCGGTCCACGGCCACGGGACAGTCGGCCACCAGCGCCTTCGCCTCCGCGTCACCGCCGCGCGCGTTGCGCACCAGCCGGTCCAGCGAGCGCCGGCACTCCCACGTCGCATCCCGCGTGCCGTGGCAGCAGTGCCAGCCGGTCAGCGTCTTCCCCAGGTACTTCAGCGCCTCCGCCTTCGTCGGCGTGATGAGCAGCCACACCGCGCCGGCCAGCACCCCCAGCCACGGCAATTGCACGGCCACGCCCTTCAGCCGTGGGCCCGCGCCCGGCGCCACCGGCTGGGCGTGCAGGCCCAGCTTCGCGTCCAGCGGACGCCGGTGCAGCACGCCCGTCAGCAGCAACTCCACGGGCGCGGTGGCGGCCCGCGCCAGCCCGAGCGGCAGGCCCGGCGCCGCCTCTCCCCGCACCAGTCGCACGCCGGCCACCTGACGCCACAGCGTCCGGCCGGTGAGCCCACCCACCGCGGACGCGACGAGCCACGCCAGCGCCATGGCGAGCAGCAGCGTCCCCGCTGTGCGCTCCACCTCCAGCAGGCGCAGCGCGGCCCAGCCGACCAGCGCCGCCGTCGCCAGGTCCAGCAGGTCCGCCAGCCAGAGGTGCCACTGGTACCGGGACTCGGGTCTCACCGAGTCCGTCGAGAACAACGCCCCGTCGCTCATCCACCCTCTTTTCGGGAAGGGGAAGCATAGACCGGCCCGAGACGCCGGGCCGCACGGACATTCCGCCGTGACAGACGGGGAACACCTCGCGCGTGCCGCCGTGTCTCATCGGGGAGGCGCCCCGGGCGCGAGCCGCGCTGAAGCCTGAAGCCCCGGGGGCGGGGTGCCCGCGACTCCCGGACGATGCCGGCCCGCCGCCGCGTGTCCACCTTCCCCACCCTCCCCGGATGAAGGTCTCCCGGCCGCGAGCGGAGGCAGCCGAGGCGGGAGGCGCCCGGTGTGTCGTCTGGTTCGACCGGAGGACGTGCCTCGTGTCGCCTTCTCGCAGTGGCGTCAGAGGGGAACGGCTCTCATCTTGAGTCCAGCGCGATGCGGCGAAGCCTCCACCACCACCGGGGCTTCGTGCCGGCAGGCGCGGGCTCCTGGCCAGCTGGAAGCCGGGAAGGCCCCCTGAGTGGTGGGCGGTGGCGGGCGGGGCGGCAGCGGCGGGGGCGGTGGGGGGCTGTACAGGGGATGGAGGTCGCGCCCCCGCCGCTGCCGCCAAGGCTGCACCACTCAACGTTCCACCTGGGGTGAGACGTACCGCGTTTGGCCTCCCGACCGGTTCTGCCGGACACTAGGGGCCTCATGTGCATTCCGGGGTACAGACCCCACGCCGGGTGGCGTGGGCTCATCGGGCTCTTCTTCCTCGCGGGGCTCCTCCTCGCGAGGCCGGGCATGGCCCTGGACCCGGAGCGCCGCGTCTCGCAGTTCAGCCAGGACTCGTGGCGCAGCGACGACGGGCTGCCGCAGAACAGCCTGCTGTCGCTGGCGCAGACGCGCGACGGCTACCTGTGGCTGGGCACGTGGGAAGGGCTGGTGCGCTTCGACGGGGCGCGCTTCGTCGTCTTCGACAAGCGCAACACGGAGGAGCTGCGCAATCACACCATCAAGGCGCTCGCGGAGGACGCGTCGGGCACGCTCTGGGTGGGCACCGAGCAGGGCCTGGTGGCGTACCGCGACGGCCGCTTCGAGCGCGCTCCGGGCGCGGCCGCGCCGCTGGACGGCGTGAAGGTGGAGGAGCTGCTGGTGGGCGAGGGCGTGCTGTGGGTGGGCACGTCCGTGGGCCTGTGGCAGGTGCCGCTGGGAGACGGGGCGGCGCGCCAGTACACCGTGGAGCAGGGCCTGCCGAACTCGAACGTCACCGCGCTGACGCAGGGCGAGGGCGGCTCGGTGTGGGTGGGCACGGCGGAGGGGCTGGCGCGGGTGGTGGGCGGCGAGGTGGAGCACGGCACCTTCGCCATTCCGGGGCCGAAGCCGCGTCAGGAAATCCAGGCGCTGAGCCGGGACTCGTCGGGCGTGCTGTGGGTGGGCACGATTTCGGGGCTCGTCTCGTGGAACGGGACGGTGGCCCGGCGCTTCACGACGGACGACGGACTGCCGGCGACCTCCGTCACCGCGCTGTTCACGGACACGCGCGGCACGCTCTGGGTGGGCACGCGCCGCGGTGGCCTGGTACGTCACTCCGCGGACGGCTTCAGCGAGCCGGTGCCCGGCACCGGGCTGGTGGAGGCCGAGGTGCTGTCCCTGCTGGAGGACCGGGACGGGCACCTGTGGGTGGGCACGTATTCGGGGCTGTTCCGCCTGCGTGACGGCTCGTTCTCCACCTACGGGCTGCCGGAGGGGTTGGACCCGGAGGGGACGGTCAGCGCCGTGCTGGAGGACCGGCGCGGGACGATGTGGATTGGCACCGTGGGCGCCGGGCTGTACCGCCTGGAGAACGGCGTCCTCCGCCACGTGGGCGCGGAGGAGGGGCTGGCGGAGAAGGTCATCCCCGCGTTGCACGAGGCCGCGGACGGCACGCTGTGGGTGGGCACCGTCGGGGGCCTGTACCGGTATGACGGCAAGCGCTTCACGAAGCTGCCGCGCGAGCAGGGCGGGCCCCAGGAAGTGGTGACGGCCATCCTGGTGGACTCGCGGGGCGACACCTGGGTGGGGACGCAGTCGGGGCTGGTGCGCATCCACGAGGGCAACGCCACGCCGTACACCGCGAAGCAGGGCGTCACCCACCCGGTCATCGTCATCACCGAGGACGTGCAGGGGCAGGTGTGGTTCGGCTCGGAGGGGGGGCTCATGCGCTGGGAGGGAGACAAGAAGGGCTTCCGCCAGTACACGCAGAAGGACGGGCTGCCGGGAGACCTGGTGCTGGCGCTGCTGGCGGACGAGGACGGCACGCTGTGGGTGGGCACGGAGACGGGGCTGGGGCGGTGGCGCGACGAGAAGTGGGCGCGCTTCACCGTGCAGCAGGGGCTGTACGACGACGCGGTGTTCAGCCTGGTTCCGGACGGGGACGGGCACCTGTGGATGAGCAGCAACAAGGGCGTGTCCCGCGTGTCGCGGCGTGAGCTGGAGGAGGTGGCGGCCAAGAAGCGCCAGCGCGTGGTGTCGCTGGACTTCGACCAGCGTGACGGCATGCGCAGCGCCGAGTGCAACGGCAACACGCAGCCGTCCGGCTGGCGGACGAAGGACGGGCGGCTGTGGTTCGCCAACCTGAGTGGCGCGATTGTCGTGGACCCGGTGCGCGTGCGCGCGAGCCGTCAGCCGCCCGAGGTGCGGATTGAAGAGGTGCGGGTGCAGGGCCAGCCGGTGCCGGTGGAGGGGCGGGTGGAGCTGCCGTCGGGAGGCTCGCGGCTGGAGATTCGCTTCACCGCCTTCTCGCCGGTGGACGCGGCGCGGCTGCGCTTCCGCTACCGGCTGAAGGGGCATGACGACGGCTGGGTGAACGCGGAAGTCCGCATGGCCACGTACACGGGGCTGCGTCCGGGGAGCTACCACTTCGAGGTTCAGGCGGAGGGCCGTGACGGCGCCTGGTCCGAGCCGGTGGTGCTGGACGTGGTCCTGGAGCCGAGGCTCTGGCAGCGCACGGGGTTCTGGCTGCTGTGCGTGTTGGGGACGGGGCTGCTGGGCGTGAGCGTGTACCTCTTGCGCGTGGGGCAGTTGAAGGCGCGCGAGCGGTGGCTGGCGGAGCGGGTGCAGGACCGCACGCGGGCGCTGGCGCGGGCGAACGAGGAGCTGGAGGCGCACATGCGCACGCTGCGGCAGACGCAGGCGCAGCTCGTCCAGGCGGGGAGGATGGCGGCGGTGGGGCAGCTCGCGGCGGGAGTGGGGCACGAAATCAACAACCCGCTGGCGTACATCGTGTCGAACCTGGAGCACGCGAGCGAGGAGGCGGAGGCGCTCGCGCGAGAGCTGGGGGAGACGCGGGGCGCGGGGCCGAGGTTGCGCGAGGTGAGCCAGGCGCTGCGCGAGGCGCTGCACGGCGCGGACCGGGTGCGGCGAATCGTCCGGGACTTGAAGACCTTCTCCCGGCCGGACGACGAGAAGCAGGGGCCGGTGGACCTGCACGCGGTGCTGGACTCGGCGGTGAAGATTGCGATGGCCGAGCTGCGCCCGCGCGCGAAGCTGGTGCGGGAGTACGGCGACGTTCCGAAGGTGGAGGGCAACGAGGCGCGGCTGGCGCAGGTGTTCCTGAACCTGCTCATCAATGCGGCGCAGGCGCTGCCGGAGGGGCGGGCGGAGGAGAACGAGGTCCGGCTCGTCACGCGGCTGGCGCCGAATGGGATGGTGATTGCGGAGGTGCGCGACACGGGCATCGGCATCGCCGCGGAGGCGCTCGGGCGCATCTTCGACCCGTTCTACACGACGAAGCCGCCGGGGGTGGGCACGGGGCTGGGGTTGTCGCTGTGCCACGCGTACGTGTCTGCGATGGGCGGCACCATCTCCGTGGAGAGCGAGCCGGGCCGGGGCGCGGTGTTCCGCGTGACGCTCAGGCGAGCGCCCGCCGAGTCCACGGCGGTGCCGGCGGCGCAGGTGCCGCGCGGGACCCGCGAATCAGGGGTGCTGCCAGCGGTGCAGGTGCAGGGCCCCGCGCTGGAGCCGAAGCCGGTGCAGGTGCAGGGCCCCGCGCTGGAGCCCAAGCCGGTGCAGGTACAGGGCCCCACGCGCGAGTCGCAGACAGTGCCCGCCATGCAGGGCTGGAGCACCGCGCGCGAGTCGCAGTCCGTATCCACCACCGTGCCGGGGCGAGGCACCGCACGTGATTCGATGTCGCCGCCCGCCGTGCCGGTGGCCACCACTCCCCCCAGCCCTCCCCCCTCGAGCGTGGATGCCGGAGCCACCGCGCCGCGGACTTCGGGCTCGGCGGCCGAGGTCGCCCCCTCCGCGAGAGCCCTCCACGAAGTGGCGCGAGCGCAAGCTCCGGGCGTGCAGGGGCCTCCCCGCGAGTCCCGCACGGACACGCCGCCGCCAGAGTCCACTGCGGGACAGGCCCTCGGCGACAGCCCCGAGCCGGCGCGTGGCCGCGTGCTGGTGGTGGACGACGATGCGCTGGTGAGCGGAGCCATCCGCCGCACGCTGTCGCGAGAGAACGACGTCGAGGTGCTGGTGAGCGCGAGGCAGGCCCTGGCGCAACTGACGGGGCCGGAGCTGCGCTACGACATCGTGCTCTGTGACTTGATGATGCCGGAGATGACGGGCATGGACCTGTTCGAGGCCCTGCAGCGGTCGGCACCGCGAGTCGCCGAGCGGGTGGTCTTCATCACCGGCGGGGCCTTCACGCCGGCCGCGCGCACGTTCCTGGAGCGGGTGGAGAACCCTCGCGTGGAGAAGCCCTTCGACCCCGAGGCCCTGCGCACGCTCATCCGCTCCGAGGTCGCGCGCGTCCGTCGCGCGGCCTCCGAGCGGGCCGCGTAGCCCGCGGCTACAGGTCCAGCACCAGCCGCTTGGAGCGGGCGCGAGACACGCAGACGAGCATGCGCTTGTCGCCCGCGGGCTCCTGCTGGAAGAACGTGTCGCGGTGCTCGGGCTGGCCGTCGCAGACGCGGGTGAGGCACGTGCCGCACGAGCCGGCCTCGCAGTCACTCTCCACGCGCACCCCGTTGCGGCGCAGCACGTTGAGCACGGACTGCCCGGCGGGCACGTGGAGCACCTGGCCGGTGCTGCGGATGGACACCTCGAAGTCGGAGTCCACCTGGCCGGTGGCGGCGCCGGTGCCCTCGGCGGTGAAGGACTCGAAGTGCACCTTCTCCCAGGGCCAGCGGTGGTGCGTGGCGGCGTCGCGCACGGCCTTCATCAGGCCCGTGGGGCCGCAGCAGTACAGGCGCGCCCCCGGCCCGCGAGTGGCCAGCAGCGCCTTCACGTCCAGGCCCTTCGAAGGGTCTCCACCGTCGAAGTAGAAGCGCACGCGGTCCGCGAAGGGCGCGGTGGAGAGCAGCTCGCGGAAGGCGGTGCGCTCGGGCGTGCGACAGCAGTAGTGCAGCGTGTAGTTCGCCCCGGTGCGCTCGAGCATCCGCACCATGGCCAGCATCGGGGTGATGCCGATGCCGCCCGCCACCAGCACGTAGCTGCGTGCGAAGAGCAGGGGGAAGTTGTTGTTGGGCGCGCCCACTTCGAGCACGTCGCCCACGTGGACGCGCTCGTGCATGGCGCGCGAGCCACCGCGCCCCCTGCCATCCAGGTGCACGGCGATGACGTAGCGGTGCGTCTCGTCCGGGTCATTGCAGAGCGAGTACGAGCGCACGAAGTCGCCCGGCCCTGGCACGCTGACCTGAAGGTGGGCACCGGCCTCGAATCCGGGCAGCGCGCCTCCGTCCTCGGAGACCAGCTCGTACGACAGGATGTCCTCTGCCTCGCGAGTGATGCTCGCGACCCGCACCCGCAGGGTGTCATTCGCCACGGTGTCTCCCCTTCCCCTTGCTCGCCGCCGGCGGGACGCCGCCACCCGGTCAGGGCGCCCCGGACATTGGTCAGCGGCCGTCCGAGCGGTGATTGCACCAGGGTACAGGGTGTTCGTCCGCTTCAAGGCGCTGCAACTCCTTGAGGGCCCGTGAAATGGGCTGAAGACCCCGCTGCTCGTGGAGCCCGGCGCGGAGCGCGGCACGCCTGCGTGACACCCGCGCCTCCCGGAGGGGCACGCGGGGCCGGTCTTGGAGGAGGGTGGATCGGAAGGGTGCCGCCCGGCCGCCTGCCGGGCATGCGGAGCAGCGGGCCATCCCCGAGCCACCCCGGCATGCGGGAGGCGCCATCCCCACCATCCTGGGCGTGCCGCGCTGCGCCAGGAGTCCTGCGCTCGGCGGGGGGATGCGCGGCCTCACGACTTCAAGGAGGTTTCCATGGATGCCATCGCGTTGCTGAAGGCGGACCACAAGACGGTGGAGCAGCTCTTCCGGAAGTACGAGAAGGCGGGCCCCAATGCCCACAAGCTGAAGCGGAAGCTGGTGGACCAGCTGGTGCACGAGCTGTCCGTGCATGCCGCCATCGAGGAGCAGGTCTTCTACCCGGCGGTGCGCGCGCGCGCGGAGGAGCTGGGGAGCGACGTGCTGAACGCGCTGGAGCAGCACCACGTGGTGAAGCTGGTGCTCGCGGAGCTGGACGCGATGCCGCCCGAGGCGGAGCGCTTCGACGCGAAGGTGCACGTGCTGATGGAGAGCGTGCGCGCGCACGTGGTGGAGGAGGAGAGCGAGCTCTTCCCGGCCGTGAAGAAGGCCTTCCGACCGCAGGAGCTGCGGACGATGGGGGACGTGCTGGAGATGGCGAAGAGGGCGGCGCCCACGCGGCCGCACCCGCTGGCGCCGGACACGCCGCCGGCCAACCTGGTGGCGGGCGCGGTGTCGGCGGTGATGGACATCGGCCGGGACGCGCTGCGGGCCGCGCGCCGCAAGGCGACCACGAAGGTGCGCTCGGTGGCCGGGCTCGGTCCGAGCCCGAAGCAGGAGCCTCGCCCGGCGTACGAGGCGGGCGGCGACGCGGCGAGCCCGTGAGCGGGAGCCGGGCGGATTGCTGAGACGCGCGCCATGGGCCGGCGGTTCCGGCGCGTGGCCGCACGCATGGGGCAGGCATGTGGAAGGGGGCACCGTGGCGGAGTGAATGCCGCGCGGTGTCCTGCCGTCCCATGGGGTGAGGACGTCGCATCACGACCCCCACGCCCGAGGAAGCGCCATGCCTGCTGCCCGACCTGTCCGTTCCCTGTTCCTCACCGCGTTGCTGCTCACCAGCCTGGTGGCCTCCGCGCAGCCCGAGCCCGTGTCCCAGCCGCGCCCGCCGGTGGACACCGCCGTGCGGACGATTCGAGTGGAGGGCACGGGCGAGGTGAAGGCGCAGCCGGACGAGGCCTTCATCGACCTGGCGGTGGAGACGGTGGCGCCGAACGCGAAGGCGGCGGGCGAGCAGAACGCGAAGCGGATGGAGAAGGTGATTGCGGCGCTGACGTCCGCGGGGATTGCGCGGCGGGAAATCCAGACGCGCAACTACTCGGTGTACCCGGAGTACGCGCCGCCCGCGCCCAACGAGCAGGAGCCGAAGCTGAAGGGCTACCGCGTGAGCAACGTGGTCAGCGTGCACGTGACGGAGCTGTCGCGGGTGGGAAGCCTGCTGGACCAGGCGCTCGCGGCGGGAGCGAACCGGGTGGACCAGGTGCGCTTCGGGCTGAGCCGTGAGGACGCGGTGCAGGGCGAGGCGCTGCGTCAGGCCGTGGCGCGGGCGCGCAGGTCCGCCGAGGTGCTGGCGGCGGCGCTGAACGTGAAGCTGGGCGCGGTGCTGGACGCGAGCACGGTGACGGAGCCCCCCAGGCTGTACCCGGCACGGCTGGCGATGGCGGAGATGGCGGATGCCCGCGCGACGACGACGCCCATCCAGCCGGAGGAGCAGACGGTGCAGGCGAAGGTGACGCTCATCTACGTCATCGAGTCCGCGAAGTAGTCGCGCTCACCGGGCGGGCGGCACGGTGCTCCACTGCCTGCCTGACCTCCCTGGGGGCCGGGAGGGATGGAGCACCTGGGTTCTCGGCCGCCTGGACCGTTCGCATCTTGCTGCGGAGGGGAGGGAAGCCGGGCCCGCGCGGGCCCGGGCCCTCGGACTTCTTGCACGGGCAGGAGGGCAGGGGACGATGACCGGCAGACGCGGCTGGATGTTCGTGGCGCTCGTGGTGGGCAGTCTGTCGCTGGGGTGCCGGAACGAGGCCGAGGGGCCGGCAGGTCCTTCGGCGGGCGAGAGAGAAGGACGCTCCGACGTCCTGCGGGGGCTCATGGCTTCGAAGGAACGGGCACCGGAGCCGGAGGACCTGAAGGGTCCCTCCGAGCTGGCGCCCCAGCCCGTCCCGCCCGAGCCCCAGCCGGAGCAGGGACAGGGAGGCTCGGGCCGTCCCGAGTCCGTGAAGAGTGTGCAGGGCCAGGTGGCGTGGGTCGGAGACGACGAGCTCCTCATCCGCGACGCGGATGGCAGGGAGCACGACTTCGAGGTGAGCCCGGACACGCGGCTCGTGATGGGGAAGGACGTCGTGCCGCTGCGCTCGATGCGCAAGGACGACACGGTCCGCGTGAGCTACGACGAGGGCCCCGGCGGTCAGGTGGCGCGCCAGGTGGAGGTGCTGCCAGCGCCGGACACGCGTCCTGGCCAGGGCCGCACGCCGCGGGGCGAAGAGGCCGCGCCGCTGCGCTGAGCGCCGTGTCTGCGCGCGGGGTGTCGCGTCAGAACGCGCCGCCGTCCGCGCGCCGGCCCGCGGAGGAGCCGAGTCCCGGGTTGAGCGTGGTGTGTGAAACCCAGCCCGCGTCGGGCACGGCGTCCGGCATCCGGTTGATGGACACGTTGTCGATGGTGCTGCCGTAGCCCACCATGTCCACGATGCCGCCGTCGGGAGCGCGGAGGCTGGGGACATCGCCATCGTTGTTGAGGCCGAGCTGTCCGGTGGACGCGGCCAGCGTGTTGGGGGTGCCGGGCTCGAACCCGCGGGGGCCGCCGTACACGACGAAGGCGCGGCCCGGCGCGAGCGACGTCCCCGAGGGGAAGACGTGCCGCACGACGGCCGAGTCCCACAGGCTCCAGCCGGACAGGTCCGCGTTCGAGGCGCCGGAGTTGAGGACCTCGATGAACTCGAAGTGGGGGTCGCCCACGCCGCCATCACCGGCGGGCTCGTTGGCGAGGACCTCGTTGATGAAGAGCATGGGCGTGGACGGGGTCCCCGAGTCGCCTTCGCCGCCCAGGTCGTACTGGCTGACGACGGGGTAGTGGTCGCTGACGGTGTTGCCGTAGTTGGGAATCCAGCTGTCGGGGCGCAGCACGCGGACGGTGCCGGACAGGTAGTCCACGGCCATCTCGTTGGTGGCGAGCGTGTGGTCGATGGCCTCGCGGTACGAGACGGTGGTGCGCTCCCCGGCGAGCGACAGCGGCCGGGTGATGAAGGTGTAGTGGGACGTGTCGAGCACGAAGGGCTCGAAGGGGCTGGCGAGGTACAGGCCGTCATTGCCGCGGGTGATGGAGCGGTCGACGTCATCGTTCCAGTCGCCGACGACGAGCACCCGGTCTGAGGGCATGGCGGTGTCGAGGTAGCTCTTGAGCGCGGTGCCGGCGCGCTGCCGCTGCCCGTAGGAGACCTCGTCATCGAACGCCTTCATGTGGAGGACGATGACGATGAGGGGCACGTCCGTGGCGCCGACGCGCAGGGTGAAGTCCACGCGAAGAGGCGGGCGGCCACCGAAGTCGGCGGCCTGCGTCGTGAGGATGAGCTGGGCGCTGCGCCAGGTGAGGGTGCTGTCGTAGAGGATGCCGGGCTTCTGCTCACCGGCGCTGTACCAGGACGAGCCGCCAGGGACGAAGGACACGTCGTTGGCGAGGAAGCCGCTGTACCCGGGAAGCTGGGCCTTGAGGGTGGCGAAGTCCGTGGTGTCCACCATCTCCACGAGTCCCCACACGTTGACGCCCGCGTCGCGCATGACGTCGCGCGCGTAGGCAATCTGCAGGTCGTCGGGAGTGCCACCGTCGGAGGTGGAGTTCGGAGGCCCCTGGTTGGGGGCGCCGAACCACTCGAGGTTCCACTGGCCCACGGTGAGCGGAGCGCTCGCGCCGCGCACGTTGAGCGACAGCGCGCGGGAGTTACCGTTGCCTTCGGCGTCCTGCACGGAGACGGTGAAGCTCGCGGGGCCGCCTGCCGTGGGAGTGCCGGAGATGACTCCCGAGGACGACAGCGAGAGTCCCGCGGGCAGCGAGCCGGTGTGGCTCCAGGACAGCGGGGCGCGGCCATTGGAGGCGGTGAGCGTGGCGCTGTAGGGCTGGCCCCGGACGGCATCGGGGAGCGAGGCCGTCGTCACGAGCGGCGGGACATAGACAGGCAGCGTGAGGGTGCGCAGCGCGACGCGGCCGTTGGCATCCGCGACGCGCGCGGTGAACGACGTGGTGCCGCTGGCGGGTGTGCCGCTGATGCTCCCCGTGCCGGACAGGGTGAGTCCCGTCGGCAGCGAGCCCGAGGAGATGCTCCAGCTGAGCGGGGCCTTGCCGCCGGAGGCGAGCAGCGAGGCGGAGTAGGACACACCGCCCCGGCCCTCGGGGAGCGAGCTGGTGGTGACAGTGGGGAGCAGGAAGGTGGTGAGCGCGAAGGCGCGCGACGCGGTGCGGCCATTGGCGTCCGAGATGCCGACCTGTCCGGAGGTGGTGCTCGGGGTGAGGGGCGTGCCGGCCAGCTCGCCGACGCTGGTGAGGACGAGCCAGCCAGGCAGGGGGCTCGGGGTGAAGAAGGTGTACGGCGGCTTCCCCTCGCTGGCGAAGTACACGGCGCTGAAGGGCTCGGAGACATAACCGTCGAGCTGGAGGGGCGGGCCCGAGAGGGTGGGCAGCCGGTACAGGGTGAGCGCGAGCGCGCGGGTGGCGGTGCGCCCGCCGCTGTCGGTGACGCGGACGGTGAGGGAGAAGACTCCGTTGCTTCCGCTGGGGGTACCGGAGATGGCGCCGCTGCTCTGTGTGAGGGTGAGGCCCTGGGGCAGGGCGCCCGAGTCGATGGACCAGGTGTGTGGTGCGCGTCCCCCGGTGGCGGTGAGGCTGGCGGTGTACGTGCCGCCCACGTACCCGTCGGGGAGCGAGCTGGTGGTGACGGTGGGCGGAGCGTAGACGGTGAGGGACAGCGCACGGCTGTCGGTGCGACCGCCGTCGTCGGTGACGCGAACGGTGAAGGACGAAGCCCCCGCGGCGGAGGGCGTCCCGCTCAGCGTGCCGTCGGACGCGAGCGACAGGCCCGAGGGCAGGGAGCCGGAAGCGAGGGACCAGGTGAGCGGGGCCCGGCCACCCGAGGCGGCGAGGCGGGTGGAGTACGCCTTGCCCGGGTCGCCATCCGGAAGCGTGGTGGTGGTGATGGAGGGGAGCGCGAGGACGGTGAGGGACACGGCGCGCGGGGCGGCGCGGCCGTTGGCGTCACGAGCGCTGACGTCGAAGTTGAAGACACCTGCCTGGGCGGGCCTGCCATGGAGGAGCCCCTCTTCCGCGAGCGCGAGCCCGGAAGGGAGCACGCCCGAGGCGGTGAACAGGTACGGAGCCTTGCCGCCGGAAGCGGAGAACGGCAGCGCGACGCTGTCACCGACATAGGCGCTCTGGGCGGGCACGGCGGCGAGCGAGGGGGGCGGGTACGTGGTGAGAGACACCGCGCGCGTATCGGTGGCGCTCAGCGAGTCGGTGACGCGGACGGTGAAGGAGACGGTGCCGGCGGTGGAAGCGGTGCCCTCGAGGGTGCCCGAGCCAGAGAGGGAAAGGCCTGAGGGCAGCGAGCCCTGGGTGAGGGCCCAGGTGTACGGAGGCTGACCGCCGGCAGCGGAGAGGCCATGTCCGTAGGGGGCATCGGTGTACGCGTCGGTCAGGGTGGTGGGGGTGACGGTGAGGCCGCCGCGAACGGTGAGCTGGAAGGAGGCGGACGCGGCGCGGTCGTTGAGGTCCTGGACCTCGACGGTGAAGGACGCGGTGGTCGCAGCGGTGGGGGTGCCGAGCACGGAGCCGCCCTCCAGCCGGAGCCCTTCCGGCAGCGAGCCCGAGGCGATGCGGAAGGAGAGCGGGGCCTTGCCTCCGCTGGCGTTCAGGGAAGCGGAGTAGGGAGCGCCGATGACGGCGAGGTCGAGCGTAGCGCTGGAGATGGACGGGGGCGCGAAGACGGAAAGCGTGAAGTCTCGCTGGGCGGAGAGGCCGGAGGAGTCCTGGACGCTGAGGGTGACGGCGAAGGTACCGGAGCCCACGGGAGCGCCAGCGAAGCGGCCATTCGCGCCCAGGCGCAGGCCCGAGGGCAGCGAGCCGCTAGCGAGGACCCAGATGTACGGGGCCGTGCCGCCGGAGGCGGAGAGCAGCGTCGTGTACTCACTGCCGAGGTACGCATCCGGGAGCGAGGAGGTGGCGACCTCGAAGCCGGAGCCGAGGACGTCAATGCCAAGCGTCCCGCGAGCGGACCGGCCGGAGGAGTCGCGGACCTCGACGGTGAAGGAAGTGGAGCCCTGTGCGGAGGGGGTGCCGGCGATTTCGCCCGAGCTGGAGAGGGACAGGCCCGCGGGCAGGGCGCCCTGGACGAGCTGCCACGAGTACGCGGGCGAGCCGCCGGAGGCGGCGAGGGTGACGCGGTAGGGCTGGGAGACGGTAGCAGCCGGGAGCGCTTCGGTGGTGAGCGTGAGGGACGAATCGCCCCCGTCATTGGCGTCCGAACCCGCGTCCGTGAGGGGAACGAGCGGGTTGACGGGCGAAGAGCCCGGGCACGCGGTGAGGAGGAGGGCGATCAGCAGCGACAGGGCGCGGGGAAACCGCATGGAAACTCCGGCCCGGCACGGCAGGGCCCACGGAAGAAAAGGGCGTCACTGTACTGTGTTGGACGAATGGGGGGCCAGGGTCGCCGCCTACCCATCTGAAGAGTTGAGCCTATCCGTGCTTCGCTTCCACTGTCGAGCGCACGAAATGCATCGGGCGACCCCTGGCTGGCAGGAGTCGCCCGTGCAGTTCCTCTCAATGTGCGCTGCGGCTCAATGCCGCATCACCTTTACGGCACGGTGATGCTGTTGACCGCGCCCGCAGTAATCGTGGTGGTGAACCGGAAGTCATCCACGTTGCTGCCTGTGTCGGTCGACGTCGCGTCGCGGCTCAGCGAGCCCGCCACCGAACCACTGTCCTCAAGAGTCGTCGTGTCCCCGGTCCCCTCCCGGAGGTCGAACTTGGTCGCCGTGCCGGTGATGGTGGCCTGCGTAATGTTACCTTCGTAGGAGAGCGAATCGACCAACTTATCCGTGCTTCCGTCGTAGATGGACACGGCATCCGGAGGGCCGTTCTGGATGTAATCCGTGGTGCCCTTCTGCAACGTCTTCACCCCGGGGCGTCCGGCAAGGGGACCGACAACGTTGGCGGAGCCGACGACGAGGTACTCGCCGGGCTCGAGCGTCGTGCCAGCCTCGGACAGGGCGATCTTCTGGTAGCTCGTGCTGTTGGCGCCATTGACGAGCACGAGGAAGAGGTTGGCGAGCGGGATGGAGGTCGTGGACCGGTTGTAGAGCTCCACGAACTCGTTCGCGTCACCGGCACCGGGCATGTCGTAGTCCACCTCGTTGATGACGATGGGCGCGGGTGGGGGGGGAGGCGTATACCCGGAGAAGTTGGCGGTGTTCCCAGTGCTGCCCACGGGCTTGCCAAGCAGGTCCGTCACTTCTCCAGAGACCGTCGCGGTATACGCGGTACCGCTGGTCTGGTCAGACGTGGTGAGCACCACCGTGTAGCCGTTCGTCGTAGCACCCGAGACGGTCAGCGAGTTGTTGATGGTGAAGTCCGTGGCCTGCGCGGATGCAGCGGCGATCTTCCTGTCGAACGTCAGCTGGGCCGAGGTGGCGCTCAGCGCTCGTGCCGAAACGAGCTTGGGGGCAGGGCAGTTCGACAGCTGGATGTCGGACGCGGTGAAGGCCGAAGGCTGGGTCACCGCGTTGAACCGCCACACCGGTCCCACCTGCACCGAGAAGGAGCAGGTCGAGGCAATGTCGAGCTCAGTGGCCAGGGTCGCAGGCACGCGGAGCCGGATATTGGCGACTTGCTGAGTCTCGCCTTCGGTGGTGATGGGGTAGGCCGTGAAGCCGCCACCGCTACCCGTACCTGCATCGGCGATGGTGCCGCTGAACGCAACGAGCCGGCTCTCGTAGTTGTCCGCCGTATCCAGGTCGGAAGCAGCGGAGACGTTGGACTTGAGGCCGGCGGGAGTCGCACCGGACAGGTTCTGGACCGGGTGGCCCCTGCTGATGACCGTCAGGTTGGTCACAGTGAGCGCGATACGCATGCCCGTGGTGATAACGCCAGCGTCGCCGGAGGCTGCGGAGTTGCTACGCTCCGTGACCGTGAAGCTCACCCGGTCGCCAACAGCGACCTGGCCGAGCGCCGCCGCGTCAGAGACGAACATCGCGGGGCCCGCCGCCTCGGCCTGGACGAAGAAGCCCGGCTTGTCAGTGGCGCCACTGCCCGTAACCGCGGGCTTGATGTAGGTGACGAATGCGCCCGTGATGGGCAGGTCGACGGTCCCGAACGCGGCCGACAGGAAGGCCGTGATCTGCGCGCTCGTCTCCGCCGGAGTCGTGGTGACGGTCGAGTTCTCGCAGGTGCCCGACGCATTGCACACCTGGGTCAGGGTGCAGTTCGCGTTGGTGAGGCACTGCACGCAAGCCGTCCGGTTGTTGCAGAGGGGCCGGTTCGCGTCCACGGAGGCGCAGTTGGCGTCCGTGATGCACACCTCGCACACGCCGCGGCCGTTGTTGGCAGTGGTGTCGCAGAAGTCGCGGTTGCTATCCGGCGTGTCCGTGCACTGCGTATCCGAGGAGCAGCCGCAGAAGTTGCTGTTGCACGAAGGCTTGCTCGCATCGCACCGGGCATGGCTGCCGGCGGTGCACTCGACGCAGGTGGTCGGCTGCGTGTCCGTGCGGCAGACCGGGGTCTCCGTGGCACACGAAGTGTCATCAGCGCAGCCCTCGCAGGCCGTGCCCGCCGCGTTGCAGGTCTGGGTGCCCTGGCAACCGACCGTGGTGCCATCGGTCGTTACACAGACCTTGCACTCACCGGCGCCACTGGCCGCAGTGGTGTCGCAGATGTTGGTGGGTGAGTTGCAACCCTGGTCCGCCGTGTTGCCCTGGGCCGAGTCGAGGCACACCTTGCACGCGCCCGCGCCGCTGGCCGCAGTGGTGTCGCAGATAGGAGCCGCAGCAGCGCAGCCCGTGTCCTGGGCACCAGCCTGAGCCGAGTCGAGGCACGCCACGCACTTGTCGTTCGCCGTGTCGCAGACAGGAGTCGCGGCGGTGCAGCCTTGGTCCTGACCCGCGCCCTGGGCCGTGTCGGTGCACGCCTTCACGCCCGCGTCGGTGCCGGCATCCGTGCCCGCATCAGTCCCCGCGTCGGTGCCGGCATCCGTGCCCGCATCAGTCCCCGCGTCGGTGCCGGCATCCGTGCCCGCGTCAGTCCCCGCGTCCACGGGAGGCGGCTGGGTGATGTCACGCTGCGAGCACGTGCCGTCGCTGCAGGTCCATTCCCTGCCCGGGTCCGGCTGCCCGTTGTCGTTACGACAGTCGAACGCGTCGGTGCACTCGTCTCCACAGCCCGTTCCCACCGTCACCAGCACGGCGGTCAAAAGAGCCGGAAGCCAATTCCGTCTCAGCATGCGTTCCCCTCCCAGGGATACAGGTCTTCGCCCCCCTTACACCCGAACCCGGAGAGGGTCCATTGCTCGCCCCCCGAGTCACGGGCATTTCACTCGGGGATCGCTTGAATTGTCAGGTGTTCAAGGACTGGCGCGCGGAACCTTCGCCGCCGGTCCCGCGTAGAGGTCGATGACCTCAGTGATTGCGCTCTGACACACCGCGCAGAACGGCACCCTGTCTCGGGTGAACATCACGCAGTCGAGCTGGGGTCGGAAATACCCCCTCGGCTCGTACATGGCGCCTTCGAAGGCACCCACGCGCCCGGAGAACTTCTGGGAGGACAAGAACTTCTCCTCCCAGTCCCGCTGGGCCACGAAGAGGGCGTCCATCTCCGTCTCCGGCTTGCGCTGGGCGCGAATCTGGCGCCGCTGCTTCTGCACGGTGTTGGAGTGGCTCTCATAGCCCTCCTTGTTCCAGGGCGTGGGGAGCGGCGTGCCCGGCGCCATCAGGTGCTTCCACTTCAGTTGCTCCGGGTCATGGAGCGCGGTGACGTTCTTCTCCCAGGGCTCCAGCCGCTCCTCGGTGGGGGCGTAGACGGACTCGGAGGTGTAGTACTCGTCCGCCAGGCCAGCGAAGTGGTGGCCGAACTCGTGGACGAAGACGTACGGCGCCCACAGGCTGTCGGCGGCGACGGTGCCGTAGAGGCCGAAGATGCCTCCGCCGCCGTAGGTGTTGCCGTTGGCCAGGATTTCCACGAACTCGTAGGGCGCGAAGGCGGCGGCCTCCCGGAACGCCTTGTTGTCGAACGTGAGGACGTAACGCTCGCTGCCGAAGGCGTCATACGTGGTGCCCACGGGCGAGCGCCGGTGGATGCCGGTGGACGGCCGGGAGATGCCGGACTGCGCGGCGGCGGGCATCAGTCCCCAGACGTTGAAGTCTCCCTTGCGCTCCTTGAAGGGAGAGAAGGTGAAGAGGATGTCCGCCATGCGGCGGGCGTCCTTCTCGAACTTGGGGCGCTCGGCTTCGGTGTAGCCGTCGCCGAGGATGAGCAGGTCCACCTTCTGTTCCGGCGGCCCGTTCTCCACCAACTTCAGCAGCGGACCGGGTGCCGGCGGTGAGGACGGGTCCACGAACATGCCCTTCGGGTCAACGACGAGCGACCACACCTCTCGGAAGGCGTTCTGCGCGTCGCGCTTCTTGAGGAGCACCTGGACGGGGCCTTCCGGCGCGGGGAAGCGCAGCGACTCGTGGAAGGTGCGGTGCAGGCTCTTCGCTTCGGTCGTGATTTCCCATTCGCCGTAGATGGAGGCGAAGCCGCGTGAGAACAGGAGGCGGTTGGTGGCCCTGTCGCGCACTTCGAAGAGGTACTTGCCGAGGTTCGTCTCGTCGATGGCGCGCGCCGGGTGCCCGGGCCAGGGCAGCGGCTCGATGACCATCTTGTCGAGGCTGAAGCGCTCCTCGGTGGCGTTGCCGGTGTGGAAGTAGTCGACGCGGAAGGTGCGAGGGGCCGCGGCGGAGGCGCTCGTGGCCAACAGCAGGAACAGGAGGGCACGCATCATGCGCGCACTCTACGCCTCCATCGGGGCACACGCTGTCCTTCAGTGAGCTGGCCCTGCCCATGGCGGTGTCTTGGCGCAATGACCAGGACACGCCATGACGGCAGCCTCAGAACGAGCCAGACAGTGTGGCGGACGCGCCATCTCCGTCCATGGAGACGCCCACGGACACAGGAGGAGGCGTAGCCGAGGACGGTGACAGCAGGAAAAGGACGGCGCCGGTAGCCACCGCGGCTCCTCCTCCGACGAGCAGCCCGGTCAGGACATTGCCCTTCTGGGCCAGCGAGTCGCGGAGCACCAGAGACTCCTTGTCGGTCGAGAGGATGCGGCCGTTGTCGAGCCGCTTCTCCAGCGCATCCAGGTCCTTCTGCGCGAGGAGCCGCACCACGCCCGCGCCGCCCAGCGCCGCCGCCCCCACTCCAAGCGCCACATAGGACGCCGTGCGCAGACCTGAGGTGGAGTGAGGCACCGCCGTGTCCTCCACACCTTCCGAGAGGCGACTGGGTGCGCTGAGGTCCATTCCTCCCTGCGAGCCGCCCGACTTGTCCACGCTTCCAGCCTGCTCCCACGGAGCCTTGCCGTTGGAGTTCATCACCACGAGATTGGAAGGGGAGCGGCCAGTGGTGACGAAGTCCACCAGGGCGGAGAGGGCCTCTGCCGGAGCGTCGAGGCCCTGCGTCTTGAATCCGCCCTCGCGCAACTTCTGGCCACCCTCGACGTTGAGCACGGTGGCGGCGAACCATTTCGGCCCGCTGCTCGGGCGCTCCAGGCGGACGACGATGACCTCCTCCACGCCGAGCGTGCCGCCCAACCGGACGGAATGGCTGAGCGTCCGCTCGTCATTGCCGTCTCGGGACGCGAGGCACGGAAAGGGACTGGCGGAGACGGAGCCCTCGTAGGCCACGTCGATGAGCAGCGGCATGTCCGTGCCCTGCACCTGGACCTGGCGCGGGAAACTGGTGGTGGTGCCCTTCACCAGGGTGATGTCGTAGGTGCCGGCAGCCACCTCCAGCGTCACGGGCGTCTGGCCGACCTTGAGTCCGTCCAGGTACACGTCCGAGGCGGGCTGCGTGGACTTCACGGACAGCTTCACCTTGCGCGCTTTGGCGAGCTCACGCCGGAGTTTGTCGAAGCCCTGGCGGACGGAGGGCGCGAACTGGTCCGGGTCGAGCTCGTAGTCGGGCTGGAGTCGGAGGACGTTGCGGAACGCGGTGTCGCTCTCCTTCGGCTTACCCAGGGCGCGGTAGTTCAGGCCGTGGAGGAGCTGGGCATCCACATAGAGCTTCCAGCGCGGCTCGCCCACGGGGAGGCGGGTGATCTGCTGGAGGGCTTCGTCGAGGGCCTGGGCGGCCTTGGCGTTTCGGCCCTCGTAGAAGTGGTCCTGGGCGGCTTCGAGCTGCCGCTGCAGGTCCTCGAAGCTCTTGGACGACTGGGGGAAGAGTCGCTCGCCGAACTCGGTGGCCGTCAGCACGTCCTGTTCGGGACGAGAGGCGAGTGTGTCCAGGAAGGCCTTGGTCTGGCCGCCCAACTCCGCGTCGGTGCAGTCGCCGCTGGCTACCACCATGCGGCGCGGTGCTGCATACGTCGAAAGAGGGAGGGCCGCGATGAGAATGGCAATTACACGGAGTGCTTGCATCGAACCAACCTTGGGATGCGGTTGAGATGGTCTGGACGTGCAGTGGAGTTCCATTGAGATGGCGAACGCCTCTTGCATGATTGAGTCTGTCTGTTACCGGTTGAGCCGACGCGCCCGTAGACGGGTTTCATCTCCGGCGGAGTGAAACCAGGTCAGGATGAGGTCTCCTGACTGGGTGAGTTGCAGCGACTCGGAAGTCACGTAGCTATCGGCCTCGGAGTTGGACGCGTCATCCAGGAGCTGCCAGCTTGTGCCAGCCCAGCGTTGCACGTGAATCCGGCCGTTTGCCCAGGTGAGGAATGGAGTGCCGGTTGAATCGGCCTGGAGTGAATGGCTTGACCAGGGGTTTATGGGGCGAAACGGAGGTTGGGCACCCAGAAGTAGCCAATCCTCTCCACTCCAGTGCTCTGTAGCGAGGGCGTAGTTCTCTTCCCCTATCCAGGAGTTCCAAGCGATTGTCGGCAACCCGCTACCATTGAATGTCATCGAAATGCTGGCGATTTGGAGATCGGTACCGTGTTCTTCGTTGCCGCTAGCAAGCCGCGTCCATGTCCCATTGACGTACTGACTGGCGAATATCTTGTTGTAGTCGTCTCGGGTTTCGAACCATGCAACAGTGGCGTTCCCGAAGGGGGAGAATTTCAGTGCCGGATTGGTGTGGTAGACGGGATTGATCAGGATATCAATGCATGGGCCGATCGGCGCCCATTCGAAAGTTCGCCATTCGCTCGTGCACAGTTTGCCCGTAGTACCAGCGCTATCCTCTGCGCTCCATGCGATGCTGGGGTTGCCACGAGGGCTTGTCTGCAGATCGAAGAAATGTCTCCTGGGAAAGCCATCGGTAGAACTCAACCCACTCCCGAAGTTCACCCATTGATTGTCGACCCATTTCTTGATCGAGATTTCAACGGCGCTCGCGTTGCCCACCTGACTCCAGGCGATAATGGGAGTGTCACTGCCATCCAGTATTAGGTCCTTGGAAGGGATTTCCCAGTCATTCTTGGCTGATGCCAGACTTGGGCCAAGCGGCTTCCATTCGCCAGATTCGAATCTCTTGGCAAGAATAGAGAAGCTGTTGCTGTTCGTGATTCGCCAGATTGCTGTCAGGTTGCCTGTGTCATCGTATGCGTATTTTTCGACCCAGCCGGATTGATTGCCGACAATGGCATTGTCCGCACTTCCCCACGGAACCCAGTAGGGGACCAGCCACGTCCATCCCTCGGCAAGCTTCACGCTGTTGCCTGCACGATCCGTCGCCTGGGGTAGAAACTCGAGCGTGACGGGATTCGAAGGCACATACCCCTCCCCCGGCACCACCGTCACCGTCCGCCCATCCGCCGACACTGCCACCGTCCGGGCCACCTCCACCCCACCCACGCTCAACCGCACGGACTCACTCGTCAGCGTGCCTACCTTCACCGGCTCGGAGAACACGGCCTGAATCGGGCTCTTCACCCAGACATCTTGAGCCCCCGGTTCCGGAGTCCGCGACACCACCTGCGGCGGCGTCCGGTCCACCACCACCTCCCGCGCCTCGCTGGCGAACGTCACCTCCCCGAACACCGCCCGCGCCACCAACTGGTGCGACCCCTCCGCCACCCCCGCCGTGTCCCACGCGTACACGTACGGCGCCGCCACCTCCGCCAGCACCTCGCCGTCCTTCAGCAGCTCGACGCGCTCGGGCGTATGCCCCGTCACCTCCAGCCTGACCTCCAACACCCCATTCGTGTAGGCCAGCCCCTCCGGCGAGGTGATGCGCACCTCCGCCTTCGCGGGTTCGATATCCGGCACGCTGATGCACGCCGTTGAAGACAGGACGACGACAGCCACCCAGGGCAGCAAGAAGAAAGGTCTTGGGGAGTTCATGGCTCGGAGCCGGTGCAGGGAGCGTTCCGTCCGCTACCCGACAGTCGAGCGCACATACCAAGCCTCCCCGCCTTCCTCCAAACCACCCCCACTCCCCAGAAACCCAAGTCATTTCCGACCCTTGCCCGCCCCCATCCCCTGTCCATCCGGACTGAAACCCCACGGGAGTACGGACGGCCCCCGTCCCGTCCGTGGACCCCCGTCCGCTCCGCCGCCTGCCCCCCAAACGAGCTTGCGATGGCCGGGTGCGTCGCAACGTCCCATCCCCATCTTCGCGAAGGGGTTGGGGCCATGGGGGGCAGGGGCTCGGCCCGGCAAGGAGACCGTGGCTTATGAAGCGTGCTTGGAAGGACCGGGTCATCGTCATCACCGGCGCATCCAGTGGAATCGGCCGCGCCACCGCGCTCGCCCTGGCGAAGAAGGGCGCTCACGTCGTCCTCGCCGCCCGCCGCGAAGAGCCACTGGATGACCTGGCCCGCGAGTGCGAGTCCCGCGGCGTCCGCGCCCTCGTCGTCCCCACGGACGTCTCGGACCCCGCCGCCGTGCGGCACCTCGCCGACGAGACACTCAGTGCCTTCGGCCACTTCGACGCGTGGATCAACAACGCGGGCGTCTACCTCATGGGCAGCCTGGAAGAGACGCCCGACGACGCCTTCCGCCAGCTCATGGAGACCAACTTCTTCGGCACCGTCACCGGCACCCGCGTCGCCGTGACGCAGTTCCGTCACCAGGGCTACGGCACCCTCGTCAACGTCTCCTCCACCTTCGGCACCGTCGCCGCGCCGTACGTCAGCGCCTACGTCGCCTCCAAGCACGCCGTGCGGGGCTTCTCCTCCTCCGTCCGCCAGGAATTGCTCAACACCGGCATTGACGTGTGCACCGTGCTCCCCGCCGCCGTCGACACGCCGCTGTGGCAGCACACCGCCAACTACACCGGCTGGCGCATCCGCCCCGTGGAGCCCGTCTACACGCCGGAGCGCGTCGCCCGCGCCATCCTCCGCGTCCTGCGCAGCCCCCGGCACGAAATCAGGGTCGGCCCCGCCGCCCGCAGCTTCGCCGCCATGCACGGCCTCATGCCGGCCACCTTCGAGCGCACCATGCGCGGCGTCACCGAGTCCCAGCACTTCGAGAAGGTGCGCCAGGGACACACCTCCGGCAGCCTCTTCCGGCCCATGGCCGAGGGCACCGGCACCTCCGGCGGCTACCACTCGGCCGGCAAGCAGTGGCTGCGCCGGCTGCTGTGGGCCGGAGGACTGGCGGTAGCGGCCGCCTCCTTCCGCAGGGGAGGGGCAGGACGAAGACTCGGAGTGCGTGTGGCCCACGCGCTGGCCAGCTGAGGGTCATCTTTGCGTCACGAGCCGCCCCGGGTTGCGGCGCTGTGACCGGGCCATGACACAGCCTGGGGAGAGTCCGCCCGCCATGACCGACATCGCCGTCCTCGTGAACCTGCGCGCCCGCCGCGGCACCGAAGGAGTAGGAGGGCTCGTGGAGCGCTTCCTCCCCCGGGCGCGCGTGGCGCTCACCCGCTCTCTCGAGGAGGCGCGGAGCTGGATTTCGGACACGCTCCGGCCCAACCCTCCCAGGCTGCTGCTCGCGGGCGGAGGGGACGGCACGATTACCGGGCTCCTCAATGAATTGCGCATGGCGGGCGTGGCGCTGCCGGCCATCGGCGTGCTGCCGCTGGGCACCGGCAATGCCTGGGCCCGCGTCACCGGCGCGCCCCGGCCCGCGGTGGCGCTGAAGCAGATTGCCGCGGTGGGCGAGCGCCTGCCGCCCCTGCGTCCCTTCTCCCTGGTGCGCGTGGAGGGCAAGGTCGCCCCCTTCGCTGGCACCGGCTGGGACGCGGAGATGATTCAGGACTTCAAGAACCAGCTCGCCATGGCCGGGCCGCTGCACAGCACCCAGGCGGGCCTGCGCGGCTACCTCGGGGCCATGTTCACCCGCACGGTGCCCCGGCACGTCTTCGGCGACGGCAACCCGCAGGTGTCCGTCTACAACATGGGTGACACCGCGCTCACCCTGGACGCGCGGGGCGCGGTGCAGCCGGTGGCCCATGGGGACAAGGGCGCGCTGCTGTACCAGGGGCCCGCGGGCGTCGCCGGCGCGGCCACCACGCCCGAGTGGGGCTTCGGCTTCAAGGCCTTCCCCTTCGCGCAGGCCGTGCCGCACCGGCTGTCCGTGCGCGTCTACGGCGCCACCGTGCTGGAGGCCACGCGCAACATGTTCAAGCTGTGGCGCGGCGAGCACCCCCTGCCTCGCATGCACGACTGGTTCGTCCAGCGCGTGCGCATGGACTTCGACCGCGAGGTGCCCTTCCAGATGGGCGGCGACGTCATCGGCATGCGCCGCTCGCTGGAGTTCGACCTGGCGGAAGAGAGCGTCCAGCTCGTCGACTGGCGCCAGCTGTCGCGCATGGTGCGGGTGTAGTCGCGGGCCCGGCTTGACCGGGGTGTGCGCTGGACACTATGGGTGCATCCAGTCCAGCGCCCGCGAACGGATGGAGCCGTGAGTCACACCTACGAGTATCCCAGGCCCGCCTTGACGGTGGACTGCGTCGTCTTCGGCCAGGATGAAGACGACCTGAAGGTGTTGCTCATCCGGCGGGGCGTGGAGCCCTACGCGGGGCGCTGGGCGCTGCCCGGCGGCTTCGTGCGCATGGAGGAGTCCCTGGACGCCGCCGCGCGCCGCGAGCTGGAGGAAGAGGCCGGCATCCGCCCGGGGCACATGGAGCAGCTCTACACCTTCGGCGACCCGGGGAGGGACCCGCGCGGGCGCGTCGTCACGGTGGCGTACTTCGCGCTGGTGAAGCTCAGCGACCACACGCTGCACGCGGCCACGGACGCGCGAGAGGCGGCGTGGTTCTCCGTGTGGGACGCGCCGAAGCTGGCGTTCGACCACGCGGACGTCCTCGCCACCGCGCTGCAGCGGCTCAAGGGCAAGGTCCGCTACCAGCCCATCGGCTTCGAGCTGCTGCCGCCCAAGTTCACCCTGACGCAGCTCCAGCGGCTGTACGAAGTCATCCTGGAGCGGCAGCTCGACAAGCGGAACTTCCGCAAGAAGATTCTCGCCATGGACCTGCTGGAGGAATTGGACGAGGTGGAGCAGGACGTCTCCCACCGCGCCGCGCGCCTCTACCGGTTCGACCACAAGAAGTACAAACAGCTGGAGAAGGCGGGCTTCAACTTCGAGCTGTGAGGCTTTGAAGCGGGGCCCGAAGGCTCATCCCTGCTCATTCACGAGCACCCACGCATCCTCGGCGGGGACGTGGGTTTCGTGCGAGGGCGCGGGCTCGCCGGGTTTGATGTCGAGGGGATGTTTCTCCCAGACAGTCATGGTGAAGCCGGGCAGCCGCACGCGCCGCGCGGGCCCGTGAAGGGGGAGCTCCACTTCGTCCGCACCCTCGGCCATGCGCTCCGCGGCCTCGATGCCGGCCTGGGTGACGTCGTCCTCGAGGAGGTTCTGCGAGCCCTTGTGGGAGTGGGCGAGCAGTAGCGCTGCCTCCGTCACCACGCCGCCGCTGAGCGCGCGGAGCACGCGGTCCGCCCAGCGGGCGCGCCAGAGGTCGGACCAGGCCTCTTGTGACAGCCAGCCCGGCGCTCCCGGGTCCTCGTCCTGGCGCACCGCGTCCCGCCAGTTGACCCAGGAGTGGGACGGGGTGGCGCCACCCTCGCGGTGGACCCAGAGCGTGTCCGAGTGTCGCGTGTAGCCGGCCAGCCAATACGCCTGCCCATGGCTTTCGAGGAAGTGGCGCGTCTGCGCATCCAGGGACGTCAGCCTGGCGAGCTGGTCGAGCGCCAGCGCCTTGAGCTCACGCGTGTCGGGCGCGAACTCGGCGTCCAGCTCCGCCATTTCCCAGAGATAGACTTCGAACTCGGCGCGCTCTTCCTCGGGGAGCCGGAGGTCGGCCTGTTTGCGCAGCTCGGGCGGAAGCTCGCGCGCGTCGACCAGGGACACGTCGCTCTTCCACTCCGCCAACGGATGCGCCTCGGGAAAGCCCGCGTCGGGGCCAAGGAGCACGTGCACCCTCTTCCCGAAGGACAGGCTGCTGGGGGAGCGCACGCCGATGACTCCCGGCACGGCCAGGCGGTTTTCAGCAAGACGAAAGGGACGGATGGCGGGCTCCTGTCGAGGTGCTCCCGTCATTCTATCCGAGCGTCCGCGCGAAGGACCGTGCCGACGGCGGAATCAGCGCAGGTCTCTCGTGAGTACCCAGGTATCCTCGGCGGGCACCCGGGCTTCGTGCTGGCTCGCGGGCTTGTCGAGGGGATGGACCTCGCTGACGGTCATCGTGAAGGCGGGCAGCCGCACCCGCCGTGCCGGCCCGTGGAGGGGAATCAGCACCTCGTCCGCTCCCGCGGCCATCCGTGCCGCCACCTCGACACCCTGTCGGGCGAGGTCGTCCTCCAGCAGCTCGCTGCCGTCTCCGCGCTGGCGCGCGAACAGGAGCCCCGTTTCCGTCACCGCGCCGCCGCTCAGTGCCCGCAGCACCCGGTCCGCCCAGCGCACGCGCCGGAGCTCGTAGTACTGCTCGAGTCGCAGCCAGCTCGGCGGCACATCGTCCGCCGTGTCCACGCGGGTTTCATACCACCGGTTGGTCCACGCCTTGATGGGGGTGGGCCCGCCCATGCGGTGCACCCACAGCGAGTCGGAGTGTCGCGTGAAGCCGGCCAACCAGTATTCATACCCGTGGGCCTCGAGGACGCGGCGTGCCTGTTCTTCCAGGGGCGTGAGCCGCGCTCGCTGCTGGAGGGCCAACTCCGCGAGCTTCCGGTCCTCGTAGTCGAAGGTCAGCTCCAGCTCCATCATCTCCCGACGGGAGGCTTCGAGCTCCGCGATTTCCACGTCGGGCAGCTCGAGGCCGGCCTCCTTCCGCAGCTCGGGTGGGAGCGCGCGCACATCGACCAGGGCCACTTCGCTCTTCCACTCATCCAGCGGCTGGTATTCGGGGAACCCCGCGTCGGGTCCGGTGAGCACGTGCACCTGGTGGCCGAAGGACAGGCCACCCGGGGAGCGCACGCCGATGACTCCGGGCACGGCCAGGCGGTTTTCAGCGAGACGAACGGGGCGCATGGCGGGCTCCTCGCGGTGACATTTCGTCATCCTACGCGACAGCGTCTCCACGCCTGACCTGTGCACAAGCCCACTTGGACCGTGCCCTCCGGTGCGAACGGCCCCGATTGATTTGACAAGGTGTCAAACGGACACTATGTTGGTGTCGTAGAAACACGAACCTGGAAACGAGGCACCGCCCGCCGCGCCACGAGAGGAGAGGCGCGCTCGCGGCGCCCGCTTCCAGGGGCGTGTGGAGGCCGCCGTCCGTGGGGAGTCCACGGACGAGGTGCGCCGCCCTATGCGTCGTCCCGCTGTCCGTGCCCGAAGAGGGCCACGGGAGAGTCATGTCCGCGCTGCCCTTCGACATCGCCGCCGCTTCGGTGCAGGGCCGGGAGCACGCTCGGGCGGGGCGCAACAACCAGGATGCGCTGTGCATCCGCGCCAGTGAGCACGGGCTGGTGGCGGTCGTGGCGGACGGGTGCGGCAGCCAGCCGTGCAGCGAATTGGGCGCGCAGCTCGGCGTGCGGCGGTTGGTGCAGGCGGCGCAGCAGCGGCTCGCGGAGGGCGAGCGCGTGGACGCGGCCTCCTTCCTGCCGGGCCTGCGCGAGGACCTGCTGTGCCTCCTGGGCGAGCTACGGGGCGAGTTGGGCCGCGAGGCACTGGCGGACTTCCTCTTCACCGTGGTGGGCGCGGTGGTGACGCCCGCGAAGACGCTCATCTTCTCCGCGGGGGACGGGGTGTGGGCGCTCAACGGGGAGGTGCATCCGCTCGGGCCCTTTCCAGGGAATGCGCCGCCGTACCTCGCCTATGCGCTGATGCGCGCCGACGACGTGCCGCTGTCCACGCAGGCGCTGATTCCCACCGAGGACGTGCACGCGCTGCTCCTCGGCACGGATGGGGTGGTGGACCTGGAGCGGCTCGCCTCGGCGCGAATCCCCGAGAAGGACGAGCTGGTGGGTCCGCTGTCCCGGCTCTGGACGGAGGACCGGTACTTCGCCAACCCGGATGCGCTGCGGCGCCGGCTGGCGTTGCTCAACCGCGAGTCCGTGCGTGCCGACTTCGACGCCCGTCGCGTGGTGCGCACGCCGGGGCTGCTGCCGGACGACACGACGCTCGTGGTGCTGCGTCGCCGCATCATGGGGAGGGCGTGACGCCATGGACGTATGGCTCGAGGGGAAGAAGGTACGGCTGAACCCGGCGCACGCGCTGGGCAAGGGCGGCGAGGCGGACGTCTTCGATTTGGGTGACGGCCGCGCCCTCAAGGTGTTCAAACCGCCCGAGCATCCCGACTACACGGGGCTGCCCGCGGAGCAGGCCGCCGCGCGCGTCCGGCTGGATGAGCACCAGCGCAAGCTGCGCGCCTTCCCGGCGGGACTGCCCGGGCGTGTGGTGGTGCCGCAGGTGCTCGCCACGGACAAGAAGGGGCACACGGTGCTGGGCTATGCGATGCGCAAGCTCGACGCCGTGGAGCCGCTGCGCCGCTTCGGTGAGCCGTCGTTCCGCCGCGCCGGTGCCACGTCCGCGCGCGTGGTGGAGGTGCTGCGCGGGCTGCACCGGACGCTCGACGCCGTGCACGCGTCGGGTGTGGTGGTGGGGGACTTCAACGACCTCAACGTGCTGGTGGCGGGCGTGGCGGACGCGTACTTCATCGACGCGGACAGCTTCCAGTTCGGCGCGTTCCTCTGCCCGGTGTTCACCGAGCGGTTCCTGGACCCGCTGCGCGTCGGCACCGCCAGCGGCCTGGTGCCCGCGCGGCCCGCGTCGGCGGACAGTGACTGGTATGCCTTCGCGGTGACGGTGATGCAGGGCCTCTTGTGCGTGGGGCCGCATGGCGGCGTGCACCGGCCGAAGACTCCGGCGGGGCGCACGACGCCCGCGGGCCGGGTGCTCCAGCGCGTCACCGTCTTCCACCCGGAGGTGCAGTACCCCAAGCCCGCGATGCCGCTGGCCACGCTGCCGGACGACGTGCTGCACCACCTGCACCGCGTCTTCGTGGAGGACCTGCGCGGCGTCTTCCCGCTGCCGTTGCTGGAGGGACTGCGCTTCACCGCGTGCGCCTCGTGCGGCGTGGAGCATGCGCGCGGGGCGTGTCCCACGTGCCAGCCGAACGCTACGGCCACGGTGACGCCTGTCACCTCGGCGCGCGGGCAGGTGACGGCGACGCGCCTGTTCTCCACGCGTGGAGTGCTGGTGCACGCCAGTGCCGAGGACGGTGCCCTGCGCTGGCTGTACCACGCGGAAGGCGCGTACCGGCGCGAGGACGGGCGCGTCGTGCTGCGCGGGCCGTTGGACCCGTCGCTGCGGTGGGGGCTGCAAGGCGACGTCACGTTGGTCGGGCGGGCAGGGGAGGTGGCGGTGCTGGCACCGGGGAAGCCGGCGGAGCGCGTGGGGGTGGACGCGCCCGAGGGCCAGCCGGCCTTCGCCGCCAACGCGCGTCATCGTTACTGGGCCGCGGGAGGCGGCCTGTGGCGGGACGGTGCGTACGGCGCGGAGCGTATCGGCGACGTGCTGGAGGGGCAGACGCGCCTCTTCGTGGGGCCTCGCTTCGGGCTGGGCTTCCACCGGGCGGGCGGGCTGCGCGGGGCGTTCGTCTTCGACGCGGGGCGCACCGGGCTGAAGGACGGGCTCGCGCTGCCGTGGCCCTCGGGCCAGTTGGTGGATGCGGAGTGCATCTTCGACGGGCCGAATGCGTGGTTGTTCCTGGTGGAGCAGGCCAGTGGGCGCACGGTGCACCACTGCGTGGTGGTGGGCTCGGACGGGACGGTGCGCGCGAGCGCGGTGGCCGAGGCGGGTGACGGCTCGTGGCTGGGCAGTGGGCCTCGGGGACGGTGCGCGGCGGGGGATGCGCTGTTCTGTGCGACGGACGCGGGGCTCGTCCGGGTGGAGCTGCGGCAGGGCCGGCTGGAGGCCGTGCGCGAGTTCCCGGATGCCGAGCCCTTCGTGGACTCGGGCAGCCAGCTCTTCCTCGTGAAACAGGGGCTGGCGGTGGTGGGCCGGCAGGACATCTCCGCGCTGCGGATGTCCTGAGCGGAAGGAACGTTCCTTTCAACGCGCGCGGGCCGGGGGCCCTCGCGACACACAGGGGGTAGGACGATGAGGACGCAAATCAAGGAGCTGCCGCTGCCGGGGTTCTACAAGGCAGACCACGCGGGGCAGTACGGCTACGGGCCGAACGCCGGGAAGCTCCAGGAGGCCGCCGCAACCTGGCGGGCGGCGAATGACGTCTCCGTGGCGGCGACGGACAAGTTCAACCTGCACCTGCTGCTCATCGACGTGCAGAAGGACTTCTGCTTCCCCGAGGGCTCGCTCTACGTGGCGGGACGCAGTGGGCGCGGCGCGGTGGACGACAGCCGCCGCATCGCCGAGTTCATCTACCGCAACCTCGGCGCGCTCACGAATGTGACGGCGACGCTCGACACCCACTTCGCGTACCAGATTTTCTTCCCGTCCTTCTGGGTGGACCAGGACGACAAGCCGCTCACCGCGTACCGCGAGGTGACGCGCGAGCAGATTGAGCGCGGGCAGGCGCGGCCGAATCCCGCGATGGCGAAGTGGCTGTGCGGGGGCAACTACCCGTGGCTGCTCAAGCAGGTGAAGTACTACTGCGAGGAGTTGGAGCGAGCGGGGAAGTACACGCTGTACCTGTGGCCGCCGCACTGCCTGCTGGGCAGCGACGGGCACGCGCTGGCGGGCGTGGTGCAGGAGGCGCGGCTGTTCCACTCCTTCGCGCGCGGCATGCAGTCGTGGGCGGAGGTGAAGGGCGGCAACCCGCTGACGGAGAACTACTCGGTGATGCGGCCGGAGGTGCTGTCGCGGCATGACGGGCAGCCGCTGGCGCAGCGGAATACCCAGTTCCTCAAGACGCTGCTGACGGCGGACGCGGTGGTGATTGGCGGCCAGGCCGCGAGCCACTGCGTGAAGAGCTCCATCGACGACCTGCTGGGGGAGATTGTCGCGCAGGACGCGGCGCTGGCTCGCAAGGTGTACCTGCTCACGGACTGCATGTCGGCGGTGACGGTGCCGGACGGGAAGGGCGGCTTCGCGGCGGACTTCACGCCGCAGGCGGATGCGGCGCTGAAGCGCTTCGCGGACGCGGGCATGCACCTGGTGAAGTCCACGGACCCGCTGGCGAGCTGGCCGGACCTGCGCATCGCCTGAGCGGCACCTGACGGCAATCGAGTGAATGCGGGACCTGCTCCCTGACGGGAGTGGGAACGGCGGAGCCATGCCCTCCGGGAGAGGGCGAAGGAGCAGGGGACATGAGCAGCAAGGCGAGCGGTGGGAATGGCAGTGGCATTCAGCAACTCTTCAGCACCGCGCACGCGGAGGGCCTGCTGAGCCCGGCGGGGTTGCAGGCGCTGACGGTGGTGGACCTGGGGGCGCAGATTCAGGCGGGGCTCGGCGTGTGCGTGGAGGACGTGCAGGCCAGCGAGGTGGTGCTGGTGACGGTGATGCCGGATGACTCGGGGAGCATCTCGAATGCGGGGCACGAGAAGCTGGTGTGCGACGGGCACAACCTGGTGCTCGACGCGCTCCTGGCGAGCAAGCAGAAGGACGGGGTGCTGTTCCACACGCGCTACCTGAATGGGAATGTGCTGAACCCGTTCCGGCCGCTGGAGGACGTGGTGCGGATGCACTCGGGGAACTACCGGGCGGACCAGGGGACACCGCTGTATGACCAGGCGGTGGTGTTGCTGGGCACGGTGCTGGCGAAGTCGCAGGAGTTCAGCGGCAATGGCGTGCCGGTGCGGACGGTGACGCTGTTGATTACGGACGGCGCGGACATGCACTCGCAGAAGGCGAGGCCGAAGGACGTGGCGGCGCTGGTGAAGGACCTGCAACGGGCGGAGAATCACATCATCGCGGCGATGGGGATTGATGACGGGAGCACGGACTTCCGCCGCGTGTTCCGGGAGATGGGCATCGAGGACAAGTGGATTCTGACGCCGGGACAGAAGGCGCAGGAGATTCGGGCAGCGTTCCAGGTGTTCAGCCAGAGCGCTGTGAAGGTGAGCCAGGGCGCGGCGAGCTTCAGCAGGACGGCGCTGGGTGGATTCGGGCGGTGACGGGAGGTTGAGATGGACGAGCTGTTGAGCAGGAGCGCGGAGATGCTCAGGGAACGCATCGCGAGGAGCAACCTCGCGCTCCGGGCGTCGGAGTTGACGCGGCGCCACACGCAACAGGAAGGTCACAACGGTGGGCTGTACGGCGGCCCCATTGTCCACACGGAGTCCTTCGAGGAACGCGGGTTCGTGCTCGTGGACCGCTACACGCAGACCCGGGGCGAGAACCTGAACTTCGAGTTCTTCGGTGGGAGCTGTCTCGTGCTGTTGACGGATGGGAGGTTGGCCGAGCTGGAGCGGTCGGGCTCCAGCGGGTGTGACACCGGAGAGTGGAACGCCACGATGCGGTTCGTTTCGGCGGAAGAGGCGGTGAGCCGGTATGGCTTCGAGGCCTGCGTCGCGAGGCTCTAGCGGTAGGGAGGGGGCTGCGGGCCCCGCGCCGAGGTTTGGCTCACGCGCGGAGTGAAAAGATGGCCCCGAATGCTCCGAGGCCAACATTCAAGGGGCAAGGCTCTCGCCTGTCATGCCGAGTGCTCCGGTTCCGCTTCAGGCCCATGGCCTGAAGCGGTCATCTACTCGGAATATGGTCGTGGGGGGAGGCAGTGGACCCATTGCAGTTGTTGTCCACTGAGTCGCAGACCTCCGCTGCCCCTGGCTATGGAAGCTAAAGGCAGATATACTGTCCGTGGTCGAATATGCAGGCTCCTCCGCAGGCTAATTCGCAGTTGAATTGGCATCCAGGTTCATCCGCCTGTCCATTGCAATTGTTGTCTATTCCGTCGGGGCATATGTCAGCCATTCCAGGTCTGACATACGTGTCTCCATCGTTGCAATCGGTGTTGTTGAGCACGTAGCCGGCAGGTTGGGAGCAGGTATACACAGACTGGTTCGGATCCCCGTAGTTGTCGCCGTCTGCGTCACGGTGCCAGGTCGTACCCACGCCTTCATCCACTTGTCCGCTGCAATTGTTGTCCACGGAGTCGCAGACCTCTGTCGCCCCAGGCCTGATGCTCGCGTTGTTGTCATTACAGTCGCTGGCATTCGACACATAGCCACCAGGCTGGCCGCAGGCGGCGGTTGATGAGCTTGTATTTCCGTAACCGTCTCCGTCCGAATCACGGTAATAGGTCGACAGCACGCCTTCATCCGTGGAGCCGTTGCAGTTGTTGTCCGCGCCGTCGCAGACCTCAGAGGCGCCAGGTCGGGTGCTCGTGCTGGCGTCGTTGCAGTCCGCGCTGTTCGACACGTACCCGGAGGGTTGCGAGCACGCTTGCGTGGGCAGACCCGCGTTGCCATAGCCGTCGCCGTCCGCGTCGCGATACCACGTGCCCCCTACGCCCTCGTCCGTGGAGCCATTGCAGTTGTTATCCGTGCCGTCGCAGACCTCCGTGGCGCCGGGCTTGATGGCCCCGTTCCCATCATTGCAGTCGCTGGCATTCGACACGTAGCCGGCGGGCTGGCTGCATTTCTGCAGGGTGTTGGTCGAGGTGCCGTAGGTGTCGCCGTCCGCGTCGCGGTACCAGGCCATGGTGGCGAGACCCTCGTCCACGGCGCCACTGCAGTTGTTGTCCACGGAGTCGCACACCTCCGTAGCGCCGGGCTTGATGGCCGCATTGGAGTCATTACAGTCGTTGGAGTTCGACACGTATCCGGTCGGATGGGCGCACGCCTGCGTCGACAGCGCCGCGTTGCCGTGGCCGTCCCCGTCCGCGTCCCGGTACCACGTGCTCATCAGTCCTTCGTCCACCTGCGTGTCGCAGTCGTTGTCGACGCCGTCGCACACCTCCGCCGCGCCGGGCTTGATGGCCCCGTTACCGTCATTGCAGTCGGTCGCCACCGCGACGTAGCCCGCGGGCTGCCGGCAGTTCTGGACGGACTGGCTTCCATTGCCGAAGCCGTCCCCGTCCTGGTCGCGGTACCACGCCTGCGCGGGCAGGCCTTCGTCCACCTGGGTGTCGCAGTCGTTGTCCGCGCCGTCGCACACTTCCGTGGCGCCGGGGTTGAGGCCCGACTGCGTGTCATCGCAGTCGCCGGGATTGGAGGAGTATCCGGTGGGGCGGGCGCAGGCCTGCACGGATTGGGAAGCCAGGCCGTAATTGTCGCCGTCCTGGTCGCGGTACCACGCCTGGAAGGTCAGTCCGTCGTCCGACTGCCCGTTGCAGTCGTTGTCCTTGCTGTCGCATACCTCGGCCGAGGACGGCTCCTTCTGCACGCACTCGATGGCGCCGTGGGTGCAGTACGTCACGCCCTCGCCGCACACGCCCTGCTGGCCCGTTGCGCACGTCGCAAGGCCGCCAGGGTTGCCCTCGTCGGCCACACCGTCGCAGTCGTTGTCCAGGTTGTCGCACTGCTCGGCGGACGCGGCCTGGTTCTGCTGGCACACCACGCTGCCGTCGGCACAGGCCGTGGTTCCCGCCGCGCAGACACCCTGTTTTCCCGTCGCGCAGCCCTCACCGCCACTGGGGTTGCCGTCGTCGACCACACCGTCACAGCTGTCATCCATCCCGTTGCACAGCTCCGGCGCACCCGGGAAGGTGGTCGGCGTGTAGTCGTCGCAGTCCAGCTCCTCCACGAAGCCCGGAGACGGGTCACACGCCTGTTCGGCGATGTACTCGTCGCCGAAGCCGTCCATGTCGCCGTCGAAGTAGAACGTGTTGATGAGCAGCGTGGACACGGGCGCCGTCGTCGCCGTGGTGCTGGTGGTCCCCGTACCGAGCTGCCCCTGGCCATTGTTGCCCCAGGCCCACACGGGACAACCCGGGCGCAGCGCCAGCGAGTGCTGGGCACCCGCGGCGATGGCCTTCGCATTCGCGAGCCCCGTCACGCTGACGGCGGAGGCGCTGTTCGCCGTGCTGCTGTTGCCGAGCTGGCCGGAGGCATTGTGGCCCCAGGCCTTCACCAGGCCGTTGCCGATGATGACCAGCGAGCTGTTGTGTCCCGCGGCGATGGCCGTGACCGCGAACACGCCGCTCACCGGAGTGGGAGCCAGCACGGGCGTGGCGGACGTGCTGCCGGTGCCCACCTGTCCGAACGTGTTCTGACCCCACGCCCACACGTTGCCGAACTGCTCGTCGACGATGAGCGAGTGGCCCACGCCCGCGGCAACCGCCTTGGCGCGCGGCAGCCCCGTCGCCTGCGTCGGCGTCAACACCGTGGCGCTGGTGCTTCCCGTGCCCACCTGTCCGGACGTGTTCAGGCCCCAGCCCCACACCTTGCCATTCACGTCCAGCGCGAGCGCGTGGTTCACACCCGCGGCCATGGTCTGGAGGGTGGGCAGGCCCTGCACCACCGTGGGCGTGGCCACCGAGGCGCTCGTGGCACCCGTGCCGACCTGTCCGGAGGCGTTCTGCCCCCAGGCCCACAGCCGGCCATCCGTGCCCAGCGCGAGGGAGAAGTTCCCGTTGGCCGTGATGGCCTGGATGCTGGAGAGCGCCGCTACCTTCGTCGGCACCAGCACCGTCCCACCCGCGATGCCAAGGCCCGCCTGCCCGTTGGCGTTCTGGCCCCATACCCACACGTTGCCGCTGACATCCAGCGCCACCGAGTGGGCGATACCCGCTGCAATCGCCTTGATGGCGGGGAGCCCGTTCACCTTGGAGGGCTGGGACTGCGGCGTGCTGCTGGTGCTGCCTGTCCCCAACTGCCCGGCCACGTTCTGGCCCCATGTCCAGACCTCCCCGTCCTTCTTCAGGAAGAGGGAGTGGTAGGCACCGGCGGCCACGGTCTGTGGCACCTTCACCGAGGTGAGTTCGTGACGCGTTGTGGCGGCTTCACTGCCATCTTCGAGTAGGGGCTCCGGCTCACCGCAGCCCATGGCCGCGAAGAGGAGGACCGCCACACAGCCCGTGAGGCGGCTCCGTGGCCCTGCCAGGTCTTGTCTGCTCAAGGCACTGCTCCTGATCGCCATTCACGCGCCACCTCTCAGAGGGCTCGGGATGGCATTTCAGCGAGGGGCTTCCCATGGGACGGGGTGGCAGGAGACCCTGTTGGGGATTGGGGTAAACCCATACAGCGCGTTGTCCATGACCCTGTCCCGAAGGGGAGTGAGAGGCGGAGGCTTCGTCGTCCGGGAAGGGTTTCCTGGGACAATTGCCATGGATTTGTATCTGCTGAGCCTCTTGCAATAGATTCGTACAGCAAGTTCCAGCAAGGCGACTCGCCGCGTGTCAGGGAGCCGGACGACGGAGCTCCCATGGGCCGCGGGCAGATGATTCAACGCGCTGCGGTCTCGGCGACACGGAACCCATTCATGCCATCTACACCCGTGCGGCAGAGGCCGCCGCCGGAGGCTTGTCCTTCGCCCGAGGCCCTACGTGCGCCGGCTGCCTCTGGGGCCGACATCGCGACGCTCTATCTCCACCATGGGCGTGCCCTCCAACAGCGGGCACGCGCCCTGCTTGGCAGTCGGGACGAGGCCGAGGATGTCCTCCAGGAGGTCTTCCTCGCGATGGTAGCGAGCCCGGGGCTGCATCGCGGTGAGGCCTCCGCCTTCACGCTGCTGTACCAGATGGTGACCCACAAAGCGCTGGACCGGTGCCGCTCGCGGGCGCGCAGGCAGGGCTGGCTCGAACGAATGCGCGGGGGCTCCGAGTCTGGAACACCTGGCAGCCATGTGAGCATCGAAAGTGTAGAAGCAGCGCGGGACCTGCAACGAATGGCGCGCTCGGAAGCCCCGCGTGTGCTTACCGCGGCCCTGCTGCACTTCGTGGACGGCCACACGCAGGGCGAGGTGGCCGAGGTGCTGGGCGTGTCGCGGAGGACCGTGGTGCGAATGCTCGGGCAATTCGCGGGGCGGGCACGTGCCTGTTCCACGCAGCGTCACCAATGAGAGGATGTGGCGCGCCAGGCTCGGGACCTGGGAATCAAGCCGCTGCTGGAGAAGGTGAAGCGATGAACGACACCCTTCCACGTGCCGAAGCGCTTGTCCGGACCTTGCTGCTTCGGCGCTCCGGGGAAGAGCGCCTCAAGATGGGGGCGGACATGTTCTCCGCCTCCCGTGCGCTCATCGCTGCATCGCTGCGGGAAGAGGGACTGGTACCAGGCTCCGCCGAGTGGAAGCTCCGGCTTCTGGACCGGACCTACGGTTCGGAGATTTCGCCTGCCCATCGGCAACGTCTTCTTGCGCGCTGGCGCTCGGAGTCCGGAGCTTGAGTCACTCCGGGCACTTCCTCGACAAGTGCCCGGAGTCACGACCTTCTCAGTGCACGCGAGCAGGCGGCAGGTTGGACGGCGCCAGCCCACCCGACTTGAGCTGCGTGGCCGAGGGGCAGACCAGCGCCTTCAGGTCGTCCGCTCGCCGGCCCAGGTCGTCGAACACGCGCGTCGCGTGCGTCACCGGGTCCGTCACCGTCGTCCCCTTCAGGTAGGGCGACAGCACCGCCGCCTTGCCCGCCACTCGCGGCGCCACGTGGAGGAACTCCGTCTGCGTCTCCCCCGAGTGGCACCCGCTGCACGTGTTCATGGAGAACTTGTGCCGCGCCTCCGTGTTCACGCCCGGCGCCCTCCAGAAGAAGTCCAGCGGCGTCCTCGCCATCGCCCCCAGGAACGGATTCCCGTTCAGGCTGTTCGGCACCGTGTGCCGCTCCGCGATGATGTCCGCCTGGTTCTGCTGGATGTAGCTCGCCAGCGCCGCCGTGTTCTCGAAGTGCATCGCGGGCGTCAGCTTCACCGTCGCCGGCATCAGCCCCTGCGCCGTGAGGTTGAACTCACGCATCTCCCAGGGCTCGGCCAACGTAATCTCGTTGGTCCGAATCTGGTTCAGCGCGTTGCCCGCCTGGCGGCCCGTCATCACCCCCGCCTTCGCGAACCGGTCCGTCAGCGCCTGGAGCTTCGCGTTGTAGCCCGCGCTCCCCACCTTCCCCAGCGCGTGCCAGTCATTGGCCCACGTCTGGATGTCCGCATTCGTGCCGCCCGGCAGCGCGTACTCCAGGATGATGGTGAACTCGAGCGGCGCTCCATTCGCGTCCAGCACGCCGAAGACGAAGCGGCCCTCTCCCGCCTGGACTCCCGACTGGCGCAGGTCCATGCGGTTGACGATGGCCAGCAGCCGGAACGGCGCCTTGCTGAAGTCCAGCGGCCTGGACGCCCCACCGCTGCGCTGCTCCCACGGGCCCAGCACCTTCGTCTGCATCTCCTGCCGCGCCGGCAAATCCAGCCCGTTCACCACCTGCTTCGTCTGCCACGTCTTCAGCCACGCGCGCACCATGGGCGACGGGTCCTGCCCATTCGCCATGGCCTTCATCAGCGTTCCGAAGTGCCACGCGCCACCGGGCGCCGTGCGCACCGGGTCCTCCACCACCGACAGCGCCGTCACCATCAGCTCGCTCGGGCGGTCGATGGTGCACGCCGTCGACTGACACGCGTACGTGGACTCGCAGCCGTTGGCCACGTTGCCGTCGCAGTCGTAGTAGCCCGGCTCGCAGGTGTTGCCGCACGTCGCCGCCTGGCACACGCCCTGCGCGTAGTCGTTGTCCTGGCACGTCGTGCCGCAGGCCCCGCAGTGGTCCTCGTCCGTCGTCAGGTCCACCTCGCAGCCGTTGGTGGACTTGCCGTCACAGTCCGCCGTGCCCGCGGGGCAGCGCACTTCGTACGCCGGCCCTTCCGTGCACGTGGACTCGTTGCCCAGCGCGTCCCTCGCCGCGACGAACACGCGGTGGCTGTTGCCCAGGGCGAACGGCATCGTCGCGCTGAAGCGGCCCTCCGCGTCCGCCTGCACCGTCTTCGCCGGCGTCCCCGTGCACGCCACGTCGATGAAGATGCCCACCGTGGAGCCCGGCTCGGCCGTGCCCGTCACCGTGAGCTGGCGCCCCGTGCTCGTGTACTGCCACTTCGTGTCGATGATGACCGGCCCCGGGGGCGGCGTGGTGTCGTTCTGGTACTCCAGCGGGTTGGAGCACGCGGAGTCCTGGCCGTAGCCGCTCGCGTCCTTCGCTCGCGCGGACAGCGTCAGCTTCGCGTCCTTCGCCACCGTTCCCTGGAAGCTGAAGGCACCCGTGGAGTCCGCCGTCACCACCGCGTCCACCGGGCCCTCGCAGTCAGCTCGCTGGAAGAGCTCCACGGTGGCGCGCGGGCTGGCGCGCCCGTCGAAGATGGGCTGCAGGCTGAGCCCCGGCGAGCCGGGCCGCGTGCGCAGCAACACCGGCGTCGTGCCGCCCGTGCCGCCGCCGTACGGGTACTCCATCGTCGGGCTGCAGCTGGAGCCATTGCCGGCGGCGTCATACGCCCGCACCGAGTACGTCCCGCTGGAGGTGTTTGACGGCACGCTGATGGGCACCTCGCAGTACGCGCCCATGTCCACGGTCGTGTTTGCCACCTCGGTGCCCGTGCAGCCCGGGCCGCTGTAGACGCGCACGGTGGCGCCGGCTTCCGTCTCGACGGTGAGTGCATGGCCGTCGGTGGTGCCGTTCTCGGCCCACGCCGGTACCGGCGTCTGGGGCGGGGTGCGGTCCACGCGGACGAAGCCACCCGCGCGCTGGTTGTCGTCCTCGTTGTCCTCGTGCATCAGGAAGGCCGGGTCCACCTCGGCGACCAGCGTGTACCGGCCCTCGGAAATGGACGGCGCGGTGACCCAGGCCCACACGTCCGCGCACTCGCCCGCCAGGAGCCCGCCCCGCGAGCTCGTCGTCAGCAGGCGGTCCGTCGGGTCCACGAAACGGTCGGCGGAGAGATAGAAGGACACCTCCGTCAGGCCGAAGTCGGAGCCGCCGTTGCAGACGCGCGCTTGCACCTTCTGCGAGGTCGCCCCCAGGTCCGAGGGACCTGTCACGGAGTCGATGCGGAAGTCCGGAGCGCCAGAGCTCGTGTCCGGGTCCGAGGTGTCGGGCCAGTCGGAGTCGTCGTCCCAGTCCGAGTAGTCGTCGGAGGGAGGCTCAATCACACAGCCTACGAGGGTTCCCGCGAGCGCGAGTGCCCACCAGCGCTTTGCTTGCATGACAGGTGCCTTGGGGAGCCAGGGGAGATCCGGCCTTGGGGATGATGCGGTAGCTCCGCCGTGTCCCTGGACGGGAGCGCGCGCCGTTTATTCACGGAATTGAATGGGCGTGAGCCGGGGTAGGTTTCCAGGTCCATGTCCACCCACCCGCGCGTCCTCCTCCTCGCTGAGCGCTTCCCCCCGGATATCGGGGGGCTGGCTCGCAGTGGCGCGCGGACGGCGGGCTCGCTGGTGAAGCTGGGGGCGCAGGTGGACGTGCTTGCTTGGACGCGCACGGCGGCACCCGGCTCGCTCCAGACGGTGGACGACGCGGGCACCGTCACGCCCTTCGCGCGGGGCGTCACGCTGCATCGCCTGGGCCTGTTCGGCAGCACGGACCTGTCCATGCAGCACACGCTGGACGTGCTCGGGTACCTGCATGCGAAGCGGTGGTATGACCTGGTGTGGGGCCACTACCTGTCGCCGCCCGGGTTCCTCGCAGTCGTGTTCGCGGAGTCGGCCGGCATCGCTTCCACCGTCAGTGCTCGCGGCAATGACGTGGACCAGCTCATGTTCCCTCCCGGGGATTTTGCCCGGCTGCTGTGGACGCTTCAGCGCGCGGATGTGCTCACTGCGGCCTCGGCGGACCTGGGGCGGAAGATGAGCATGCTGCTGGGGAAGGATGCAGGCGTCGAGGTCATTCCCAACGCGGTGGACACCGACGTATTCTCTCCCGGCCCCGCGGACCCGGGACTTCGTGCGCGCCTGGGCATTGCTCCCGATGAGGTGGTGCTCGGCTTCTCGGGGGAACTGCGCCACAAGAAGGGGCTGCCGTTCCTGCTGTCCGCGCTCACGGAGGTGCGGCGCTCACGGCCCGCGTGCCTGCTCGTCATCGGCGAGGTACGGCCTCGTGACGCCGAGCACCTCGTCGCCTTCCGCGCCGAGCACCCCGAGGACGCCGCGCGGCTGCTCATCTCCGGGCCGCTCGACACACCCGAGGCCATCGCCGCGCACCTGCGTGTCTGTGATGTGTATTTGCAGCCGTCACTCTGGGAGGGCATGCCCAATGCGCTGCTGGAGGCCATGGCATGTGCCCGCCCCGTCGTCGCCAGTGACGCGGGTGGCATTCCCGAGGCCGTGGATCATGGACGCAATGGCTTCATCGTGCCCAAGGCGCTGCTCAATCACCTGGGGCAGGCGTGCCTCGATGTGCTCTCGCTGCCGCCCGAGCACCGTGCCGCGCTCGGCACCGCCGCGCGTCAGCGCATCGAGGCGGACTTTCAGGCGGAGGCCGAGGCCGAGGTGCTGCGGCGCGTGTTGGCCCGCGCCATTCCGACGGTCTCCTCATAGACGCTCCCGGGTTCAATGGGGCAGCGGGCCACCTTCGCCGCCGCCTCAGGCGGTGGGCTCGCCTCTTGTGGCTTCGGCCCTGCCCACGCCCACGCTTGGGGGAGCAGAAATGGCCGGAGTTTGGCGCCCGGAACGTTGGGAATTCATACTGACCCACGACGGCCATGCGCACGGGGCCTCGTCCGTGGTGCTGCCCTGGGCCCTACCACCGGGGCGGCTTGATGGGCAGCCGTACCGCGGGGTCTCCCAGCAGCACGTAGGCAGACAGGTCGTGTCGTGCCATCCACAGGTGGGCCCGGTCCACGAACTCCGGAGGCGGCTCGGCGCCGTCGTACCGGGCCACCGAGTCCTGCTGGTACATCATGGCCAGCCTCGCATCGACCGAGGCGATGGCGCTGGTCAGGGAGTAGAGACTCACGCCCGCGCGGCGGTGCTTCATCAAGTCGCTCAGGACGTTGGTGAATCGCGCCGCGTGATTGTTCCCCTCCACGTCGTGGTACGCGTAGGACCAGGCGAGGTCCACGTGGCCCATCACCGCCAGGGGACCCTCAGGGTTGGCGAGTGCCGCCTGGGGAAGGGCCGCGACGAAGGGGCGGCCGTCCAGTGGAGCCGAGCCGAGCACGGCCTCCAGGTGACCAGCGTCCTCGTCCACCTCCTTGAGACGCTGGAGCCAGGGGGCATACGTGCTGCGTGCCGGAGTGCCGGCTCCGAAGCAGGCGAAGTAGATCCACACGCCTCCGGGCAGGAAGGGGCGCCGGCCCACGGCGTCGGCGGTCAGTACCTGTCCGTTGCCCAGGACGAGGGCGCCCTGTCCCTGTCGTTGCTCCCCGGAAGAGGACCAGCCCGCCTCGGGGCCCCCATTCCCATGGCTGAGCGTCAGGAGTGCGGTGGGTGTGGACTTCGCCGCGCTGGAGAGGAGTTCCGTCGCAGAGAGGTCATGGCGCCTGCCCAGCTCCAGCACTTCGCTGGCCGGGAACTTCCCGCGCTGATACGACCGCTGGCAGTCGTTCAGGCTTCGCGAAATCAGCAGCTCGTGGCCATGCGTCGTCGCCACTGTGCCGTCATAGGCGGTGAAGAAGAGCGTCCGTGCCAGCTCTGTCCGGGGCGGCTCCTGCTCGGCGCGCAGGACCTTGTCGGCGTAGACCTCGAAGTCCTCTTCTCGGGAGAAGCTGAGCCGGCCCATGAAGCGGTCCACGGCCAGGTATTGCTGGAACTCGAAAGACACCTCGTCCGCGTCACCCAGGATGAGCAGGTACCGGGGCTGGCGCTCCGGTGGCAACTTCGAGAGCTTGAGCCGGAACTCCTCGGCCTCGAATGAAGTCATCCCGGGCGAGACCTTGTAGGTGGGGACCAGGTCCGGATGCATGTGCTGCTGGTCGGCCCGGTGCCGGCGGAGGCGTGCCACGCGTGCCAGCAAGCGCTCCCCCCTGGGGCCTTCGGGCACGACCAGGGCCCAGTGCTGGGACTGGAGGTCATTCATGTCCCCCGTGAAGTCATACAGGCTTCGTGGCTTCACCGGCTCAGCGGGCCGTGGCTCTCTGAAGACAGACGCCAACGGCAGCCCCTGGGACCGTACCGGGATGAGGCCGCCGCCGCGCGCGAGCAGGAGATGAAGGTTCATGGTGTCTCCCGAGGCGTCAGCGCTTGATGGGCTTGGGGGCCAGATAGCCTGGCGGAGTGCTGTCCGAGGTCGGCGGCTTGTCGCCACCCGTCTTGACCTCGAAAGGAGGCGGGCCATGCGTCACCTTCGCGCCCTCATCCTTTACCTGCTTGAGGAAGCGGTGCAGCTGCTTCTTGCCGGTTCCCTGGACCCGGAACACGTACTGGGGTGACGGCTCGATGACGCCATAGGCCATGAAGCTGTCGTCTCGCTTGTCCAGATAGACACGGCGCCCCTGCTCCGGCTGGCCCGTGAAGAAGGGGGTGCTGCCATCCCAGTCAGAGAAGTCCTGCACCGGTGCTCTTTCAGACATGTCGACTCCTTGTAGGGGCTGCGCTCGGACTCACTCGAAGAGGAGGATGCTGTCCACCCACGTCTCCGTGGGGCTCCGCTGGCGCCAGGCCAGGCGCTCGTTGCGCAGGGCCACCGCCGGGGTTTCTCCGTCGCGGAGCCGTGCGCGGATGGCATTGAAGAAGTCGGAGGCGCCCTTGTCGGGAATGCGGATGGTCGCGGCGAACACGCCGCGCGCGCCCGCTTCAATCAGCACGCTGGGGAGGCTCAGCGGCTCGTGGAGCACCGGAGCCGAGTGTCCGCCGTGGCACGCGGCGATGACGACCAGGGGGGCACCTTTGAGCTTCACCCTGCGCAGCTGCCGTGCCCGCAGCTCATCCGAGTCGGCCGCCGCGTTCTCCCTGGCGAGCACCAGGAAAGAGGCATCCGAGACCGGGCTCAGCAACCCGTGCGTCACCAGGTCAATCTCCGTGGCATCCTCCATCTCGCGGAGCACGCGGTCCGGGGTGGCGCGTGCACCTTCGAGCAGTCGCGGCTCCTCTCCGTTCCCGAAGGTCGCATTCCAGAAGAGGGCTGGCAGCTTGCGCCCGGAGTCGTACTCCACGTTCTTCACCACCAGATGGATTCGCCGGCCCTGCGGCGCCTGCCGGGCCGAGAGCTGCCTTCGGTAGCTCCACGCAAAGTCTGGCAACAGCAGCCCGCTGAGTCCCTGCAGGGGAGGCCGTGCAAGCACGTCCACCTTTTCGCAGGGCTGGAGCGCGGCCAGCGCCTCGGGCGGGACGAGGTCCGGCGCGTCCTTCTTCACGCGCTGCTTCCTGTTGCCCTCGTAGTAGCCGCGCGTCACCCTGTCCGCGCCGCGCGCCACCACGAGGCTCCGCTCGCTGTCCACGGTGAGCGCGAGCACACAGCGCACGGGGACGTCACCGCGCAGCTCCTCGCCGAAGAGGCGCAGTGCGGCCTCGAAGTCGTGTGCCTTCGCCTCATCGAGAATGAGGGCTGTATAGGCATAGGTCCTGGCATGCCGGGCGTCCTCGTCCTGGGGGCCCGCGGCGTCGGACTCACGGATGGCGTCGCGGAGCTGCGCTCGCCCCAGCGCTCGGTCCTTCTCCACGTGGAAGCGGCCCAGGGCGTGGAGAGCCAGGGCGTGTCTTCCCGGCGGCATCGGGCCTTCGGCGGCCACGGCCTCGCTCAAGGTCTTTTCATCCTTCGGGTCCGGCCGCTGCCGGGCGATGTCGGACAGGGCCGAGGCGCCGTGGAGGGTGAGCGGCCTTCCCGTGGCGAGCGCCCTGTCGATGGCCTCGCGGGCCCGGTCGAAGTCCAGGACGTGCAGCTCCAGGTGCGCCAGCTCCTGCTGGATGTAGTGCTCCTGGCGCTTGTCCCCCCGGGAGCGCTCGAGCGACTCGTGTAGGTACGCGCGCGCAACGACGGCGTCGTCGCGGAGGCGCGCGGCCTTGGCCAGCATCTCCAGGAACTGGAGCTGCCTGTCGCGCAGGTTGTGCTCCTGGGAGAGCTTCCAACCCGCCATGGCATGTCGCTGCACCTCGTCGGGCTGGAGGAACTGCGATTGAAGGTGGGCGAGGTCCAGCTCCAGCTCCATGCAGCGATAGGTGATGGAGGTGCGCTCGCAGAGCTGCTGGGCACGCTCTAGCTTCGCCTGGGCGCTCCAGAGGTCGCCGCTCCGGAGATGGTCATCCGCGCGTTTCTGGAGGGCGAGCAGCTCGAACCAGGGGTCCTGACTGACGCGAGCGAGCGCTTCGAAGGTGTCCAGGTGTTGGAAGACGGCGTCGGCGCGGATGAGGGCCCCGAGGACCAGGTCGTCTTCGCCCGAGTGCAGGAGCCGGGGGAGGAAGGCAGGCGTCAGCGGGTTGCGTGCGAAGTCCGGGAGGAGCGCGACGTATTCCCGCACCAAGGGGGCCCGACGGGCGAAGTCGCGCAGGGCGATGCGCTCGACATGACGCTGCAGCACCTTGTCGCCGGTGCCGGCGTCCAGCGTCTTCGCCAGGGGGAGCAGCGCGCGTACGTCTTCCGATGACGTCCGGGTCCGAACGGCCTCATAGAAGAAGAGGCGCAGCAGGGGAGAGCTGGCGAGCGGAGAGCCCTCCGCCAGGTGCCCCGTGGCAACCAGGGCCTTGCCGTCGTCCAGCGTGGTCCTCCAGCGGGTCTCCTCGTCCGAAGAACGTGAGTAGAGCTCCTCGGCCCGCTCAGCTGCCTCTTGAGACCAGCCTTCCTCCCGGGCCTGGGCTACCTCCTGGAAGTCTCGCGCCGCCAGCAGGGGAAGGCGCAGGGCCTCAAGGACGAGGGCGCGGTTCCAGCGCGCCTGGAGGTGCCCGGGATGCGCGGTGAGGAGCGGGTCCAGCACGCGGAGGGCCTCCTCGGGCCTGCCGAGCTCGAGGAGGGCGGCGGCGCGAAGGGATTGGGCGTCGGGTCCCTGCTCGCTCAGGGTGTCCAGGATGTCGAGGGTCTCCTGGGGCCGGTGCCAGGCCAGATACATGGCGGCCTGCCCCAGTCTGTCGCCCAGTTCCTTCAGACGGCCCAGCTCCTTGTTGGGCAGCTCCTCCCGCCGGGCGGTTCCGTCCATGAGCTGCCCGGACGTGGGACGGTGTGCATCCGCACGTGGGTCGCTGATGCGGGGCGTATTCCGGGTGCGGCCTGGTAGGTTCCAGGCCACCTTCGTGGCGGAAGTGTCGTCGTGACGGGCTCCGCGGCTCCCCAGGACAAGGGCCAGGATGAGCGCGCAGCCCGCGGCGGCCCAGGAGACGAGGTGCCAGCGAGGGGGGCGCCCGGGGCTCCGCGGCTGGGGAAGCGGCAGCTCCCGCGAGGACTTCCGCTCTCCCTGATGGGCCATGTAGCGCGCGCCCAGGCGCTCCAGCACGAGCAGGTTGGACAGCTGCGCCTGGCAGCGGGGGCAGTCCGGGAGGTGGTCTCGGAAGGCCTCGGCCGCCGGCGGCGATAGCTCTCCGTCCACGAAGGGCACGATGTTGTCGCACAGGGTGGACATGTCAGTGGTCTCCGGGGGCAAGGAATGGCGCCAGCAAGCGCAGGAGCTTCTTGCGCGCATCGCTCAGGCGTTTGCCTACGGCGCCAATGGGGATGCGTTCGACCTCGGCGATTTCGTGATAGCGCTTGCCGGCCAGGCGCAGCTCCAGGGTCTTCCGCAGCGCCGGGCTCAGCTTCTTCATGACCGCGGCGAAGTCCTCATCCGAGATGGTGTCGGAGAGCCGGGGTGGATCCGATGGTTGTCCCACGGTCAACCTCTCCAGGGTCGGGTCCACGGCGCCCTGCTTCTCGGACTTTCGCTTGCGGCAGAGGTCGATGAAGCAGTTCGCCATGGCGGTGATGAGCCAGCGCTCGAGCTCGTTCTCGGCGGGCAGCCGCGAGAGGCTCGCGAAAGACTTCAAGAAGCGTTCGGACCCCTCTTGAACGAGATCCTCGGCGTCCGCGCGGTCCCTACAGATGTTGTAGGCCTGCCGGTACAGCCAGGGCCGTATCTCCACGATGAAGGACTCGAGCTGGGGGTCCACGCTCCTCCTCGCTGTGCTGGTTCGGTCGGCCATGGCGTCTCGTTCGCACAGGCCAACGGGGGGCGCGCACTTTATTACCAGGGGAATTTCTGCCCAGGTTTCCGGTGACGTACCTCGCCGGAGGGATGGTGGCTGCGCGAGCGGGCCGGTAACAAAAACGCCCCCCTTCCGTTGTCACCGCGCCGGGGAAATTCCCCAGGAGACATCCACCATGAGCGCAGTCCAGCCGCCGCTGGAAATCATCCTGAAGTTCACCAGCAGCCGGGGCCTTACCGCATCCAGCTCGTTCTCCTGGGAGGAACGGGAGTACTTGGTGGAGGACATGGAAGGGGCAGGAGTGTCCGTTCGTTTCCCGTGGCATGATCCCCAGCTCCGTCAATCATTGAAGGCTCTGGAGAAGGCTGAGCCCGGCTCCGAAGCGCTCGAACGGCTCGGGCGGTTCCTGCGGGACCTCCTTCGTCCGACGCATTGGGCGCTCGAGGAGCAGAGGATAGAGGTCGCGCTGAACGCGCAGCCACCTCGGCCTGTTCATCTCACCATCCGCTCCGCCAACGCAGACGAGCTCTACTACCTCCCCTGGGAGTTGCTGCCGACGAAGTCGGGCATTCCGCTCGCGGGCCTGGAGAATTGCCTCCTCCGGTACGAATGCGTCCCCGTGACGCCCAAAGTGCGGTCACGCACTCCTCAAGGACGCATCCTGTTCGCCTGGTCCGGGGCTGGCGGGTGGGTTCCAGCCGCTGAACACGAAGCGGCCATTCGCAAGGCCTGCGAGAGAGTCCAGCTTCGTTTCGATCCGAAGCTGGACGTACTCAATGAAGTGACTCGAAAGCGCCTGGTGGAGAGGTTGAATGACCCAGACCGACCGGTCACTGCTCTCCACCTGCTCTGCCATGGCACCCAGGTGGCCGATGGCGCGTATGGTCTGGCCATCAATTCGACAGAGTCGTCCGAGCCGGTAGACCGCATTGATGCCACGGAGCTCCGCGACTTGATCTTCTTGTCCCCGGGCTCCCGCTCGCTACGCCTCGTGACCCTCTGCTCCTGTCAGGGAGGGGATGCGGGTACTCCAGCGCACCTGCTTGGGGGCGTTGCCCGCATGTTCCACCAGCAGGGGGTTCCCGCTGTCGTTTCATCTCGCATGCCACTGACGGTGGATGGATCCAACATCCTTACCGAAACGCTTTATGAAGGGCTGCTCGCTCAGCAGGACATGCGCTCCGTGCTTCACACGGTTCGGAGCAGGCTCCGGAGCGAGGTGAAGTCCAGGGACTGGGTTTCGCTCCAGTTCTACGCAAAAGCAGGTGACGCGACGGCGCTCACTCCTTTCAGCGAGCCGCCGCCGCCCGCTCCGGTTTCATCTTCCCGGAAGCTCATCATCATTCGCCATGAAGCCCACTCCAAGGTCTCGGTGGATCCTGAACCGGCGGACGCCCCGGCACTCTTCGCGGGCAGGCAGCCCCGGTGGGTTGCCATTGAACAGACACAACGACTGGCTCAGCGCGATTGGAGGAATCTGCAGGACGAGGTGAGCCGGCTTGCCGCGACCGATGGTGAGCTCCGGCGGGCCTACGAAGAGCGGGACGCAGATGTGGCCTACTATGGCTTTCCCCTCGTACCGCTGGCGGCTCTGGCCGGACACCTGGCGAAGCACCGTCCGGTGCATGCCTTGGAATATGTGTCCGACCGGTACCGCTGGGAGGCGGGCACCGACACGTCCTCCCCACCCATGGAAATCGAGGTGGAGCCCCGGGACTCGGGCAGTGCCGCGCGACTGCGCGTTTCCGTCTCCGCGCCGGTCAGTCTGGACGAATGCCGGGAGGTGCTGCCCGACTCGGAGGTTGCACTGGACCTGCACTTCAAGCTGCCTACGCCCAGGCGCGGCAGTGTGCGCCGGGAGGAACAGCTCAAGGCGTATATGCAAAAAATCCAGGACACGCTCGATGAGTACATCTCAGGCAATCCACCCCGCCCCTTGAAGAGCGTGCACGTCTTCGCTGCCGTTCCCGTGAGCGTGGCATTCCATCTGGGGCGGGCACTGGCAGCGACCTGGATGCCGGAGTGCTTTGTCTACAACTACGGGAGGCTGGAGAAGCCCGCCTACAAGTGGCGGCTGAGCCTCCAGGCCGCCGAGCAGGGGCGTCGCTCCGTCAAGATTTTCAAGTAGTCGTGGAGGCAATGACACACATGGCAGATATCCAGAATCAAATCATCGACTTCGACAAGAACATCCGCCTCAGCCTGGAAACGGAGGAGAAGACGCTGAGTGAAAAGCGGGAAATCATCCTGGGCAAGCTCCGGGACAAGTTCGCGGAGATGCGGGCGGAGAAGAAGCCGGTTCCGAAGTTCACCGACTTCAACCAGGGCAGCTACGAGATGGACACGGGTATCCGGCCCGCGAACGGGGACTACGACATCGACGTGGGGCTGTGCTTCAACTGCTCCACGGCGGACTACCCGAACCCCGTCGACCTCAAGGTCCTGGTGGCCGACGTCCTGGAGGACCACACCAGGCTGGGCACGGAGATCCGGAAGTCGTGTGTCACCGTGAACTACATGGTGGATGGCAAGAAGGCCTTCCATGTCGACCTCGCCGTCTATGCCTATGACGACGCCCAGTCCGAGTCGAAGAGTCTCTTCCTCGCGAAGGGGTACCGAGACTCGGACGAGGACAATCGCTGGTGGGAGCCGTCGGACCCGCGGGGACTCATCAACTGGGTCAAGACCCGCTTCCAGGATGCCGAGCGGCAGCAGTTCCTGCGCGTGATTCGCGCCCTGAAGCGATGGAAGACGGAGAAGTTCAAGACCGATGGTCAGAACGCGCCCTCGGGCATCGGGCTCACGGTCGCGGCGGGAGAGTGGTTCCAGCCCGAGGTCTACTTCGATTCCTACGAGAGGCGGAGCTACTCCGACGACCTCAAGGCGATGCGGTACTTCGTCGGCAAGATGGTGGACAAGTTCCATTACATCGGCACGAAGGATGACGGCTCCCCGCTCTACCGTCTCAAGGTGCTGGTCCCGGTGGCCCCGCGGCTCGACATCTTCGAGAGGATGACGGATGGCCAGATGACGACCTTCCGCGACCGCCTCATCCAACTCCGGGATCGTCTGGATGAGGTGGCGAACGAGCCTGATATCGTGCGCGCCTGCCAGTTGATGCGGCAGGACTTCGGTGAGGAGTTCCCCGTCCCCGAGAAGAAGGATACCGGACGGTCCGGCGCCAAAGCCGTGGTCTCCAGCGGAGTGGCGGCATGAGCCCTGTGCCTCCGGTAGTACCGAGCCCGGCACCGATGTCGCACGAAGAGGTTCTTCAGCGCCTTGCGCGGAGCGGGTTGCTGGAGGACTGCCAGGTGGCGCGGTCACCATCGGGGGCCTCGGCGCGGCCGGAACTGTCCGGGGAGTGGACGCTGACGGGACACACGAAGCTCAGCGCCCATGTGGTGACGCTGAGCGTCCACCTTCCCGCGAAGTTTCCCTGGTGCCTGCCCGAGATAGGGCTGGAGGACGTCCAGCCTCCGGTCGTGTCACTCCCGCACCTGATTGCTCCGAACCAGCTGTGCTTTCCCGAGGATACGAACCTGCTGGACAGTGACGACCCCTATGCCATTGCGAGGGAGTCGCTCGTCTATGCCCGCGAGCAGCTGGGCCGCATGCTCGAGGGCAATCCTGGGGCGGAGTTCGCACAGGAGGCGGTCGTCTATTGGCGCTCGCGGGCCGAGGCGTCCGCGGACTGCGTCGTCTCCGCAGGAGAGTTCCCTTCTCGAATCGTGGCTCTCTTCCAGCAGGGACGGCTGCTGGCTGTCGCCGACAGCCCCGACGTCTATGGACGTTCGAGACCCGAGCGCAGCGTGCACGGACTCAAGCAGAGGGAGGCCATCTACGTCCCCCTCGGTTCCGTCGAACCCGAGCAGGACTTCCATCCCATGGAACTGACCACGCTCGCGGGCCTCCAGAAGCATGTCCGGGCCATGCCGAAAGAAGCGCGCCGCTGGCTCTCTCGGGTGCAGGGACGAGAGTTGCTGCTGGTGCTCGGGCTGCGGAGGCCGTGCGGAGAGCGTGCGTTGCTTGGCGTCCGCCTGGTGGATGTCCAGGGCGGGAATCCATTGATGGACGCAGGGGCCCAGGCCCGCGTCGAGCCTATCGACCTCCAACGCAGGGACCACGCCTTCCTCGCCCCGCGCGGTGGGGCTGGAACGGACCTGAAGAATCGCAAGGTGCTCCTCGCGGGATGTGGTGCGGTAGGTGGCTACATCGCGCTCTCACTCGCGCGGGCCGGCGTCGGGGAGCTCTCGCTGGTGGATTCGGACTTCTTCACCCTGGAGAACACGTACCGGCATGCATGTGGGATGGCGTGGCGTGGCCTCCCGAAGGTCGATGGCCTCCAGCGCGAGCTCGAGCGCACCATCCCCTATGTCTCGGTGAAGGCATACCCCGCGGAGATCGAGGCGCTCATGGCGCAGCGACCCTCGGTGCTGCGCGAGCACCACCTGGTCATCTCCGCGCTGGGTCATCCGACCACCGAGCTCTTCCTGAACCGGCGCATCTGGTCAGACGCCACGCACCCTCCCGCGTTGTTCACCTGGCTGGAGCCGATGGGGCTCGGAGGCCATGCACTTCTGACGCATCTGCATGCAACACGGGGGGCCGTGCGCGGCTGTCTGAAGTGCCTCTACGCGCGCACTCCGGGGGGAGGTGCCATCAGGAATCGCGCCTCGTTCGCGATGCCGGGGGCCAGCTATACCCGTGACCTGCTGGGCTGTGGCAGCAGATACCTTCCTTTCTCGGATCTCGATGCCCAGCGCACCGCGGAGCTGGCCACTCGCCTCGCGCTGCAGGCGCTCCGCGGCGAGGCCGTGGGCGCCCCGTTGCTGTCATGGAAGGGGGAACGCAAGGCGTTCGAGCAGGAGGGCTATACGGTCACCCCACTCTATACGGCGGAGCCTGACCCCTCCGGATACGTCCGTGAAGACTGCCCGGAATGTGCCCCGAGATGAGTGCCGAGGAGGGGAGGGTGTTCCGGCGCAAGGGCGGAGCTGTGATGAAGATTGATTCCCCGGCGCTCACCATGATGCTCCGCTTCCAGCAGGTCGAAGCCGGTCAGCCGGAGGCCGGAGGCGTGCTCCTCGGGCGGCACATCGTGCGCTGCCTGGATGTGGTGATTGACGAAGCGACGTGCCCGATGCCTGGAGACCTACGCGGCCCCGTGACCTTCCATCGGAGCCGGGAGCATCATCAGCGTGTCATCGACGAACGGTGGCACAGTTCCGAGGGCACCTGCCTGTACCTCGGCGAGTGGCACACCCACCCGGAACCTCATCCCATGCCCTCACACGTCGACGTCAGGGATTGGCGCCGCCGCTTGCGCGAGGACCGGTTCGAAGGCGCGTCGCTCTTCTTCATCATCGTCGGGACCCGTGAGGTCCGGGTCTGGGAGGGAGACCGCGACTCCGGGACGCTGGTCCCGCTTCTTCCGAGAGATTCTTGAATCGCGATTGCATGACGAGGATGGGATGTACGATACGCAGAAGCACTTTGACACCTTCTACAAAGAGCACGTCTGCCTGGGACAGGAGCGCAGGGGAGAGCTCGCGGCCCATCGCAATGCGTGTCTCAAGTTGTTGGGCCAGGGGTTGCGTAGGCTGGGCGAGAAACGCCGGAGGCCGGACGGGTACCCGCAACACGTGGATGCGCTCAATCAGGGCAGCTACGACATGCGGACCCTGAACCAGCATCCGCAACGGCAGTACGACATCGACGTTGCCGTCATCTTCAGGAAGGAAGACCTGCCGAAGACAGCCCTTCGCGCGCGGCAGCGCGTGGCTGAGGCACTGCGCAGTTCCTTGCAGAGCTTTGCCACCAAGCCCCTGGCACGGACGAGTGCCGTCACCGTCTGGTACACACGGGGAGAGCACGTCGATCTGGCCATCTACCGCCAGGTGACGGACTCTGACGGGAAAACCGTCCTGGAGCACGCCAGTGCCCAGTGGAGGCGGCGAGACCCGAAGGCAGTCAGCGAGTGGTTCAGCCGGCAGAACCAATGCCTGAGTCCGGACCCGGCGGCTGGAGCTTCGGTCCGTGAATCGCAGTTCAGGCGCATCGTCAGGCTGGTCAAGACCTTCGCTCGATCGCGTGTGTCTTGGGACCTGCCCGGTGGCATGATTCTCTCGACGCTCGTTGCCGAAGTGTATCAGCCGGATCTTCACCGCGATGACCTGGCCTTCTACAAGACGCTCATTGCCTTGCGAGAGCGCCTGAAGAGGAGCCCGGAGGTCCGCTCCCCGGTTGCCGACGATGAGAGCCTGACCTCGAGCCCGCGCAGGCGTGCGCAGGTGGGGAGGCTCATCGAGAAGCTGGACTTCGTCCTCCCGCAGTTGGAGGTACTACAGGCATCGACCTGTCTCAAGGTTCAAGCCCTCACCGCCTGGTGGTGGGTGTTCAATCACGATTACTGGCGTGAGCAGGCCCGGAACGCAAGGCTCCTTCAGGCGCGCGAGGCGCCGGCCCTCCTGAGAGTCCGGGCTGCTCTCGCCAGCTCGAAGGGTGGAGAGGTCACTGCGGTCTACAAGGACAAGACGTCTGTTCCCAAGGGGGCGTGGCTTCGCTTTTCCTTGAAGAAGAAGCTCGGCATCCCCGCTCCCTTCACGGTTCGCTGGCGCATCCAGAACAGAGGCAGTGAGGCGTTGCATGCTGATGAGGTACAGCGCGAGCACGTGAGCGAAGACAAGGTGCTCTGGCAGAAGGCCGCGTATTCGGGCCGGCACTCCCTCACCTGTGAGGTCATCAAGGACGGGTTCGTGGTCGCCCGAGGTATCCGGCACGTGCGGATTGGCTGATGCCCGTGGCGGTTCCCGCGTACTCTGCGCCGCGGGAGCGTCTTTCACCTCACAAAGTTGCTCTCGACTGTGCGCTGTGAGATTCCGCGAGGCGCGCGGGTCTCAGACGGCTGACCGTGCCTGCTCTCACGTTCCGGCCTTCGTGGAGGAAACCGGATGCGAATCATGCGGTGGGCCGCGATGGGGATGGGGGCGTTGGCGCGTCTCGGAGCACTCTCAGCAGGTGCCGAGGAGGAGGAGAAGCCTTCGAGCCCCCGGGTGGACGTGTACGGCTTTGCGATGGTCGAGGACGGGGTGACGGTGCGGAAGCTCAACTACCAGGTGCTGGCGCGGCAAGACGCGCGACTGGACTCCCGCAGGCCCCGTGCGTCTCGGCCCCTCCCCGCAACCCCACCCAGGCAGTGCAGGAGTTGAAGCGCTCGGCTTAATCCTTTCACGCGTCATCTACGTTGACACTCACCGGACGCGCCTTCCTCCGCCGTGAGGGATACGGCGCTCGAGGCGGGCCTGCTGCTGGGGGAGCGCGCCGCGTGGGATGCGTGCCGGCACTTCGTTTCATCACCCCTCCCGGGATGTCGGCTCGCCATGCGCCTGCTGGCCATGGGATGGACACCTCAGGAGGTGCAGTAGTGGCTGGTTCAGCTTCTCGGGGTGCCGGAGCTCCGTGAGGACGCACTCCGAGCGCTGGCTGCCAGCGGACGGCCCGAGGCGGTGGAGGCGTGTCTGCTACTGATGCGAGAGAAGAAGGTGGCCCGCCTGGCGGGTGAGGTCTTCTCCGCCATCACCGGGGTAGTGTTGGAGGGCTCGTTCGTGCGTGGGCCACCCGAGGAGGGCGAGGACGAAGAATCGCCCATCAGCGTGGAGGCCTCGGAGGAGGCACGGGTCCTGGGCGCGGAGCGGGAACTGCCGTTGCCCGAGCCCGATGCGGTGGAAGCCGCGTGGAAGGAAGAACGGAAGCGGCTGGTCGCGGGGACTCGCTACCTGCACGGACAGCCTCCAGGCGCCGAGCTTGTCTTGAGCACGCTTCGGCGTGCACCGATGCGGCGCAGGCGTGACCTGGCCTTGGAGCTCGCCATCAGGAGTAGGGGAAAGTGGCGGGTGGACACGCGAGGCTTTGCCCACCTGCAATGGGAACTGCTGGGAAGCATGTCACCGACGGGCATGCCCCACCTCACGCGGCCATTTGGCGAACTGGCCACGCGCTGAGCCGCGGCCCCAATGCACGCCAGCGCATCGAGGCGGGCTTTCAGGCGGAGGCCGAGAGGCTTCGGCGCGTGCTGGCTCGTGCCATTCCGTGGGCGCTACGCCGCTGACGGAGTGCTCCTCCGCGCCAGCCCGAACGTTTCTTCATAAGCCTCCACCAGCGACGCCTGCGCCCGGCCCCATGGGAAGTCCCGCTCCACCCGTGCTCTGGCCCTCGCGCTCAGCGCCGGCCCCAGCGTCGCATCCGCCCGTAGCGCCTTCACCGCCTCCGCAATCGCCTTCGCCGAGCCCGGCCGGATGAGCAGCACTTCCTCCGGCCCGGCCAGCGTTCGCACCGCGGGGAGGTTGCTCGCCACCACCGGCGTGCCCGTGGCCATCGCCTCCAGCAGCTTCAGCGGGCAGCAGCCCTGCACGCAGTTGCGGTCGTTCACCGGCAGCGGCACCAGCACCACGTCACACGCGTGGTGCAGCCGCGCCAGCTCCGCCTGCGGTAGCGGCTCCAGCAACTCCACCGCGCCCGCCAGCAGCAAATCCCCACACCGGTCCATCAGCGCCCGCCGCCCGTTCCTCCTCAGTGGCCCCACCAGCGTCAGCACCGTGGGCACCTCCCGCCGCAACAGCCGGCACGCCTCGATGGCGTGGTGCACGCCCTGCCAGGACGTCATCGTCCCGCTGTACAGCAGTCGCACCGGCCGGCCCGGCTCCACCGCTCGCGGCGGCGCGTACCGGAACACCTCCAGGTCCACGCCGTTCGGAATCACGCGCACCCGCTTCGCGTCCGCCCCACGCTGGACGAGGTACTCCGCCGTCACCTCGCTCGGCGTCACCAGCAGGTCCGCGCGGGAGATGCACAGGTCCTCCTGCGCTACCAGCTTGTGCAGCAGCTCCGCGTCGTCCGCCACGTCCGGGTGGTGGTACTTCAGCTCGATGGACGGCAGCCCGTTCACCTCGAACACCAGCGCGTCCGTCAGCGCCTCCTTCCTCCGGGCCACCGGGTAGCCCTCGAAGATGGAGCGCACATGCACCACCGCGGCCCTCGGCCTCCCGCTCCACCACGCCGCCAGGTGCGAGCGGAATGACAGCGCCTGCTCCACCAAATCCCGGCCTCGCGCCTCCAGCGGGTGATACGTGACGCCCTCCGCGAGTGCGTGTGGGTCCGTGCTCGCGGTGCTGCCGTCCCGGAGCGCCAGCAGGTCCACCCCGCCGAACGCCGCGCCCAGTGCCTCCACGAAGGCCCGGATGTGCACCGCTGCCCCCTTCGGCGCGGGGAAGCGGTCGAACGACGCGTAGACGATGCCGGTGCCGGACGGGGAAGGGGAGGCCACGCCGTCGTTGCTACCGCGCTCCGCCCGTGGCCGGCAAATGAGCGCGTTTGACCCTCGCGGCAATGGACCCGTACGCTCCCCCTCCCTCCGTCGCTCCGAGGGGAGCTCCCCGCCGTGGCCATCGACTTCGACCGTTTCCGCTTCGAGCGGGTCTACCGCACCACCGCCCCGGTGCCCGTGGTGATGGCCGACCTCGGCGGCCTGCGGACCTTCGACGCGGAGATGGACCTGCGGCAGAAGACCTGGAGCCTGCGCGCTCGCATCTGCGGCTACTCGGCACTCGCGGCCGGAATCGGGGCGTTCTTTCTCCTGTCCACGGACTTCGGTGGCGTGGCCTTCCTCGGGGTCGCCGTGCTGTTCGTGGGGATGCTCGTCTGCAACGGCATCTCCTCCCGGTTCCTCAAGCTGGACCTCCAGGACCGGCGCTATGAGCTGGTGACGCGTCTCCTCCAGCGGCTGCGCAAGGACATCGCCCCGGACGAGCCCGTGACGGTGGCGCTGGACTTCCACCCCACGACGGACAAGGAGAACCTCACGGACCGGGGCAGCGCGGGCGAGTGGAAGACCGAGTCCTTCGTCCAGCGGTGGCTCATCCTCCAGGTGCGGTTGATGGACGGCACGCACCTGCGGCTCGGCATGGAGGAGCGACTCCAACTGCGACGCCGCACGAGGCTCACTCCCCGGGGCAAGTACAAGACCAAGAACAAGCAGAAGGGCTCCGCGCTCCTCCACGTCCAGCTCCGCGTGAAGCCGGAGCATCACCCCCACCTCGCCCGGCTCGGGTCGCGGGCGCGGCAGGCGGTGCGGCTGCCGGACTCCGTCTCGCTCGTGAAACTGGAGGTGGCGGAGGACCGTCTCTCCCTGCGCTCCGGACTGCCGCTCGACTGGGACGCCGCGGAACGCGTGTCGCCCGTGTCGTGTGACGCGCCCAGGGCCGCATTGATGTCACTGTTGAGCCTCTACCAGGTGCTCAACTATTCCACCGCGCTTCGCAAGCAGGCGCCTGCGAGGGTCTCCTCATGATGCGCCGTGTCCTCCTCCTCTCCCTGCTCGTGCTCTCCGGTTGCTCGCGCCAGGAAGGCGCCGACGCGAAGGCGCCCCAGGCGCAGCAACAGAGCGCCACCGCCAGTGCCGAGGCCGCCACCGCGGACAAGCTCAAGTTCAAGGACGCCGACGACCGCGAGCGCTTCTCCCTCAAGCCCAAGGATGACGGCGCCAAGCTGGTGGACGGCGAGGACCATGAGCTGGCGCGGTACAAGTGGAAGGGCACCTCGCTCAAGGTCTCCGGTCCGGACGATGCCGTGCTCGGCTACGTCGTCGCCTCGGCGGGCGGGGCGCTCACCGTGCGCGACGCCGCGCAGCAGCAGATTCTCTTCACCCTCGCGCGCCAGGGGCCGGGCTGGCGGCTCAACGACGTGAAGGGCGTGCTCCTCTACACGGTGTCCCCCGAGGACGAGGGCGCCACCATCCAGGACGCCTCCGGCACCGAGGTGGCCCGCGTGAAGGTGCGCGAGGGCAAGGTGTCCCTGCGCGACGCGACGGGGCGCACGCTGCTCGCGACGAAGTCGCTGGTGCGCGCCGAGGCCGCCGCGTGCCTCGCCTTCGAGAAGATGGAGCTGCCCCTGCGCATGGCGCTGCTCTTCCACCTCCAGTCTCCTCCGGAGGCCCGCCGCCCATGAGCCCCCTGTTCGAGGGCCGCTGCCAGCAGAGCACCGGGTTCCTCTTCGCGCATGACTGCGGCCGGCCCGCGGGGGCGGCATGCATGAAGTGCGGCAAGCGCGTCTGTGACATGCACCTCACCGCGCTGGGCGCGGAGCTGGTCTGCTCCACGTGCGCCGAGGACGACGACGACGACGAGGACCACGAGCACGACGACTCGCACTCCGAGGCGGACTCCAGTCCCGACGAGGACGACCCCAGCTACTACTACAAGGACTACGGCTACTACGGCCCCGGCTCGGCATGGGGCCGGGGCAGGGACCCCAACGACTTCACCGAGGCCGACGGTGAGAGCCTCCGCCACGAAGAGGACGCCTCCTTCGAGGAGGACCTGGGCGGGAGCTGATGGGCGCGCTTCGTTGGTTCATCTATGCGCTCGGCGGTGGGATGGGGCACCTCACCCGCGCCAGCGCGCTCGCGCGGGCCGCCGCGCGCCAGGGCCACTCCGTCACCCTGCTCATCAACAGTCCCTTCGCTCCGGGCGTGCCGCTGGAGGCGGTGCTGGAACCCCGCGTGGAAGTGCTGCGGCTGGACCCGGCGCTGAACAAGCGCGCCGTGCGGGAGGTGGTGGAGTGCTGCCTCCAGGACGTGCGCCCGGACGTGTTCATCGTGGACACCTTCCCGCGGGGGCTGGGTGGAGAGCTGGTGTCGCTGCTGCCGGGGCTGCGAGCCCGGAAGGTGCTCGTCCACCGCGACTTGAACCCCGCCTATGTGGAGCGGTTCGACGTGGCGCGCGCGGTGGACGCGTACGACCTGCTGCTCGTCCCCGGTGAGGACGCTCCCCTTGCCGGGCACCCTCGCGCCGTGCGCACCTCGCCGTGGCTGCTGCTGGAGGCCGCGGAGCTGCTGCCGCGTGCCGAGGCGCGGGCGCGGCTCGGCGTGGCGGCCGGGGATGCGCGGCCGGTGGTGGCGGTGATGGGGTGTGGCACGCACTCCGAGGTGGATGAGGCGGGGGAGCTGTCCACGCGGCTGCACGCGTTGCTGGGCGAGGCGGCCCGGGTGCGGTGGCTGGTGCCTCCGGGACAGGCGACCGCGCTTCCCGCGGCGGCCGAGCCGCTCCACGTGCCGGTGTGGCCCGCGCTGGCGGTGCTCCCGGGGGTGGACGTGCTGGTGGGGGCGGGCGGGTACAACACCGTCAACGAGGCGCGGGCGACGGGCACGCCCTTCGTGGCCCTGGCCCGGCCCCGGCTCTATGACAGGCAGGCGCTCCGGCTCCGCGCGGAGGAACTCGCGAGCTCCATGGAGGCGCTGCTGGAGAAGGCCGTCCTGCTCGCCCGCCGTCCCCCGGCGCGAGGGCCCTGGCGGTATGCGAGCGGCACCGGCGACGCCGTGGCGCTCATCGAGCGCCTGCGGCTCAGTGCTTGAGGTCCTTGTGTCCCGGCGCCGGGTCGATGCCGTGCGCCATGACGAAGTGGTAGAGCACCTGCGGGTCCTCCTTCGGGCCGCCCATCAGCTCCACCAGGATGTGGCCCTGGGTGCCCGTGTCCGGGTCCGGCGCCACGTTCACCTCGGTGACTTCACGGCCCGCCATCACCAACTCGCCCACCAGCACCTTGCCCTTGAGCACCTGCACCACGTGCTGGCGGTCCTCCTCCAGCAGCGCCCAGTGGAAGTCGTCGTGGTCGTAGAGCATCGCGTCGACGGAGCCACACCGCAGGATGCAGTGCGTGTGTTCCTGGAGCCAGCGCCAGAAGCCATCGAATTTCAGGGTGCGTACCGGCTGGGAGAGAATGTCCATGGAGACCTCGCACGTGGCCCGGCGCTTGCCCGCCACGTCCGTCCTCCCTAGCACGGCCGGGGCTGCTCGGCTCTGGCGCCGTGCAGGGAACCTCACTCCGTGCCTGCCTGCTGTCCAGTCCGCGAATCCCTCCCGCGCCGGGCTTGTTCCTCCACTCAGGAGGGGGGCGCGCGCTCACGAAGCCCCGCTCCGGGAGGGCGGCACGTGGGATTCCCGTCGGATGGTCCGGTGTCTCGCGAGGCCCCCGGCCCCGCCCTGGAGGCGGTATGAGTCTCCGCGCCTGGCTCGCGGCGACGATGGGGGCTCTGGCCCTGCTCACGCTGGCGGCCGCCGTCTCACTCGTCGTCCTGACGAGCGTGCTGGACCGCTCCGCCAGCACGCTGGGCAACTCCGTCGAGGGCGTACGGCTCGCCGAGGAGGTGGAGGTGGGCCTGCTCTCCCACGAGCGTCTGGTGAGGGAGCGGCTGACCTCCGTGCCGCTCGATGCGGGCCGGGCCTCACGCGAGGTGCTGGAGGCGTCCCTGCGCCCGCAGCTCGAAGAGCTTCACCGCATTGCCGCCACGGACGCGGAGCGGGCGCTGCTGGATGACGTGCGCCGGAATATCGACGTCTACCTCGCCCAGCAGCGGGACGGGCTCCAGGCGCGGGTGGAGGCGGCGGGGCCTCCGCTCGACAAGGCGTTGAACGGGCTGGAGCAGGTCATCGAAGTCAACGTGGTCGAGGCTCGCGACGCACGCGTGCAGGCGGCGCGGCTCAACCGCCTCGCCGACACGGTGGGCCTGGTGCTCGGGGTGATGCTGCTGGCCGGCGTCATCGCCGTCACCTTCCTGTTGCGGAGCATCGCCCTGCAGCCGCTGCGGGACATCAGCCAGGCCATGCGCCGCTTCGGCTCCGGCCGCAAGCGCACCCGCGCGCCCGAGGCGGGGCCCACGGAATTGCGCGACATGGCGCGCACCTTCAACGAGATGGCCAACAGCCTGGCGCACCAGCAGGAGCAGCAGCTCGCCTTCCTCGCTGGTGTGGCGCACGAGCTGCGCAACCCGCTGTCCGCCCTCAAGCTGTCCACGGCCCTGTCCGGCCGGGGCGGCGCCCCGCTGACGCCCGAGCGCATGGAGCGCACCCTGGCGCTGGTGGGCCGGCAGGTGGAGCGGCTGGACCGGATGGTGGGGGATTTGCTCGACTCCACGCGCATCGAGGCTGGCAAGCTGGAGCTGCGGCCGGAGGTGCGCGACGCGCGGGAGCTGGCCCGCGAGGTGGTGGAGCTCTACCGCTCCGGGGACAGCGGGCACGTCCTCCAGTTGTCGCTGTCGGAGACCTCCGTGCTGGTGCGCGTGGACCCGGCCCGGCTGGAGCAGGTGGTGCAGAACCTGGTCAGCAACGCGCTGAAGTACTCGCCGGCTGGCAGCCGCGTGGACGTGGCGGTGCGCCGCGTGGAAGAGGAGGCCGTGCTGTCCGTGACGGACCAGGGCATCGGCATCTCCGAGGACGAGAAGCGCCTGCTCTTCGCGCCCTTCCAGCGCGCCGGCAACGCCCGCCAGCGGGCCCCGGGCGTGGGGCTGGGACTGTCGGTGGCCCGCCGCATCGTCGAGGCGCACGGGGGGCGCATCGAGGTGGAGAGCCAGCCCGGCACCGGCTCCGTCTTCCGGGTGTGCCTGCCGCTCGCCCCCGTGGTGACCCGCCTCCCCGAGGCCGCGCCCGAGCCGGCCAGCCCGCTGCCCCCTCCGGAGGGGACGCTGCACTGAGGCCGGGGCCCGGTGTTGCCTGACGCGCGTCGGCCCGGAGATGCAGGATGCACCCTTGCGGACCCGGACGTACCTTGCGGTCCACACCATGGGAGTTTCCCGGAATATGAAGACCCTGCGCCGAGTCGCGCCGCTCGCCGCCCTGCTGGCCCTCGGGGGCCTGGGGGCGTGTGCTTCCCACCAGCAGGGGCCGGCCGCCGCCACCCCGCCCGCGCCGAAGCAGGACGCGGCCACTGTCATCCAGTCCACGGAGGGCGGCTTCGCCGTCGCCATCCCCGGTCCGGTGAGCGAGGAGCGCCGCTCGCAGACCACCGAGGTCGGCGAGGTGACACTCCACACCTTCATCGCCGTACGCCCGGAGGCGGACACCGCCTACTACGTCTCCTACACGGACTTCCCGGCCGCCGCGGTGGCCCAGGCGGACCCGCGCGACGTGGTGGCCCGCGCCAGCCACGGGGCCCTGGAGGCGCTGGGCGCCACCGGCCTCGCCTCGCGGCCGCTGATGATGGACGGCTTCCCCGGCTGGGAGGTGGAGGGCGTGTCCGGCCCGCGCCACCTGCGCGGCCGCTTCTTCCTCGTGGGCCCGCGCCTGTACCAGCAACTGCTGCTGCACCCGGACGGCAAGCCGCCTCACGACGCGGACAGCTTCTTCGAGTCCTTCAAGCTGGACCCGCAGGTGACGGCGATGCTCACGGGCGCGCGTCGCTCCTGAGCCGTTACCGGAGTGCCGCTACCGCGAGGGCGGGTGCAGCGGCAGCCGGACGGTGAACGTCGTCCCATCCTCTTCCTCGGAGCGCACGGCGAGACCGCCGCCGTGCGCGCGCACGATTTCGTGCGCGATGTAGAGGCCCAGGCCCAGGCCCCTCCGGCCCGGGGTGTGCGCGCCCCGGCGGAAGGGCTCGAAGAGGTGCGCGCGCAGCTCGGGAGGAATGGCGGCGCCCTGGTTGTGGACCTCGAGCACGGCGAGGGCTCCGTCGGTGCGCGTGGTGACTGTCACCGGCGTGCCCTCCGGGCTGTGCTGGAGCGCGTTGCCCACCAGGTTGGAGACCACCTGGGTGAGCCGGTTCCGGTCCCACCTTCCCCGAGGTACGGGGACGAGCTGGCTGCGCAACTCGCGCGCGGGCCAGGCGACCTCCAGCTCCTCCAGCACCTCCTGGCAGAGCGCGTCCAGGTGCATGGGCACGGGCTCCAGCGGGAAGCCGTCGCCCAGGCGGACGCGGGTGAAGTCGAGCAGATCGCCAATCATGCGCTCCATGCCGGCCGCGCTCCGGGCGATGCGGGCCACCACGCGGCCCTGGCGCTCGTCGAGCGTGCCCGCGTGGAGCAGGGCGTTGGCCCCGGCGAGGATGGCGCTGAGCGGGTTGCGCAAGTCGTGGCTCACCACGCCGAGGAAATGCTCCCGGAAGCGGGAGGTGCGCTCGCGTTCCTCCTCCGCGCGGTGGCGCTCGGTGACGTCGAGCACGGTGCTGACGTAGCCCGCGACGGTGCCATCCGGCTGCACGTGCGGCACGTAGGTGGCGTTGATGCAGCGGGTGCCGCCGCTGTAGGGCACGGGCCGCTCGAAGTGGACGCGCTGGCCGGCGAGGGCCACGCGGACGGCGGGGCGGAGCATTTCGTAGGCCGCGTCTCCCACCACCTCGCGCACGGTGCGGCCGAGCATCGCCTCGCGGGGGTGGTTGAACCACGCGGCGTAGGTGGTGTTGGCGAAGAGGTAGCGCTCCTTCGCGTCCACGTACGCCAGCATGACGGGCGCCGCGTCCGCCACCACGCGCAGCCGTTGCGCGAAGGTCTCCAGGTCCTCGGCGGGCTGGGGTGGGAAGGGAGGACGCAACACATACAGGCCGTAGCACGGCCGTGGGTCCGTCGCATGCGACTGGCCCCCGGGCGTCCAAATCCAGACGCTCCGCTCGCATGCCGGGGCCAATCCCTTCTCAATGACTCATTGCTTCATGCGGGGCGGGTGGGTGACGCACATCCGCGGGCTCGTGTTGTCGGGCCTGACTGGCGGATAGTGCTGTTTCAGTCGAGCAGGAGGCGAGACGGATGCAATGGCGAGCCGCCGGAATGGGGTCACTCTGACTGAGGAGGACCTCGAACGATTCTGCAAGGACGAGGAAAGCGCTCAGTGCCGCGAGAAGTGCGGATGACCTCGAGGCGTGTCGCGTTCGGCGCCATCCTGGCCGCGCTCCTACCGGTGCCGCTCGTGTTGCTGCTCCTCGGGAGCAGGTGGTCGGGCCTTGGGAGCGTGGACTCGGACGGAGTCGTCCCGGTCCTCAGTCACGAGGAGCGCAGGAGTCGGGCGACCTATCACCGGGACTGTGAGCGCGGCTCGGACTGTGAGGCGCCGCTGGCCTGTGTCACGGACCCTCGGGTCTGGGTCGGCTACTGCACCGACAGCCAGTGCATGTCGGACGTGCAATGCCCGGAGGGCCAGGTCTGTCGGAGCGTGGCCTCCACCGAAGGAAGGCCCCTGGTGCGCTACTGCATCCCGCAGGGAGCGCGTCACGAGGGAGAGCGCTGCGAGCCTCTTCCTGGCACCCGGGAAGAGGCCTGTGCCCAGGGGCTGCTCTGCGGAGGTCGCCAGGGCTGGTGCGGCCGTCCCTGCCGTCGAGGAGAGCCTGGGGCCTGTGCGGAGGGCTTCTTCTGTGCGGACGTCACGCCAGAGTCCATCTGTCTGCCGGGCTGTGTGGCGCAGGGCTGCGCGGAAGGCCAGCAGTGCATCCGGTTCGACGAGGGCGCCTCCGCGTGCGCGAAGGTGTACGGGAGCCAATGCCAGCAGGCCACCTGCCCACCGGACAGTGAGTGCAGGGTGCTGGACTCGCTGTCACGTCCAGGCAGTGTGTGGATGGACTGCGTGCGCAAGTGCGGGGAGGGGCGGTCTGTTTGCCCCTCCGGGAGTGTCTGCTACATGTGGCGCTGCCAGCCCTCGTGCGACCCCCACGCGCCCGGTGCATGCGGGGACGGCTTCCGCTGCGAGCAACTCAAACCCGACAAGCCGTGGGTCTGCCGTCCGGACTGGTAGCGCCACCTCGAGACGTCGCACGTCAGGGAAACGGCGCTACCGGGTGACGTAGAGGTACGCGAGGCACATCTCGTCCTGGGTGCCCTCGCCCCACCGCACCGTGCGCGGCGTGGGGTTGTCCCAGATGCAGCTCAGTTGCAGCCGCGAGCGGGCCGAGCGGAACTCCACCGGCTCCTCGTAGAAGTACATCTGCTGCCAGTGGAAGTCCCACGCGGGAATGTCGATGAGCGTGCCGGCCTCGCGCTGCAGGACGATGCGCCGCCCCAGCGTGTGCATGTGCGGAATGACGCCCCACAGCCTCCCCGACGGGACGGCCTGCTGGAAGGTGTACCGGTAGCCCTGTCCACCCGCCGGAATCGCGAAGCCATCGCTCGCCACCAGCATCAGCGCGGCGGGGTTCGCCACCGGCGCGCGCGCGAACTGCAAATCCACTCCCGTGCGGTCCGCGACGCGGGGGCCGTTGTTCAGGTTGTAGTGGACCTGCATCACCACCACCGTGCCCGGCGGCACACGCACGCCCGTGCCCTCCGGGTAGCGGGTGGCCGGCGTGCCCGGCGCCCACGCGCCCAGCACGGACTGGTCCTCCACGCCCGAGTCTCCGAAGCACGTCCACCCCGGCCCCGGCTCGCTCGCGTCGGCCTGGCGCGCGGCCGCTTCGGGCACGTTGAAGAGCAGCACGTGGTGCACCTGGTGCCGTGCTCCCGGCCGCACCTCGAAGCCGATGACGTCCCGCGCCTCGGGGAAGCCGGGCTCCATCAGGAAGCAGTGGTAGTCGTCCGCCTGGGTGCCGTTGGGCACGTAGGCCTCGGCGGGCTCCATGTGCGTGTCCACCCAGCCCAGGCCCTGGGGCGCGGGCTCGGGCGGCGGCGCGGTGGCCGGGTCTCCCTCTGGCGCGCCCTGCGTGGACCAGGCGGAGAGGATGGCCACCTCACCGCGCGTCAGCCGGCGCGAGTCCTTGAAGCGGAGCTCCCCCGGCGCGGGCATCCACGGTGGCATCCGCAACTGGGTGACGGCTGTGGCCATGGCCGCGTGCCGGGCGGACGCCTGCGGGAAGGTCTTCATCGCGAAGGGCGCCATGCCGCCTTCAGCGTGGCACCCCTGGCAGCGGCGCTGGACGATGGGCGCCACGTCGTGGTGCCACGTCACCGGGCCTCCGCTGTAGGCGGGGCCTCCCTCCTCGGGCTCGGCGGTTCGTATCTCCGGAAGCGGGAAGGCGTCGTCCTCGTCCCCGGGGTCCTCCTCCTTCGCGCAGCCCACGGCCCCCAGCACTCCAACGCCCGCCAGCAGGGTCAGCAACAGTCGATTCATCCTTGATTCCTCCTCGTCCGACGTCCGGCCACGCGTGCCACATCACCCTGCCAGTGAAACGCGCCGTGCACATCCGTCCCCGGGTGGAGGCCCGCCCGGGTCTGGAGGCGGAGGCCGGGCGGGCAGGCTGGAGGACTCGGTCTGGAGGCGGAGGCCCCCTCAGCCTCCAGGCGGTGGAGATGCGGGAAGGGGCGTGCCAACCTCGGAAGCCTTCATGCGTCCCTTGCGTCCCTGGCAGCGGTTGCAGTGGCGGCTCACGCTGGCCTGTGTGGGCGCCACGCTGGGCCTCGCGTTGATGCTCGTCGTGGTGCTGCTGGCGCTGGCCGGCAACTACCTGCTCCGCTCGCAGGGCATGGCGGTGGACGTGGCGGCGGAGGCGCTCGCCAAGGCCGGCGGCCTCGCGCCCGCGCTGGCGGCGCGGCCTCCGGACGTGGACGCGCTGGAGCGCATCCTCTCGCGAGCGCTGGGGCAGGCGGAGCCGCCGCCATCGCAGGAGAATGCGCTGGAGGTGGAGATTCGCCTGGGGGGCCCCGGGGCGGGCACGGTGGGCGTGCTCGACGCGAAGGGCGCGCCCCTGCTGGCGGTGGACTTCTCCGGCGCGGGCGTGTCGCGCGCGGAGGGCTTCAGTCCGTCGGCGGAGGAAGCCGTGCTCATCACCCGGGCGCTGTCGGGTGTGACGGCGCCGGAGTCGCTGGGCCTGCGTGGTGACAACGGCGGCCTGGTGGCGGCGGTGCCGGTGAGGGATGGCGCCGGGCACGTGCTGGGCGCGGTGGTGGCGCGGATGAAGCCGCCCATGCGGCCGAGGGACTTCATGGGCTCGGTGCTCGGGTTCGTCCTCGCGCTGGGGGGGCCGCTGGTGCTGCTGGGCACGGCGGTGGGTCTCGTGGTGGGCGCGCTCAGCGCGCGGCGGTTGCTCGCGGGGTTGCGGCCGCTCACCTCCGCCGCGGATGCGTGGTCCAGGGGAGAGCTGGACGTGGTGGCGTCCGTGCCGCCCGGGGATGAGCTGGCCGTGCTCGCGGACCGGCTCAACCAGATGGCAGGGCAGTTGCGCGCGGTGGTGGGGCTGCGGCAGGAATTGGCCGCCCGCGAGGAGCGGGACAGGCTGGCGAGGGACCTGCACGACACGGTGAAGCAGCACCTCTTCGCGGCGGCGATGCAGTTGGGCGCGGCGAAGGCGCACCTGCAGCGCCAGCCCGAGCGCGCCGAGGCGTGCCTCACCGAGGCCAGCGAGCTGGTGGGCACCTCGCAGCGCGAGCTGGTGTCGCTGCTCCAGGAGTTGCGGCCGCGCGCTCTGGGAGGCCCGTGGCCCGAGCCGCTGCGCCAGCAGGTGGAGTCGTGGTCCGCGCGCACCGGCATCGCCGCCGACGTGCAACTGGATGCGGGGCCGATGTCTCCCTCTACTGCCGAGGCGCTCCTGCGCATCCTCCAGGAGGCCCTGGCCAACGTGGCCCGGCACAGCGGCGCGAGCCGGGTGCGTGTGTGGTTGGGGAGCACCGGACCCGAGCGCCAGGCGCTGGTGGTGGAGGATGACGGCCGCGGGTTGCCCACGGAGCGCCGTGGCGGCATGGGCCTGGACATCATGCGCGAGCGCGCGGAAGCATTGCCGGGAGGCCACTTCCGGCTGGCTCCGGGCGAGTCACTACCGGGCCTGCGCGTCGAGGCGGCCTTCACCTCCGGCCCGCCCGAGCTGGTGTCGCGACAGGTGAGTCCCCAGCCCCAGGGTGGGCCTTGAGACCCGCGACCGGAGTGTGACTGCGAGTGTCGGTATTCCAAGGTACAAGTTGGAGTGCGCCACGGTAAAGGCGCATACCGCCTCCTTCGGGAGGCAGAACCAGGGGGCACTCCATGTTCACGGTGCGTATGCAGTGGAAGGTCGGGCTGGCGGCGCTGCTCGCGGTGGTGGTCCTCGCGGTTCCAGGCGCCGTCGTGGCGAAGGGCCCGCACGGCTCCATCGCCCAGGCACGCCAGCAGCCACTGGGCAGCACGGTGACGGTGGTGGGTGTGGCGACGTCGTTCACCGGAGGCTTCTTCCCCAACGACAATGGCTTCGCCATCCAGGACAAGAAGGTCGGCATCTACATCCTCGACTCGCTCGCCGCGGACATCCAGGTTGGCCAGGTGGTGCGGGTGACGGGCACGCTGACCAACTCCTTCGCACAGGTTCTCAGCGTCGCTCCGACGTCCATCGAGGTGCTGGGCGAGGCGAACGTGCCCCCGCCCCATCCCGTGAAGACGGGGGACGTGAGCGAGGCGACCGAGGGCCGCCTCGTGCGCATCAAGGGCGCCATCGTCAGCGACATCGAGGATGACGGCCCCTACGGGTTCAAGTTCGAGGTGGATGACGGCACCGGCCCCACCTTCGTGTTCGTCAACACCGGCACGGGCATCGACGTGAGCGGGCTGGAGCAGGGCCAGCGCGTCGTCATCGAGGGCTTCAGCGGAGAGTTCCTCGGGGAGTACGAAGTGGACCCCGTATTCCAGGAGGACATCCGCGTCCTTCCGTCACACTGAGGGTTCTCGCGAGACGACATGCCACCACTCACCGTCCTCATCACCGACGACCACACCCTGGTGCGCCAGGGCATCCGCGCGCTGCTGGCGGCGCAGTCCGACATCGAAGTGGTGGGTGATGCGGCCACGGGCGAGGCCGCCGTGGACCTGGCGCGCGAGCATGCTCCCGACGTCGCCCTCGTGGACGTGCTGATGCCGGGCCTGGGTGGCATCGAGACGGCGCGGCGGCTGAAGGAGGCCAGCCCGCGCACGCAGGTGCTGATGCTCACCTCCTCGCACGAGGAGGAGCACATCGTTCCAGCCCTGCGCGCGGGCGCGCTCTCCTACCTCCTCAAGGACGCGAGCGCCGAGGAGCTGGTGCAGGCCGTACGTCGGGCGGCGGCGGGTGAGGCCACACTGCACCCGCGCGTCGCGAGTCAGGTGGTGCGCCTGCTGCGCGAGCCCTCACGGGAGCGTCCCTCCGCGCACGCCGAGCTGAGCGAGCGTGAGCGCGAGGTGCTACTGCTCATCGCCGATGGCTCCTCCAACGCGGACATCGCCGGGCGGCTCGGCGTGTCCGAGAAGACGGTGAAGTCCCACGTGAGCAACATCCTCGGCAAGCTGCACCTGGAGGACCGCACGCAGGCCGCCGTCTTCGCGTGGCGCGAGGGGCTCAAGCAGCGCTGAGCCCCGCCGTGCCGCGGGTTCGAGCAGCTCCGTGGCGGAGTGACTATCTCCGAGGAGATTTCGCGCGCGGCTTGCCCGGCCGGGAATGGCGCCGCACGGTCGCCAGGCCCCGCCGGAGCGGCGTCTGCTTCCCCCCGCCGCCCAGCTCGCGCAGGCGCGTGAGCAGCTCGGTGACGGCGGGACGCACGGGCGCGCGGGTGCGCTGGACCGCATAGATGGTGTTGGTGAGCGCCGGCCTGCCCCAATCCATCGCACGCAGGCGTCGTCCCTTGCCGAGGCAGAAGTCCGGGACGACGGCGACGCCTTCATCGCGGGCCACCAGCTCCAGCACCTCCTCCAGCTCCTCGAAGTGGGCCACGGAGTGCCAGCGCGGCTGGCGCCTTCCGAAGTGGTGGCCGAGCCAGCGGCCGATGACGTAGTCGCCCTCGTCGTACGTCACCAGGGGAACGTCCTGGAAGTCCTCCTGCGCGCTCAGGCGCCGCGCCCACCCCGGGCCCGCGGCCAGCACCAGCCGCTCCTCGTGCACCGGCTCCAGCGTCAGGCGCGGGTGCACCGTGGGCTGATACGAGAAGCCCACGTCCACCTGGCCTTCGAGCACGCGCTGGAAGACTCCCTCGGCCGGGGGGAAGCGGAGCGTGAGCCCCTTGCGCAGCCGGGGCGACTCGAGCACCACGGGGAAGAGGACGTAGCGGCCGAAGCCCGCCACCGCCGCCACCTCCAGCGGCCGGTCCTCCTCCACTCCCGAGAGGACGGAGTGCACGTCGCGCGCGAAGCCGCCGAGGAACCGGAAGAGCCGGTCCGCGAGCGCCGTGGGAAACAGGCGCGCCGAGCGCCGCTCGAAGAGGGGTGCACCCAGGGCCTCTTCGAGGCGCTGGAGCTGGTAGCTCACCGTGGGCTGGGTGCGGTGCAGGCGCCTCGCGGCCGTGGTGATGCTGCCCGTCTCGTAGACCCTGACGAAGGTGCCCAGGAAGGGGAGGTCTGGAAAATCCATGGAAGATTTCTATGGCTCCCTGGCCAAACTATCAATTGGCGCGTGAGGCCCGGGGGGCGCAATTTCACCGCATGTCGAAGTCCCTGCCCCTCTTCGCCCTCCTTGCGGCGCTCTGCGCCTGCGCCCGTGCCCCCACCATGCCCACCCCGACTCCCGGCCTCCGAGAGCACGCCACCCCCGAGGATGTGGTGCGCGCGTACTTCCGTGCCTCGGACACCGGCTCCAGTCGCACGCTGCGCTCGGCATTCCACCCCAGCGCCCTCATGCGCCAGGTGGAGCCCGGCAGCGGCGCGCTGCGCACGGTGACTCAACTGGAGTGGTGGCAGCGGCTGGACTCCAGCGCGTCCCCGTCCCAGCCCGCCACCGAGCGGCACCTGAAGGTGTTGGACCGGGAAGGCCCGCTGGCGCTGGTGGAGGCCGTGTCCCGCTGGCCGGGCCACGCCTTCGACGACCTGATGCTGGTGGTGGAGACACCCCAGGGCTGGCGCATCGTCGGCAAGGCCTTCGAGCGCATCGAGGCGGGAGCCCGGCTCCCCGAGGTTCCGTCCGCGGAAGCGGACATCCGCGCGGTGCTCGCCGGGAAGATTGAGGCCCATGCCGCCTACAGCCCCGCGCTGCTGCACCAGACACACACGCCCGACTGTCCGTACTACCGCGTGAACGTGAAGGGCGTTGCCTTCGACCATGTCGCCCTCTCCGAGGCGGCGGCGGGCTACGCCGACCACCAGGCGCGAGGCGAGACGGACCGCGAGAGCCCCTGGCGCATCCTCGCCATCGAGATACGCGGCAACATCGCGGCGGCGAAGCTGGACGTGGTGTTCGAGGGCGTGCGCTACATCGACCACCTGCTGCTGGTCCGCGAGCGTGGCACCTGGCGCATCGCCGAGGCGGCCTGGGGTGCGCCCCGCTGAGGCTCCACCGGGTTCCGCCCCAGTGCGGTGCAGCCCGACGCCCCTCGTGGGCTGGATGCGCGTGTTGGGTCAAGGGGGCCGAGCCGTTGGCGACAGTGATGGTTCATGAGGTATGGAATCACTCCCATGAATCTCTCGGCGGTGGACCTGAACCTCTTCCTCGTGCTCCACGCGGTGCTGGAGACGGGGAGCGCGACGGGCGCGGCGCGGCAGCTCCACGTCACGCAGTCGGCGGTGAGCAACGCGCTGGCGCGGCTGCGGGACGTGCTCGGGGACCCGCTGCTGGTGCGCAGCGGGCGCGGGCTCGTCGCCACGCCCCGGTGCGAGGCGCTGCGGCCGCTCATCACCTCCGCGGTGGCCCAGCTCCAGGCCGCCGTGGATGGCCACCAGTTCGACCCCGCGGAGAGCACGCGCCAGTTCACCCTGGCCTGCGGCGACAACCAGCACCTGTATGATTTGCCGCTCGTCGTCGAGGCCTTCGCCCGGCGCATGCCCCGGGCGAAGCTGCGCGTGGTGAGCCTGGACTACCTCATCGCGAGTGACGGCCTGGCCGCAGGTGACGTGGACGTCACCCTGGGGCCCGTGCAGGTGGCCTCCCGGGAGGGCTTCTTCGCCGAGCCCCTCTATCTGGAGGACGTGACGTTCATCGCCCGGAAGGACCACCCGCGGCTGCGTGGGACGGTGCTGACGAAGGAGGCCTTCAATGCGTCACAGCAGGTGGACCTGCACATCTCCCACGGGCGCCCGGGAGTCGGCCACCGGCTCTTCGAGCAGTTGATGAAGGAGCATGGCCTCACCCAGAACGTGGTGCTCACGGTGTCCACCTTCATCGCCGCGGCCGTGGCCGTCAGCCGGACGGACTATGTGGTGGGGATGCCGGCGCGGACCGCGGAGGCCCTGTGCGGCATGCTGCCGTTGAAGCAGCTCACGCTCGAGGTGAGCCCGAAGTCGCCTCCGTTCACCATGGCGCTCATCTGGCACACGCGCACGCACGAGGACCCGGGCTCGCGCGCCTTCCGGGAGCTGCTCATCGACGCGCTCAGGGACGGCAGTGTGCCGCGACGGCCGCCAGCAGTTCGTCCATCTCGAAGGGCTTCTTGATGATGGCCTTGACGCCCGGGAACATGCTCCGCCCGCTGGCTGTCACGAGGATGACGGGCAGCGCGGCCAGGGTCGGCTCCTTCTGCAGGTGCCCGACGAGCTCCTCCCCGTCCATGACGGGCATCATCAAGTCCAACAGGATGATGCACGGGCGCAGCGGCGGCTCATGGCTCAAGAGCTCCAGCGCTTCCCGGCCGTTGTCCGCCTGCACCACCCCGTAGCCCTCGAACGAGAGGATGTCCTGGACGGCTTCCCGGATGTCGGGGTCGTCGTCCACCACCAGGACGGGGTTCGATGCGGGGCTCACGCCTGCATTGTCGTGGGAACGCCGCGAATGGGAAGGGGGAATACCGGCGAATGTCTCAAGGCACGCGGTGCTCCCGGAAGGTGACTCGCAGCGTGTATCCACCCGGATTCGTTTCAACCCGGACGAAGTCTCGCGGCTGCGGCGTCTCCAGGCGCAGGGTGCCGCCCTGGCCTTCGCGCTCCCACGCCACCACCGCCAGGTCGTCCACCGCGAGCAGGCCCGACCCCTTGGCGGGTGGTGCCTCGTGGAGCGCGAGCTGCAGGGCCCAGGGCGCGTTGTAGAGGTCCGGCCGGGGCGGCGAGCGCGGAAGGGTCAGGTCCGTCGTCACCATCGTCCAGGCGAACGTGCCGCCCGGGTGGCGCAGGACGTCCTGCTCGCCGAATACATTGTAGAACTGGATGGGTTGATACTGGACGACGACACGGAACGCACCGGCGCCGCGGCCCTCGAGCCAGCCCACCACCGTGAGGTCCTGGCGGGGCTGGCCCTCCGCGAAGCCCGGCAGGCGGAGCCGGTTGTGCAGGTCCACCACCGCCTCCTTCTTGTCGCTCGCACTTCGGGCCTGGCAGAGCGCCGCGGCGCCCCGGTGCGGCGCGTCCTGGCACACGAAGCCCGCGCCGCCGTCCAGCTCCCAGCGCGCGGCCTCGCTGGCGTCGCCGTCCACGTCGTGGTCCTCGAAGTCGCCGTGCAGCAGCACGTCCCGCCCCGCGCGCAGTCGCCGTGCCTCCACGCGCTGGCCATTGGCGCCCAGCAGTTCCGCGACGGCCATGGACTCGCCCTCGTGGCGCAAGGGCCGCAGGTCCACCGTCGCCGCGCCATTCGCGTCCACCGTCACCGGCACGTCCACCGTGCGCTCGGTCACGGCGGCGGACCGGCCCTCGGGCAACAGCTCTCCGGACGACAGTTGCGGCATCAGCGTCACGCCGCCCTCGCGCGACAGCTCGGAGAGGTTGCGCAGGGTGAGCTCCGCCAGTTCGCCCGCGACGGGGCGGGGGCGGTAGTCCTCGATGTAGACGGGCAGGGCGCGCGCGCGGGACACGGTGGCGCCGTGCAGCTCCACCTCCGTCATCATGCCCACCATCGTCTCCAGCCGGTCCTGGTCGAAGGCGAGGTTGCCGAGCGACTGTGCCACCAGCACGCCCCGGTAGCGCAGGAAGCCCTGGGGCGTGTGCGGGTGGTGCGCGATGACGAGCGCCGCGCCCTGGTCCACCGCGTTGCGCAGTTGCTGCTCGGCGAAGGCCGCGGGCCGCTCGCTGTACTCGGTGCCCGTGTGCAGCATGGCGATGGGCACCCGCTGCGCGGCGCGCTCGCCGCCGAGGACCGCCGCCACGCGCGCGCCGTCCCGCAGGTCCGCCGCGCCTCCCTGGGTGGGGCCTGCGACGTAGTCATGCTCCTCGCCGGCGCCGCTGATGGCGCACATGGAGACGAAGCTGTAGGGCGTGCCCGCCAGCTCCGTGCGCCACGGGCGGAAGGCCTCGTCCGGAGTGCGTCCCGCTCCGCTGTACGAGAGCCCCGCCGCGGAGACATGCCGGAGTGTGTCCCGCAGGCCCGCGTCCAGGTAGTCGTAGACGTGGTTGTTGCCCATGCTCACGTAGTCCACGCCCAGCCAGGGCAGCGCGGGCAGTGAGCCGGGGAGGGTGAAGAAGGCGAAGTCCTTCGAGCCGTGCGGCGTGGCCGGCGTGTCCGTCACCGGCGTCTCCAGATTCACCACGCGGAACTCCGCCGCCTGGAAGAAGGGCCGCACGTGGGTGAACACCGCCTGCGTGCCGGGCAGCGGGTCCGACACGCGGATGAGCGCGTCGGGGTGGTCCTCGGGGACGCGGTCTCTCGGCGTCTGGTCCGTCGGGTCCAGGAAGCGGCGCCCCAGCGACACGTCTCCGCCGAAGAGCATCCGCACGCCGCCGTCTCGCGGCGTCAGCCTCAGCGGGAGCAGGCCCACCCGCGTCTCGGACAGGCCGCGCCGCAATTCCACCGCGACGAGGGACGGGCGGAAGCCCTCCGCCTCCACCTGGAGCAGTGCGTTGTGCCGGGCGAGCACCGGGAAGCGGAAGCGTCCGTCCGCGCCGGTGCGCTGGCTCGTGTCACCCAGCTTCACCGTCGCGCCGGCCACGGGTGCGCCGGAGGTGGAGAGCACGGTGCCCTCCAGCGCGATGCCGGTGCAGGCGTAGTCATGGCGGGCCTTGCGCTCGGCCTCGGGCACCGGGCCGGTGTCACCGGCGGGCTCGGGGGCGCAGGTCGTCAGCGCCGGAGTGGCCTCGGGCGGAGGGTCCTCCGGCGCCGGGCCCGGCGTCGGCTCGGGGAAGGGCAGCGGGCTGGGGGCGGGTGAAGGGGAGACGCCCGCATCCGGCTCCTCCACGGCGGGTTCCCTCGCGCCCGGGTCCTGCCGCGACCCAGGCTCGCTCGAGCAGGAAACCAGACACAACGCCAGACCTCCGGCGGGCAGCCACCGATGCCACATCTTCCGTCCCCTCCCTCGCGCGCCTGTTCGCATTCGAGGGTGGAAGCGGCGGCGGACAGGTGCCAGGAACGTTCAGTGCTCGGAGCCTGGTTGCCTGCTCGTCGTTCGTCCGGGTGACGACATGAAACAACTCAATACCGCGCCGACTTGCTGGGTTGCAGGTTGTTCATGTTTCACCCAATCTTGAAATAAATCTGATAAATCAAGAATCATCCGGCTTCCTCTTGAAAGGAGCCGCATGAGACAACACCCGCTCGTTGCATGGCTGTGCCTGGCTTCGCTGCCAGTGGTCGCCGCGCAGGACGTTGCTCCCGCACCCGAGTCCCTCTCACCGCTCCAGCTCTCGCGTGACTCGGCGGCGCTCGCCTCGCGCGGGCGGGACATCGAGGGCGGCAGGCTGTACGTGGACTCACGGACGGAGCAGCGGGAGGGACGGCTCCTGAAGACGTTCACGCTCGAGGTGGAGCGGGCCGGCGACTACTTCGTCGCGGCGCACGCCCAGGCGGTGAACGCCGTCCCCGCGGATGCCCGTGAGGCGAAGGCGAAGGCGTACCCGCTCCAGCGCATCTCCGTGTCGCTGGACGGCAAGGACCTCGGTGACTTGGACCTGAAGAAGAACGGCTGGCAGCCGTCGCGCATCCAGGGCCAGGGGCGCGTCTACTTCTCCGCCGGCCGCCACACGCTCACCTTCGAGAGCGCCGCCCCGCACTTCCCGGATGTCGATGCGGTGAAGCTCGTGGCCAACGAAGGTCAGGCCACCTTCGACATGGGCCTCTTCGACGAGTACGTCTCGGGCCTGAGGCGCGGCGCGGACCTGCGCGTGGGCAGGAAGGACAAGGTGGAGCCCGTCGCGCCGCCGCAGGGGCCGCCTCCGTCGACGGGGCCCATCCAGGGCGCGGCCTCCACGGGCTCGTATACGTGGCAGGTGACGCCGTACACGCTGAGCAATCCGAACGGCAACTACGCGCACCTGATGACGGTGCCGGTGGTCTACACGTACTACCGCAAGCTCACGCTCAACGCGGGCACCAGCGTGACGTTCAACACGGCGCCCATCGCGGGGCAGGACTACTACGCGGTGGACCCGGTGATGTACCTGTTCTGCTCCACCGACAACACGGTGGCCTGGTCCAACGACGACGACATCGGCCGGCACCCGAAGATTTCGGTCAGCATCCCCAAGACGTGTGAATACAACCTCGTGCTGCGCGCCTACAGCAGCTACTACGCGGGCACGTCCACGGGCTCCGCGGGCACCGTCAACGTCTACCAGAACGGCGTGCTGCTGCAGGAGAACGCCGTGGTGTCCGGGTACATGGTGAGCGTGGGCACGTCCAACACGGGCACGCTCAACTACTTCACCGGCTACTCCACCGGCCTGCCCATGCTGTGGCTCGCGCCGGAAGGCAACCTGACGCCGATGCGCTTCTCGGGAGGCCGGTACTGGTACCTGCCGCCCATGGACTACAACTGGTTCGACGACGCGCGCTTCCGCATCGTGAAGAACACGACGTCGTTCATGAACATGTACCTGCTCGTGTCCGCCGAGGGCGCCTGGTACATCTACTGGGGCAACGCGGACGTGTACGGCTCGGTGAAGCACCCCAGCAGCTCGCCGTTCAACTCCTTCCCGAACCTGAAGCAGGCGGACGGGATGCAGACCGCGCCCTCCACCAACACGTACAACTGCGCGTCGTGGGCCGGCGGCCTGACGAATGGCTGGTACTGGGGCTGCCTCTACGCCAACAACTCCGGCGGCGCCTGCATCAACGGCACGTACTACAGCAATCCCTACTCCTGGTACTCGTGGGACAACTTCTTCGGCAACAACCCGCTGCGCTACACGGGCGCGCTCACGTACACGCGGACCGACGCCAACTCGAGCAACGCCGAAATCGCCGTCTGGTCCACCAGCAGCGACATCTACGGCGCGACGCACTTCTCCGTGCGCCGCGAGGCCAACCGCAACCCGCACGGGTATGACTGGGAGAGCAAGCCGGGTGGCCTGGAGCGCATCTTCCACCCGATGAACGCGCTGAACAGCACCAGCTACGGCAGCATCATCGGCTACTACCGCGACGCGGCGAGGGACCCGTACACCCCCTGGCCCCTCGTCCCGGGACTCTCCGGCATGGAGAAGGTCAGCACGCCGTCCCTCACCTTCGACGAGTCCGTGGCCGCGGGCCTCACCGTGGTGCCCCACGTGGAGCTGACCCGCTCCGAGGCGGACACGCTCGCGCAGCTGCGTGCGGGCGCCGGCAAGGCGCGGCCCCAGCTGGACCGGCTCTACAATGACTGGCTGGCCCGCGTCCGCTCCGAGGACCTGCGCGTCTTCAGCAACCCGGCCGTGTTCTTCGAGCAGAGGGAGTTCTCCAAGCTGGAGTCCTGGTTCCGCAACCACGAAGACGTGGCGGTGCCCTTCCTGATGGAGAAGGTGGTGGCCAGCGAGGAGGACGGGCTGGAGTCGACGCTCGCCGCCCTGGTGCTGGGCCGCCTCACCGGTGAGCGCGACGGCGCGTTGATGGACGAGGTGAAGCAGGACTGGCGCCGCGACAGCTACACGGCGGACGGCGCGTACGTGGCCCCGTCGTCGCTGGCGAACTCGAAGAACTTCGTGCGCAAGCTCCTCCAGCGGCGGTACGGCGTGGCGGACGAGCGCGCGTCGCTCGCGCCCCGCGCGGAGAACAGCCACGAGCGCTTCAGCGTGTCGCCCAACCCCATGGTGGAATCGTCGAGCGTGCGGTTCCGCGTGGACTCCGCCGCCACCGTGTCGGCGGCCCTGTACGACGCGAAGGGCTCGCTCGTGCGCGAGCTGGCCTCCGGCGCGTACCCGGCCGGCACCCACGGCCTGGAGCTGGGTCGCGGCGCGCTGAAGCCCGGCGTCTACTCGCTGCGGCTGACGGTGGGTGACGAGGTGCTCACCCGCAAGGTCGCCATCCAGTAACCGCTGTCACCGCTGACGTGCGAGCGCCACCCCGTGTCCCCCAGGGGTGGCGCTCGCGCGCCGGGGGTGTCAGGGCCGGCGGGGATACTTCGCTTCCAGACAGGCCTGGAGGAGGCAGCCCATGACGAGCCCGATGACCGGTGTCCCCGCCGCGCAGCCGATGCCCTCGCAGCAGCAGGGCGTGGCGCAGGCGGCGCCGATGGACAAGCAGGGGGAGTCGCGGTTCGACGGAGCCCTCGCGGACAAGGCCCGCGTCACCGGCACGCCCGCGGTTCAGGGTGTGCACGCGGTGGAGGAGGTCGCCCGCACGGAGCGGCCCGTGCTCAATGCCGTCTCCAACGTCGTGCGTGCGCTGGAGCAGGGCCAGCTCGACATGGACCGCATCATCCGGGAGGCCAGCTCCGGCAAGCCGTTCTCCAACGCGGAGCTGCTGTCGCTCCAGGCCTCCATGTACCGCTACACGCAGGAGCTGGACCTGGTGAGTCGGGTGGTCGAGAAGGCCACCACCGGCCTGAAGGACGTGGTCAAGACGCAGGTGTAGCCGCGCGCAGGCGAAAGGCGGCGCTCAGGCCGAGCCCCGCCAGCACGCCGGCCGTGTAGCAGACGAGGTCGCTCCACAAGAAGCCCGCGCCCAGCACCAGCCGGCCCGGCAGCGTCCTGCGCACCGCGTTCAGCCAGGGCGCCTGGTAGAGCTGGCTGAACTCCACCGCGAAGGAGAAGGCCAGGGCCGCGGCTGCCACGTGGAGCACCGGACGCGTGGGCGCCACGAAGCGCAGCAGCAGGAACACCAACAGCGCCCACAGCGTGTCCCCCGCGTACTCGGCGAAGAACGGCGGCCAGGCCACCGACTTCGAGCGCGAGGCCAGGCCCAGCGCCAGCACGAGCACCGCCAGCACCAGCGAGATGAGGCGCACGCGGCGCGGCGAAGGGAGCGGAGCGGAAGGAACGTTCATTCCGCCCCGGTCTACACGGCGGCGGACCCTGAGCGGAATGAGCGTTCCTTCCGCGCGGGTGGCGGCCCGGCGCTGGCTCCAGGGTGGTAGGGTACCCACCCGTTCCACTCCGGAGGTGCCGCATGGGAGGCCCGTCCCTGCAACTGGACGCCCGCGAGCAGGGGCTCGTGCTGGAGCTGGTCGAGACGCTGGGCAGTTCGCTCAACCTCTCGGAGGTGCTGGACGGGGCGTACGGGCTGCTCGCGCGGCTGCTGCCGGCGGACTGCGCGGCCATGTGCGTGTCCCAGCCCGAGCTGCCCGGTGGTTACGACTGGGTGGTGACGCGGATGCCGGAGGCCTTCGTCACGCATTACGGCGAGCTGTCCGCCGTGGACTTCGTGCGCGAGGCCGTCGTCCACCAGCCCAAAGTGGTGCTGCGCGACTCGGAGATGGTGACGCCCCGGGCGTTGGAGCGCACGGCGCTGTACCAGCGCTGCCACGAGATTGGCTTCCCCATGCGGCACGTGATGTCGGTGCTGCTGGACGTGCGCGGAGACTGGCACGGCGGCCTCACGCTGTACCGCGAGCGACAGCGGCCCTTCTCGGACAAGGACCGCGTCCTGCTCCAGCGGCTCACGCCGATGCTCGTCAGCACGGTGCGCAACTGCCGGCTGCTGGGCCAGCAGTCGCGCCGGGCCGCCCTGCTGGACACCCTCTTCCACCACCAGGGCGCCGAGTGCGTGGTGCTGGCGCCCTCCGGCCGCGAGGTGATGCGCACCGCGCACGCCACCGCGCTGCTCGAGCAGTGGTTCTCCCCGCTGGAGCGCGGGCCGGGCGGATTGCCGCTGGCCCTGCTGGCGCCGCTGGCCCGGCTGTCCGGCGCGAGGGGGCTGGAGGCGCCGCTCCCGGACGCCTGGCTGCGTGAGGGGCCGGTGATGGACCTGCGTGTCACCTACGTGCCGTTGCCACCGGATGGCGCGGGCCGGCGCGAGTGGGCGCTGCTGCTGCGCGAGACGCCGCATGGCACGCCGCTGCCGGAGACGTGGCGCGAGCGGCTCACGCCGCGCGAGGCGGAGGTGGTGTCCCGCGTGCTGCGCGGCTGGGACAACCAGCTCATCGCGGAGGACTTGAAGTGCTCGCTGGGCACGGTGAAGAAGCACCTCCAGCACGTCTTCGACAAGCTGGGCGTGTCCAGCCGCGCCGCGCTGCTGCACCATGCGGCGCGGAAGCAGTGAGCGTCCGGCGTGTCAGTGCTCCTCGAACAAGGCCTGGATGACGCGCCAGGCCCGCTGCACGTCCCGGCCCGAGCGGTGGGCGAGGAAGTCGCAAATCTCCGCCACGGCATCGGTGCGCTCGCGCTCGAAGCCGTGGAAGAGCGTCTTCAGCGATACGTCCAGACCCACCGTCAGCTTGCCCAGCGTGTCCAGTGAGGGCGAGAACGAGCCACGCTCGATACGGCGGATGGCGTCGACGGAGAGGTTGCTGCGTTCGGCCAGGGTCTCCTGTGTCAGCTCGCGAGAGCTTCTCAGCATGCGCACGTGGTCGCCGAACCGTCGGTGCAGCCGCGTCCAGCTCGCTACCCTGTTCTTTGGTTTCTCCATAAGCCGCGGCGGATAATTTGGGGCCTGCCTGCCCCAAGTGAAGTGAGGATGTTCGCGGTTTGACTGTGCACGTTTGCAGGGCCCGCTCTCGTGGGTTGGGGTGTCAGAGAGGAAGCGAATCCCCGGTTCCTGGCCGAGATTCGGGTTGCGAGGCTGGAGGATTCCAGCGGGCAGGGAAGCGCGGCGCCCGGCCGGGAACATGCGTGGGCGGGTGCTTTCGTCTACGCTCCCCGGCGCATGACGCATTCGGAAGTCCGCTGGGGGCGGGCCTGGCTCCCCGTCCTGGCCTGTGGCCTGCTGGCCGCCTGTGAAATCGGGTCGGAGCCGCGCCGCCTCACGCCCACATCCATCCTGCCGGAGGCTCCCGCCACGCCGCAGGGGTCCTCCGTCCCCGCTCCCGCACCGGCGCCCATCGCCGTGCGCGAGCCACCGCCCGCTCCCACACGGGTGATGCCTGCCCGCCCGGCACGCGTGCAGGCGCTCCAGGAACTGGCGGAGCGGCTCGGCGCGCCCGGTGCGAGCGTGGATGACCCGTGTGTGAGTCCGGACGGGACGGGCTGCGCGCGCACCGCGCTGGCGCCCTTCTTCGAGTCGCTGGACGCGCTGGCGGTGGGCAGGGCCTCCGGCCCCACCGTCATCGAGGCGTTCGGCAACTCGCTGATCGCCGGAGACCGCATCGTCGACATCATCCGCGAGGACCTGGGCACGGCGTTCGGCGGTGCCGGCCGGGGACTGCTGCTGGTGGACCGGATGGCGCCCTACGGAGGCCGGGGCCGCGCCAGTCACAGCGCCAGCGGGTGGCAGCCGCGCACGCTGGGCGAGCTGCGCGCGCCGCCGCTGCCCTTCGGAATCACGGGCGTGTACCACGTGGCCACCACCGCGAAGGCGCGAGGCCGCTTCAAGCTGGAGGGTGAGTCCCGGGGCACGCTGTGGTGGCTGGACGTGCCGAAGGGCGGGGCGCTCACGGTGTCCAGCGGCGGCCAGGTGCTCGCGAAGACGGAGCCCACGGGCGACGGCGCGGCACACGCCACCCGCTTCGACCTTCCCGAGGGCGCCACGTCGGTGGACGTGGTGGCGGAGGGCAAGGGCGCGGTGGTGCAGGGCGTGGTGCTCCAGCACGCGCGCCCTGGAGTCGTCCTGGACATGCTGGGCGTCCCTTCCGCGGACGCGGGGCTCTACGCGCGCGTGGACGACGCCATGCTCCGGGCGCAGCTCGCCGAGCGTGAGCCGAAGCTGATGCTCTTCTTCCTCGGCGGCAACGAGTCCAAGCGGCTGGAGTGGAAGCGCATGGATTTGGAGAAGCTGCGCGCGGACCTCCAGACGCTGCTGAGGCGTGCGCGCGCGGCGGCTCCGGCCAGTGCCTGCATGGTGGTGGGGCCCATGGACGCGGTGAGCGACTCGCACGGGAAGGCGCAGACCTTCAAGCAGCGCCCGTTCCTGGAGTCCGTGGTGGGCGCCGAGCGCGAAATCGCCCTGGCCGAGGGCTGCGCCTTCTTCGACACCTTCACCGCCATGGGCGGCGCGGGCTCGCTGGCGCGCTTCTACAAGGCGGGCTTCATGCACGACGACCTCGTGCACCCGCGCGGCCGGGGGCTGGACCTGCTCGGCCACCTCGTCACGGACGCGCTGCTGCGCGCCTGGGTGGAGACTCCGCCCGGCGCCGACAGGGTGGCCACTTCCACGCCCGCGCCCACCGCGGAGGCCGCGCCATGAGCCCCTCATTCCTGAAGTCCCTGGTCGCCGCCGTCCTGCTGCTCGTCGGGCCCGCCACGTCGTGGGCGGCGCCGCGCGGCGCGCCGGTGTGCGAGCCCGTCGACGCCGGGGGCTCGACGCGCGAGTTCCCCGCCGAGGCGCAGCGCGCGCTGGACGCCATCGTCCGCGCCGAGCTGTCACAGGGCCCGGTGGCGGGCATGTCCGTGGGCGTCACGCGGGGAGAGCAGCGCTGGGTGTGCGCGTACGGCCAGAGAGACCTGGCCCGCCGCCTGCCCGCGACGCCGCGCACCACGTACCGCATGGCGTCCGTCACCAAGTCCTTCACCGCGGTGGCGGTGCTCCAGTTGGTGGAGCAGGGGAAGCTGAGCCTGGACGCGGACATCCGCACGGTGGTGCCGTCCTGGCCGGAGAAACAATGGCCCGTCACGGTGCACGATTTGCTGGGCCACCTGAGCGGCGTGCCGACCTATGACGGCCTGGCCTCCAGCAACAACGTGAAGGCGGTGAGCACGCAGGAGGCCATCGCGATGTTCGCGGACAAGCCGCTCGCCTTCGAGCCGCGCACCCGCTACCTGTACAGCACGTGGGGCTTCAACCTGCTGGGCGCCGCGGTGGAGGCGGCCTCCGGCCAGTCCTACCGCGACTACCTGCGCGAGCACGTCTTCCAGCCCGCGGGCATGGAGCACGCCGACCTGGACGTCACCAGCACGCGCGACGAGCACCAGGCCGCGGGCTACCGCGTGGTGGGCGGCGTGCTGAAGCCCTCGCGCTTCCTGGACGTGTCCAGCCGCTTCGGCGGCGGTGGCACCCGCGCCACGGTGGGGGACATGCTCGGCTTCGGCCGCGCGGTGCTGGCGAACACGCTGGTGTCTCGCGACACGATGGGCCGCATGCAGGCGTCCATGGCCACCGCGGACGGGAGGCTCACCGACTACGGCATGGGCTTCGCCACCTACCCGCTGCGCGGCCACTACCTGGTGGCGCACGCGGGCGGCCAGCCGGAGACGACGACGCTGCTGGTGATGTTCCCCGCCGAGGACACGGTGATTGCCCTGGCCACCAACGTGGAGGGCGAGGCGAAGCGACTGCGGCGCCTGTCCATCCGGCTGATGGAGCAGGTGCTGGAGGACGGCGTCACGCGACGCGACGCGCACCTGGCGGACGGGGTGGACGCGGTGGTGTACGAGGGCCTGGGCCGCATCGCCAGCTACGGGCTCGCGTACCACCAGTGGGCCACGCGCGGGCCGGGCACGCTGCCGCCGGACGAGGACCTGCCCGGCGCGTTCGCCCGCGTCTCCGATTTGCTGGACCGCAAGTCGATTGCGAAGGACTCGCGCGCGGCGCTGGAGCGCATCAAGGGGGCGCATGACCCGCGCATGGGCTCCGTCTTCATCCGCGTGGGCGCGCACATGGCGCGCACGCTGGAGAAGGCCCACGGCGCCGAGCGGCTGCGCACCTATCCCGCCGAGGGGCCGCTGTCCTTCTTCTCGGACTACCTGGCCGCGTGCGACGCGCAGGGCCTGCCCGACACGGAGCGCTTCGGAGGGCCGCTGCGCGAGGACCTGCTGCGCTTCGTCTCGAGCTGGAAGCGCGCGGAGGTGCCCGCGCTGCGCCGCCAGCGGCTGGATGAGATGAAGGACCCGGAGCGCCACTGGCCCGCGCTGCGCGAGGCGGCGGCCCGGGCCCCGGAGGTGCGGCCGGACTACTCGGACGAATTGCTGCGCGTCGCCGAAGGGCATGCGCTGCGCAAGCAGACCGCCGCGCGCCTGCGCTGGCTGGAGTTCGCGGTGGAAGTGCAGCCGCGCAGCGTGGACGCGCGGGTGGCGCTGGCCCAGGCGCTGCTGGCGGCGAAGCGGGACGGCGACGCGCTGCCGCACCTGCGCGAGGCGCTGGCCACGCCCCAGGGCGCGCTGTCGCTGGCCCCCTACGGGCTGCTCAAGCGCGTGGGTGAGGCGGAGTCTCCCCAGGTGGGGCTGGGCCTGCTGCGCGCGGGCGTGGCGCTGCACCCGGACTCGCCCGAATTGTGGGAGGCGCTGGCGAAGCGCGAGGGCGCGCAGGGGCACAAGGCCCAGGCGAAGGCCGCGCTGCGCCAGGCCCGGCGGGCCCGGGAGGTGGCGCCCGTGCCCTCGACGTCCGCGAGCCGCGCGGGGGCGGAGCGGAGCGCCAGCGGTCCGGTGCCGGACGACCACGGGCTCGTGCGTCCGCGCCAGCAGTAGCCCTGAAGCACCCGCGCGGACAGCGGCGCGCCCTCGTACCTGGCGTCCCGGGTCCGCTCCCTCGAGCCCCGAGAGTCCGTGGCGCGAGCGCACCGTCGTGCGAGGATGGGCGCGCTCATGAGCATCCCCTGTCCCAATTGCCCGGCTGCCGTCATCCCGGGTGCCGAGTCCTGCGGAATGTGTGGCGCCTCGTTGATGAAGGAGGCGGTGCCGGGCTCCGGAGAGGCGGTCTGCGCCGTCCACCCGGAGTACCTGAGCCTGAGCGCCTGTAGCCGCTGCGGGAACTTCGCGTGCGCGAAGTGCCTGCGGCAAAGCCCGCGCGGCGAGATTGTCTGCGCCGCGTGCCATGAGCGCCAACCGGCGGGGCTGCTGGCGTGGGACAGGCGCGAGGAGGTGGGGACGCTCCGGGCCTTCTGGGAGACGTGCCTGGACATCATGTTCCGCCCGGGGCCCACCTTCGAGCGGCTGAAGCCGGAGGGCACGGTGGGCAGCTCGCTCGGCTTCGCGATGCTGTGCAACTTCGTGGGCTACTTCACCACGGCGCTCGTCTACATGGCCTTCATGCTCGTGTTCCCCATGCCGGACGAGACGATGAAGGCCGACAACGTGGACCCGACGGCGTTCAAGGCGATTGGCGCCGGCATGTTCGCCGCGATGATGGTCCTGGCGCCTTTGATGGGCGTGGTCGTCACGCTGTTCAGCTCCGGCGTGGACCACCTGCTGCTCCGGATGGCGGGCAGCGAGCACCCGTACGAGGTGACGCTGCGGGGCAATGCCCTGTCCCAGGCGCCCTACCTGATTGGCCTGATTCCGATGTGCGGCATCTACGTGGCCCCGCTGTGGGCTGTCGGCCTGCGCATCGTCGCCTACCGCAACCTGAACGCGGTGAGCTGGGGCGGGGCGGCGTTCGGCGCGCTCGCGGGGCCTTTGCTCACCTGCCTCCTGTGCGGCGGCAGCTACCTCGCAATCTTCTCCGCCGCCGCGGCCATCTCCGGTTGAGCGTCGCGGCGGGCTACTGCGCGGTGGACGCGTCGGAGGGCACCGCCGCGGTGACGGTGCGCGGCTTCGGCCAGAAGCGCGTGGCATGCACGCCGTCGAGCGCGAAGACGCGCCGCTTCGCCTTCGCGTCATAGACGCGCACGGCCTTGGCGGCGGAGACGAGCAGCAGCGGCCCGCGCACCCGCAGGTCCACCGCGGACGCGGGCGCCAGGGCCAGTTCCTCGGGCTCCACCAGCCGGTCCTGTGCCTCCCAGCGCAGCGGCGGCATCAGCGCGGACAGCTCGCCGGTGGCCCGCCACGCGTAGAGGGGACCTCCGTCCGTCTCGAGGGAGACCCACTCGCCAAACTTGTCGTGCCCCTTCTCCTTCACCACCGCGTCGAGCCGGGCGGCGTCCTCGCTGCCCTCGGGGAACGCATTCGTCGCGGGAGCGTCCGGGTCCAGGCCCGAGGTGGAGGACACGAGCATGCTCGCGGTGGTGAGCGCGCCGGTGCCGGCCGCGGTGTCGGCCTCGTAGAAGGTGGCCACCGTCTCGATGCGCTTCCACGCGTCACCCTCGCGGCGGAAGGCATGCGCGAGGCCGGCGCTGCCCTCGGGCTGGGTGATGGGGAGGCGCTGGCCCTCGAAGAGGAAGTACTCGTCGGCGCCGTCCGCCTTGCGGACGAGGTCGTCCACCTGGGACACCAGCGCGACGGGGTGGCCCGCGGCGTCGAAGCCCACCGCGTCCGTGTGGCCCGTCTCCGGCAGCGCGAGCGGAGTGCCCTGTCCCGCCTGGACGTCCACCAGCCAGGCGCGCGGCTTCACGGTGCCGTTGCCCCGGTCCACCACCGCGCCCTGCCGGCCGTCCGGGCTCCACGCGAGGCCGAGCCGCTCACACGCCGCGTCCACCGTGAAGAGGGCCTTCTTCGCACCGCCCGTGTCCTGGCGCGTCCAGGTGCAGCCCGAGGGCGGCGCATCCTGGAGGTAGGAGAGGGTGAACGCGGGCACGGGAGCCACGGCCTTCGCCTCCGCCGGAGCCGGGGAGGGGGCCACGGGGGCGGGGTCCTGGGACTTCTTGCAGGCACCGAGCAGAAGCACGGAACCGAGGAAGAACGCGGGGCCGAGACGGCGGTCCATGAGGCTCTCCGGAGGAGTGACATCTGCAACATGGCAGAACGGCGGGAGTGGGCGGAAGTCACTCCTGGCGTAGCCGGTGGTACACAAAACGTTTTGACGTGCGGGTTGTGAAGCCTGCCTGCCTGCTCTGACTCATCGCGCAAAGGACGGAGATGCCGACACCCGTGAGCGCCACGAGGCGCGGCCAGAACAGGGTCGGAAACGCCAGTGCGAGGGTGAGGAGCGCGCCCGCGGAGATGGCGAACAGCGCGATCAGTCCGTAGCGGCGCGCCCGCATCACGCGCATGCCCAGGACGCCGAGCGCGAGGACGACGAGGGCGTTTCCGGCGTGGACGAGGAGTGGGGCTGCTCCCTGCGCGGTGCTCGCCCCGGTGCCGATGGCGGACAGATAGACGGCGATGCACACCGGGCACTTGGGCAGGAGCACGCCCACGAGCATCGGGAGGAGCGCGCTGCGAGGGATGCGCTGTGAGGCGCGGGTCTGCTCGGTGCCATGTCGGGGAATGGGGGTCCGCATATGCAATCCATAGTCAGCGGCTCCAGCTCCGAGGAGTAACAAGCGCGGCGCGAATCCGTACCTGGGGGAGGGACCGTGGGGGTGTTCCAGTTGGTGATGCGCGGGCGCGGCGTGAAGCTGTTCCACGGGACGGCCTGCTGACAGGAACCGTGCGAATGCTTCTCTGTCGGTGACGCGCGGGCGCGCCGCAAGGCCGTACCGTGAAGGTAGCCTGTCGGCATGGACTCCCTGATTGCCGCGGCCGCACGAGCGCTCTCCGCCGGTGATGCGCTGGGTGCACTGAAGCGCGTGGCCCTTCGCGACGACGCTCCGGCGCTCGCGTTGCGCGGCATCGCGATGGCCCAGCTCGGTGAGCATGCGCGGGCACGTGAGCTCCTGCGGCGCGCTGCCCGTGCCTTCGGTCCGGGGGAGGACCTTGCACGCGCACGATGCCGGGTGGCCGAAGCGGAGGTGGCGCTGGCGGTGCGTGACCTGACCTGGTCCCCACGCGCGCTCGACGCCGCGCTCGTGACGCTCGACGCCCGGGGAGACCGGACGAACGCGCTGCATGCGCGCCTCATCGCGATACGCCGGCTCCTGCTGCTCGGCCGCCTCGACGAGGCCGGGGCTTCGCTCTCACTCCTGGATGCGCGCGGCATGCCGCCCGTACTCGTGGCCGTCGCGGAGCTCGTGGCGGCCGACATCGCCTTGCGGCGGGTCCAGACACATCCGGCGCGCGCGGCGCTCGAAAGGGCCCATGAGGCCGCGAGACGCGCGCTCGTGCCCTCCCTGGTGGCGGAGGTCGAGCAGGCCCGCGCGGCGCTCGAACGGCCCGCCGCGCGCCAGCTCCGCGCGGGCTCCGAGCGGGCGCTCCTGCTCGAAGACGTGGAGGCCGCGTTCGCGTCAGGCGAGCTGGTCGTCGACGCCTGCCATCGCGTGCTGCGAAGCGGAGCGCGGGAGGTCTCCCTCGCCCGCAGGCCGGTGCTCTTCGCGTTGGCGCGCGCGCTGGGGGAGGCCTGGCCGCAAGGCGTCGACCGCGACGTCCTGATTGCCCGCGTCTTCGGTGCGCGCCGCGCGAATGAGTCCCATCGGGTGCGCCTGAGAGTGGAGGTCGGCCGCTTGCGCGCGGTGCTCGCGCCGCTGGCCCGTGTCGATGCCACCCAGGAGGGCTTCGCGCTCACGCCGCGCCTCGGACGTGAGGTCTCCGTGCTGCTGCCACCCATCGATGGGGACCCGGCGTCGCTGCTCGCGCTGCTCTCCGACGGTGAGGCCTGGTCGACCTCCGCGCTGGCGCTTGCCCTGGGCGAGAGCCAGCGCACGGTCCAGCGGGCGCTCGCCGAGCTCGAAGCCGCGGGGCGGGTGCACTCGGTGGGGCGTGCCCGCGCTCAGCGCTGGTTGTCGCCTCCGCTCACGGGATTCACGACGACGTTGTTACTCCCCGCGACGCTACCGGCTGGGTACTCATTGCATGGAGCGGCGGAGCAGCCGCGAGGAGCCACGTCATGACTCGCACTTCAAGCAAGACAGCCAGCGCGCAACCTCCGGCCCGAGTGCAGGCCGCCGAGGTCGTGCGGGAATACGGCCCGTTCGCGGGCGCCGGCAGCGTGCACGGTGTCACGCACGACGGGCGCCATGTCTGGGCCGCCACCGGCGAGAAGCTCGTCGCCTTCGACCCGGAGAGCGGCGAGCCCGTGCGGACGCTGGACGTCGCGTCGGATGCGGGCACCGCGTTCGACGGCAAGCACTTGTTCCAGCTCGCGGAGGCGCGCATCGACAAGATCGACCCGGCGACGGGCAAGGTCCTCGCGTCGATACCGGCGCCCGGAGGCGGCAAGGACTCCGGGCTCGCCTGGGCCGAAGGCACGCTCTGGGTGGGCCAGTACCGGGACCGCAAGATTCATCAAATCGACCCGGAGACGGGTGCCATCCTGCGCACCATCGAGTCCAACCGTTTCGTGACGGGGGTGACGTGGGTCGACGGCGAGCTCTGGCACGGCACCTGGGAAGACGACACGAGCGATGTGCGCCGCATCCATCCGGACACGGGCGCGGTGCTCGAGCGGCTCGAGATGCCTCCGGGAGTCGGGGTGAGCGGGCTCGAGTCCGACGGCGGAGCGCTGTTCTTCTGTGGCGGCGGGCCGAGCGGAAAGGTCCGCGCCGTGCGGCGGCCGAAAGGGGCGCGGTCATGAGCAATCACGGCGTCGTTTCGCGGGAGGCGTGGCTGGACGCGCGCAAGCGCCTGCTGCTCAAGGAGAAGGACTTCACCCACGCGAAAGACGAATTGAGCCGGGAGCGGCGCGAGCTTCCCTGGGTCCGGGTGGACAAGCCGTATGTCTTCCAGGGGCCCGAGGGTGAGGAGACGCTGTCCCAGCTCTTCCAGGGACGAAGCCAGCTCATCGTGTATCACTTCATGTTCGCCCCGGAGTGGGAGGCGGGCTGCAAGAGTTGCTCGTTCTGGGCGGACAACTTCAATGGCGTCGTGCCCCACCTGGCGCAGCGAGACGTGTCCTTCGTCGCGATTTCCCGCGCGCCCTTCTCGAAGCTCCAGGCGTTCGAGCGCCGCATGGGGTGGAGCTTCAAGTGGCTGTCGTCCGCCGGGACGGACTTCAACCAGGACTACTGCGTGTCGTTCACCCCGGAGGACCTCGCCGGGAAGCGGGCGGTGTACAACTACGCGCCGCTCGAGCGCCCGATGACGGACCTGCAAGGCATCAGCACGTTCTACAGGGACGCCGATGGTGGGCTCTTCCACACCTACTCCTGCTACGGGCGGGGAGTGGACATGATGAACACGGCGTATCAGTACCTGGACCTCGTGCCGAAGGGACGCGACGAACAGGGGCTCCCGTGGCCGATGGCCTGGGTCAAGCTCCGGGACGAGTACCGGTAGAGGAGCGCTCCCTGGAGGCCATGGACGCGGAGGCGGTGAAGTAGCAGCCTCGGGGGCCATGGCTTTCGACCTGACAGTGCCCGTGGTCACGGAGGAGGTCATCTCCCTGGGCACGCTCATCGTGGACCTGGTGGGCGTGTTCGCGGGCTCGGTGCTGGGCGCGCTGCAGGCCGAGCGGCGGAAGATGGACCTGATGGGGTACCTGGTGCTGGGGCTCGTCTCCGGTATCGGCGGCGGCATCATCCGCGACACGCTGTTGCAGGCGGGGCCTCCGCTGGCGCTGGTGCGACCGGGGTATCTGTCCATGGCGTTGCTGGGCTCGCTCGCGGCCTTCCTCTTCGAGTTGCGACACGGGCCGGGCGTGAAGCTGCTCGCGACGCTGGACGCGCTGACGCTGGGCGCGTTCGCGGTGGCGGGGACGCAGCGGACGCTGGAGGTGGGGCTACACCCTGGCACGGCGTTGATGATGGGCGTCATCACCGCGGCCGGAGGGGGCATCGTCCGCGACGTGCTGACCCGGCAGACGCCGGCGCTGATGCGGGCCGTGCCGGGCTACTACGCGACGGCGGCGCTGGCGGCGAGCATCGTCTGCCTCGCGTTCTCCCAGGCGGGGCATCCGAAGCTGGCGCTGCTCGGGGGGATACTGGTGGGTGGAGCGCTGCGGCTCGTGTCGCTGCGCTTCGGCTGGAGGCTCCCCGTCAAGCGGGCGCGCCCGCCGAAGCCGCCGTCGCAGGAGCCCGGGAATCGCGAGGGGCCTCCTTGACCGCGTCTGGAGGCCCCATCTCCCGCCATTCAATCAGGGAGGGGCTCAATCTCGAGCTGCTGCTCGAGCTCCTTGACCGCGAGGTAGTCCCGCAGGACGACCTCACCCGACTCGTGGAGCAGCGCGACGAAGCCGAGTGACGTGAAGAGGTCCGAGGTCTCGGTCACCCGGTCCCCCGTCCGAACGCCAATCGCGGCGTCGTGGAAGGACGGCAGCTCGCGAATCCTGCCCAGGATTTCCGCATTCCGGACGACGCCCGAGCGACGGCAGATGAGGAAGACGATTCGCAGGCTCTTGTTGAGCCGGTACCGGTGGTTGATTTCAACCCCTCCCTCCTGGCCGGAGTAGAACCGAACCATCCGGTCGAGCTGGCTGTCCCCGGTACACAGACGGGCGAACCTGGGATGACCGGCGCCGTGCATCCTCGCCCCGGACTCGATGAGCTTGGGGCCGTCCTCGGTCATCATCACTTCGTTGTGGGCCGGGCCGAACTTGATGCCGAGCGCATCCAGGACGTTGAACGTATACATCACCAGCGATTCCTGCTCGGACGGTCTGAACTCCAGGAAGTCCATGTGGTCATACACAGCCACGTGCCGGTCTGTATGTATCTTGCTGTAACGGCAGATGTTGGTGACGGTGTGGACCCCGTGGTGGCTGAAGGTATCAACGACATACTCATCCCCCACGAGGAATTCCTGCACCAGGAGGGTGTCGTTGACCTGCTCCAGCTTGTTGCGGCGGCCGAGCAACTCCTGGAAGGTGGCACGCAGTTGCGCGCGTCCCCGCACCCGGCTGACGCTGTCCGTCCCCGCGCTCTTGGGCGGCTTCAGGATGAGTGGCGCATCCTCGAGTCCCTCGCGCTCCATCCAGGCCTCCACCTGGGCGAGGTCGTTCGTGTAGAGCTGCCGGGCGTGCGGAAGGTTCCGCCGCGCGACGGCATCTCCCATGTGTCCCTTGTGGCGTCGGGCCTGCGCGAGGCCCGGCTCGTTGGCGAGGTGGGGGCAGAGCCTGGCCGCGAGCTGGTCGGCGAGCTCGACACCACACTCCGTGCCAGGGATGACGAAGCGCGGAGAATACCGGCCGAGCTCCTCGACCAGCGCATCCAACGAGCCCTCGAACGCAATGACCTTCTCGAAGTCACCGGGGACGAAGGACTTCGCATAGACGGCGATGGGGACCTTCGTGCTCGTCACCGCGATGCAGCGAAGGCCACGCGCCAGGAACTCGGGAGCGAGCATGGCACCCGAGGAGTACGGGTCGACGATGACGGCCTGGCCCGTGAAGGGCTGTGGTTTCAGGCCCTCGACGGGTGACACGGCCGCGGCGCTCGGGTTCATGGCTCACCTGCCAGCAGGCGCCGGGTGGCCGCGCAGAACCGGTCGAAGGCGCTCGCGACCTCCGCGCACGCACTGCGGGCACGCAGGCACGCGTGAACCAGCCCGGGCTCGACGGCCAGCTCGACGGGGACGCCGGCCGCGCTCAGCCGCTCCGCGTAGAGCTCGCCGTCAATCCGGAGCGGGTCCATCTCCGCTCCCATGATGTACGCCGGAGGGAGTTGCGCGAAGTTGCCCGCCAGCAGCGGGGAGGCGTACGGGTGCTCGACCTCCATCGCGGGCCCCAGATACGTCCTCGTGAAGAAGCGCATCTCGCCATCCGACAGCAGCGGCAGGCCGGGCTCGGACGACGGGGGCTTGTCGGCCCAGCGGCGCAGGTCCAGGACCGGGCTGATCATCACCTGTGCCCGCAGTTTCGGACCGCCACGCTCCCGAACCATCATCGACAGCCCGACGGCGAAGTTGCCCCCGGAGCTGTCGCCTCCCACCCCGAGCCGCTGCGGGTCGATGTCGAAGCGCCCCGGATTCGCGGCGACGGCCAGGAGGGCCGCGTAGCAGTCCTCGAGTCCCGCCGGAAACGGGTGCTCGGGCGCCAGGCGGTAGTCCACGGCGATGACCGTCACGCCAGTCTTGGCGGCGACCTCCGCCATGATGGTGTCGTGGGTCTCCATCCCTCCGAGCGCGAAGCCGCCGCCGTGAAGGTAGAGCAGGCAGGGCTGTGGGCCCGGCCCTTCCGGGCGGTAGATGCGAATGGGTAGCTGCTGGGCCCCGGCCTGGAGCAGCTCGTCGCGGATGGCCAGCCGCGGAGGCCGGTCGTAGTGAAACTCACGGACGAGGTTGCCGTACAACTTCCGCTGCGACTCGACGGGCCGGGTGTAGAAGTCAGGCGGCATCACCGAGTCGAAACGCTGGATGAACTCGGCAAGGCCCGGAGCAAGCTTCAGGTTGTTGCTCGTGCTGGTCATGGTTTTCTCACTCGGCATGGGCCAGGGGCGCCACGGCCTCACAGGGCCTGGACGCACCGGCCAGGATTGTCTTCTTTTGCATGAGCACGGCCGCCTGCGTGTCCGGGAGGATGGCGACAGCGCCATCCCTTCTCAGGACCAGGGGGAGCGCGGTCTTCTGGAGGTGTCGGAGCGGAACCTTCCGGACATGCCAGGGGCAGTAGACCGCCTGCGTGCCGTCCTCCATCCGCCCCAGGTGCAGCGGCCCCCCTCGGTGGGGACAACTGCCATTGGCGAGCACCGTGGGCCCATCACCCGGGTCGAGCAGGAAGTAGCGCTCGGCTCCCACCTGCAGGAAGTTCACCTGCCGCGGGTCGAAGCTCACGACAAGCACTTGCGGTGGTCCCCAATGGAATAGATGCTGTAGACACATTCGTCCGAGTCGATGATGGCGCCATGCAATCTGTTGCGCTGAATCACCGTTCCCTCACCCGCGTTCAAGACGGTGTGACGGTCATGACCCACGACGAAGTGCATCACCCCTGAGTCGATGTGACAGAGCTCGTCTCCATCGTGGACATGGGTGACGGACAGCTCTCCCCGGGGCTCGGTGAACTGCTGCCGGGTGGGCTTGAGCTCGCCGCTGCGAATCTTCGCGTAGATGGCGGGGTGCAGCCCCTTGAACCGGCTCCCGCCGTCCGCCCAGCCGACCTGGTCGCAGAAGTCCGCTTCGGCCATCTGCCCCAGCACCTTGGCCTCTTCGATGCCGCGGACGATGTCCGGGATGATTCCCGCGCCATAGGTCTTCACGGCGGGCCGCACGATGCGGTCGAAGACCATCTGGCTGTGGTGATGGTCGATGTGGACGTGCTCCGTGAAGTACTGGGTCTCCGCCTTCGAGCCGAAGACGTCGCGCATCATCTCGGCCATCTGCCCGCACGAATAGATGAAGGCGGTCTCCGCCTGGAGGATGGCCCCCAGATAGCGGAAGAACTGCGAGTGGTCCCGGGAGAGCCAGTTGTAATAATTGTTAATCAGCAGCGAGGACGTCAGGTAGAACTGCCAGTACGCATGGGGCCTGGCGTCCAGCCCATGGGTCCGCAGCAGCTTCTGGAACAAGGTGCTGTGTTTCGTCTCATGGACGCCGTATCCATACTCATCAATGACAATCTTGAAGAGCTCGGACTGGACGGGCCCGTAGTGGCCGAGCACGTTCCTGGCCATGGCGGAGGCTTCGAGCAGGAAGTCTCCGGCGAGCTGGATGAGGAAGGTCCTGGCCGCATGCTCGCGGTTCGTGGAGCCCAGGATGGCGGACATCGCCTTGTTCTCGTTGGACTGGCGGAGCGATTTGACGAAGTCCTGGAAGTACGCGTCCAGTGAGTCCTCGGTCCACGGGCCCGAGACGGTGACCTCCTGGTCCAGGAAGCCGAAGATGTAGCGCTCCAGCCAGGAGCGGACGACGGTGCCCAGCGCGGTGGAGCGGCTCGAGTAGAACTCCGCGAAGTCGGCGCGCTTGGTCTCGAAGCCACTCTCGGGCAGGAGGAGGAAGTCCTGCTCGTAGGTGGTCAGCAGCGTCCGGTTCGCGGCCAGGCCCGTGTACGTGAGGCTCTCTGCCCGCCGGAGCGGCCTGGAGAAGTCCAGGTGCTTGAAGACATGGGGCCGCAGCGTGCGCCGGTAGGGGTTGTCGTGTGCGAGCCACTCCTCGGTGTCGACGAACAGGTTGCTCTCGCCATACTGGACGAGGCAGCGCTTGAAGAACTCGTAGTCCGACAGCTCGATGGCGGCGGGCGCTGACTTGATGGGCGCGTGTTTCATGGCGGAAGGATTCACGGGGCAAGAGAGAAATGGACACTCGTCGCGTCATGGGAGGCCTGCACCGTCACGGTGTGGCCTGCCTCGACGCGGACGGGGTGCTCGAAGCACTGGAAGGCCTGCATCCAGTGGCTGCGTGGGTTGTCAGGTGCGTTGGACAGGCGGATGCCAGCGCCCAGGTCGAGCTCGAACCAGAAGAGGACGCCGTGGATGGAGCCGCTCTTCTGAATCCTGACCGGCCTTTCGACGCTTCGCGGTTCGAGGGCGTCTGACTGGAAGTCGAACTCGAAGACGGTGTCGGCGTGGCTCAGGAAGGTGTGGCGCCACGTCTGGAGGCGGACCGGGAAGTACTCCTGCGTCGAGAACCGGTTGAACGAGCTGACGTCGAACCCGCTGGCCTCGAAGGTGCAATTGGTCCGATGGATGTCGCTGCTGTCGAGGAGCGAGAACAGCAGGCGCGCCCTCGCCGGAATGATGCGGGCGTCCTCCTTGAGCAGCCGGGTGCGCGCATGTTGGACGATGGGGATGATGCCCTCGCCCAGGAGGCCGCAGTCGAGGGTCTCCGTGACGAGGACATCGGCCGGGGAGGGCAGGTCCGGTCCGAGCTTCAAGTCGCTGGACGCCTTGGGGACGATGGAGATGCGCTCGGCCAGCCCGTTGGCCGCGACAATCTGCCGGGCGAGATAGGCAATGGGCTGGACCATCTCGCAGGACGTCACGTGCCGGGCTCCGGCACGGATGGCCATCATCGCCAGCAGGCCGGAGCCCGTGCCCACGTCCAGCACCGAGTCGCCGGGGCGGACCTGCGCCTCCAGCGCGGAACGGAAGGCCTGGTTCCGGTCACCGTCGTTCAGCATGGCGAAGTGCCACCGGGGAATCAGCTTGCGGTAGACACGATTGAGGTGGCGGTGCGCCTGTCCCGCTGGAAGTTGTTGCACCAGCTCCCGCTCGAAGGCCTCGAGGGAGTCATGGGCAGGTGGGATGTCGTCTTTCAATGGAGGGGATTGCATGACGAGCCTTCGTGGGGTGCCGGAGCGACCCATTCGAGAGATAGAGGTTCTGTCTTTGTCCGCGCTATCCGGACCTTGCTCACGGCGTGTCTGGCAATGTCACGACAGGGCGCGCAGGCGCACGGGCCAGGCTTGCGGGAGCAGCGCGAGGGCATTTCCGCCCAGCAACAGCACGAGCCCGCCAATCGCCGACGAGGACCACACGTAGCCCTCGAACAGCGTGGAGATGCCCAGGGCGACGACGGGGTAGAGCACGCTCACGTAGGCGGCCCGGTCCGCGCCCATCCGCTCCAGCAGGACGAGGTAGCAGGTGAAGATGACCGCGGTCCCGATGATGGCCAGGTAGAGCAGGGAGCCCACGTAGGGCAGGGAAGCGTCGAAGCCGAAGGTCCGCCCCGACAGCCAGACCGAGCTGATGGAGGCCGCGGCCCCATAGAGCATGGACAGGCCGGTGGTCTGCGCCACGGGCAGCCCGTGGCGGCGGTTGCGGACGGCGAGCATGTTGCCGGCCGCGACCAGCAGGGCCGCGAGCAGCGCCAGGGCGCCACCCTTGAGGTGGGCCCACGTGGTGTCGAAGCCCGTCACGTCGCCGCGGAACACGAATCCGAGTCCGGCGATGGCGAGCAGGGCGCCCAACAGGAGCCGTGGCTTGACGGGCTCGCGGAAGAAGAGCGAGAGCCCGGCGATGTTCAGCAGGACCACCGTGGAGAGGACGACGGCCACGAGCCCGGAGGGCAGGAGCCGGGTCGCGTTGTAGCCCGCCAGGCTGTTGAGGCAGAAGAGACAGAGCCCCTGCGCGGCGATGAAGACATGGTCCACCTGGCGGAAGCGCATGGGCAGCCCGCGCGCCTTGAGGATGGCGAGGAGCACGGCGCTCGCAATCACGAAGCGGTATGCAATGGAGGCCTCCACATCCACCACCCCCAACTGGAGTCGGGTCATGATCCACGTCGTGCCCCAGACGAGGACGACCAGGATGAAGAGGAAGGCATTCATCATGGGCGGCTCTCCCTCAAGGCCCGGTGCAGCACGGCGGGAGCCGGCGTGTCGGGGACCTCCTGGGGCACCTCCCCGAACCACGGCCTCCAGCCGGTGTTGGTGGTGGTGAGCGCGAGGAGCTGGAGCGGCTTGCCGAGCGCGACCGGAGCACGGATGGCGGAGTCCGCGGGGGGAGCTCCCTTCTCCAGCTCCGTCGGGTAGACACGCTGCAGGGCCTTCCAGATTCGCCGTTGGAACGCGGTGCTCAGGATGCAGGTGGGAAGCTCGGTGTCGGTGTGCGGGAAGCTCGCGATGCGGGTGACTCGCGCAACGAGGCCCTTCAGCTCTGCTTCCGCGTGGACGAGGACGGCGTTCGCGAAGCTCGCGGTGAGCCGCTCCAGCAGCCGGGCCGAGGAGTCTCCGAGGTCGACGGAGCACGTTCCCTTTTCCGTCATGGCCACCAGGAGCTGGCCGAACGGGGAGGTCATGGTTGTATAGCGGATGACCACACCGCTGCCGCCAGCCTTGAACTGCGCGGGTGTCATGCCGAGCTCGCGGGTGGCCTTTTCATAGATGCGGCTCGTCGAGGTGAAGCCCGCCTCGTAGATGGCCTCGATGATGGGCATTCCCTTCAGCAGTGACTCCTTGAACTTCTTGAGCTGGTACGTCGCCACGTACTCCTTCGGAGTGATTCCGACGTGCCGCTTGAAGAGGCGGTGGAAGTAGAACCGGCTGAGCCCCACGTGCTCCGCCAGGCGGTCCAGCGAAGGCGGCTCTTCGACCCGCTCGATGAGCGCGCACGCATCCCGGATGATGCTCCCGTACTTCTTGAGGGCGGCAGGCGCGGCCGGGTTGCAGCGAGTGCAGTGACGGAAGCCCGCCGCGACCGCTTCCCCAGCGCTCGTATTGACACAAACAAAATCGGAGCCGGCACGCGGGTCTCTCGTTACCGTCGCAGTCCACTTTTCTTCGTCGGTCGAGAAACAATGGGTTCCCAGGATGGTCATTGCCTAGCCGCGATGTGAGTGATTGCGGGGAGCTTCCGCTAGGTAGAAATCCAGGCTCTATCTGAATATTGCCCACGCGCTGTCACACCAGGCGGGTGAGACATGGGGGTGTGCCGAGGGCAAGAACCGGATAGCGCGCACGAGCTCCCGCACTTGATGATGCAGACATTTGCGAGAGATTCGGAGCAGGTGATGCGGGTGTGCAATGTGTCACACGTCGCCTGCTCAAATACAGACGCCTATCGGGGCTTCCTGTCCATGCGCATCAAGCTCAAGCGCAGCTACCGGTATGAGGAGATCTGCGCATCCTGTCAGCATGGGGAGTATCCCTTCTCCCGCATCTGTGCCGCGTCGGGGCGTGCCAACTACCTGCTCGGTGTTTCACAGGTGGGGCTCGCCGAGCTGGAGCAGGTCGCACGTGCGTATGAGACGGGCCTGGTGCTGATAGGGAGCCGCGTTTCCGGACCGCGCGTGCGTCAGCGGACCCTTCACCCGGTCCTGGAGGCCGCACTCCCCCTGCTGGAGCGACGGCGGGCGCCCTCCGCGGTCTTCCGGGGCGCGGAGGGGCTCGAGATAGACAAGACCGTCATCAAGGACTTCGGGACGGATGACCCGCGCTCCTCGGACTTGAGCGTCGTGCTCGTGCAGGCCCACTTCTCGGAGGAGCGGTTCTGCCAGGTGGCGACGGAGCTCGAGGAGCGGTTTGCCGCCATGGATTGGGGCTTCCCCGTTCACTTCTTTGGTGGCCTCAGAGGGGAGTACTTCCGCAACGAGGCCCACTTCCAGCGGCAGGGCGTGGCCTACCTGCGCTCCCAGCTTCCGCCCCAGGTCTGTTTTCCCGAGCAGGAGATATGTATTGCTTTGAAGGAGCTCTATTTCGCCATCAATTTGTCCGGCACTCGTTCCGGAGATCTTTCATGAGCTTCTTGGGCGTGTTGGGTACTACACCTCTTCGAACTTCGCGCCCGTCGCCCCAATGCGCTCCATGGCCGTCTTGATGTCCTCGGAGACGACCAGCGTTCCCGCCCAGCCTTCGAGACGGAAGACCTTGGCGGTTCCCACCTTCGACTTGTCGATGTGCAGGTCGTCCACGGCGTAGTACTTGCCGACCCTGTGAGGCAGCCCATCCTCGGGCTTCCAGAACTGCACCCTGGAAGCCTGCTCGTCAATGCAGCGGACAAGTCGTGTGGCCACGAGGATGAGGTACTGGTCCGGCTGACCCTGGATGTCGACGGGGATGAGTTGCACGTCGTCGGGCGCCAGTTCCGCGAAGATGGACGCCACCCGGATGTGGACGACAGGTACCTTCAGATTTGCTTCGGTGAAGTCGAGCGGCTTCCCCGCATGCTCGATGGGGAGTTTCAGGCGCCCCGTTACCTCGACCGCACGTCCCTTGTTGAACCGCCGTTCATCTTCCTCATGTCCCTGGTCGTCCGTCGGAGTGTCCAGGTGCCAGCGGCCCGGGACGGAGACGTCGTCAGAGAGCTGGAAGAAACGTTGCGGCATGGGACGGTATCTAGCGCGCCACGCGCTGGGTGACGAGTTGGTTGAGCTCCGTGCCTTGCGTGGCGATTTCCCGTGCCAACCGCTCGAGCGTGGCCTTCAGTGCGGCTCTGCACTCCACGATGCTGCTGCATTCCTCCGTCGCCTCATACAGACGCTTGTGTACGAGCTGGTGATACCGCTCCGAATGGGGGCCCTTATGGCCGAGGATGGGAATCTTGTTCTCCGCGTCCTCCATCGACATGCCACCCTTGGCGAAGAGCTTCCTGAAGCGTGGAGTCCATGGCCCGCCGCGCTGTGCTGAAACCTCGTTCTTGTTCGTGGCGATGTGATGGATCTGGACCTTGCCGCCTCCGCCTGTCCCCTGGGCGGCCATCGCAGTCGCCCCCGGTGCCAGGGCAATGGTCAATCCCTCACCCGAGAGTGCCACCGACTCGATCTGCGCTACCGCGGGGAGCCAGAGGCCGGCTTGTGACTCGGCTTGCACGGCAGCCTGAGCGGAGCCAGGCAGATTCGGCACTTTCGCGGCAAGTCCCGCTGCGGTGTTTCCGATGGCGGCGGTTGCCAGCATGGCGAAGGCTCGCGCCGCGTTCCTACCCATCACGTTGCCGTACCGCTCTCCTGCATGTCGCAGTTGGTCGAACGTTGTGGCCCGGTCTGCCTCTTCCACCATGTGCTTGAAGCCCGCGATGAGCCCCCAGAGCGTGTCGACGCCCAGGTAGATCATGAGAACCGCGGTCATCGTTGCCGCAATGCCTTTGGATACAGGCTCCGGCACCGTCCACAGCACGAGGTACATGGTCGCCGTCCACAGCGCCGCAGCCAGCATGGCCTGCGGATCTGCCATGTTCTTGAACGCCTCCATCATTTCGTCCTGGATGGAGGCCTGTGCGAAGGCCATGGCCAGTGCATAGCGGCCATCACCTGTGACGACCGGGCTCTCCACCAGCAGGCGCAGGCAGTCACCTTTCTTCCCGGCACGTTCGCACCAGCGGAGATAGGCACGCGTCAGCTCGACAGCCGGTGTGGGAAGCTCCTCATCCAGGTGCTCACCTGGTTTCACTGGGATGAGGCGGTGGCTGCGGGGCTCGTAGAGGTATGTGCCACTGCGCGCATCGACCTCGAAAAGTTGCATTGCTGCTTCTTGGGGCCGGGACGTAGGGCGCATCTGCCTCGCCAGTGAGGCCATGGCTTCATGGAACTCACTGCCATCGACGACCACGGGCCCTGCCTCGTCCCGCCTGGGGACATGGACGCGGGGCGCGCCATCACCCGTGTCCAACCGGACGAAGCGCGAACTGCTGCTGCATGCGGTTGCCATCAACAGGAAGGCGGCCATCGCTCGACGAGTCACCATGAGTCACTCCCTCCAGCGGGTTGTCGCCCTGGGAACGCGGTGTTACCCACTCCCCGTCTGACCGCAGCTGTGACGCAAGCGCCGCGGCGCGAGGGGCCCCGGTTGCTCTTGCCGCTATCGCGCCCTCTCACCCCACCTGCGGCGGCTTGAAACACAACCGCACCACGTCTCCACGCTTGAGCGGCGTGAGGTACTCCGGCAGCTCGCCCTGCACGCGGAAGGACTTCACGTAATAACTGCCGCCCTCCACCACCGGCAGCCCGTGCTCGGCGAGCCACACGCCGACCCAGGCGCGTCGCTCGGCATCCACTGCCTGCATCCGCTCCAGGTCCACCGCGAGGAACGCCCGTGCCGCCAGCGCATTGAAGAAGTACGTGTGCCAGTTCCACTGTGTCTCGAACCGTTTCCGGTACGGGTGGTCCTTGTGCACCAGCGCCACGCCGAGCTGCGACGCCGTCAGCCCGAAGCCCCGGCTGAAGCTGATGGACAGCACGGACTTCGGCAGCAGCGGCAACAACTGGCCGGCGACTTCCGTCCGCTCGCCGGCGGACAGCGTCGGGTAGAGGTTCAGGTTGAGCAGGCAGTGCGACGACGCCCCGAGGAAACCCAGCATCTCCTCCGTCACGCGCCCGTTGCGCACCGAGGGGATGCACAGGCACGCCAGCGCTCCGGGGGACTCCGCGTCCCAGCGGATGCCCTCCTGCTGCGTGCAACCCACCGAGAAGCCGTGCCAGTCCCCGGGATACAGGCGCACCGGCTCTCGCGCCGCGACGGCCTCGACCAGGTGGCTCATGAAGTCGCAGTCGCTGCCCGCCGCGAAGGCCACGTAGTCGTCGAACCGCCACACGCCGCCGCTCAGCGCGCTCAGGCGTGCCTTCACCTTCGGCACCAGCTCCTCGTGGAAGAAGCGCAGGCCTCGCGTGTAGTGCTGCGTCAGGTCGTCCGCCGTCAGCCCTTCCGCCGCGCGGCGATAGGCCTCCGCTCCCGCCACGTACCCCACGGGCAGCAGCGGGCGGAACGTCTCCACCAGGTCCGGAGTCACCGCCTTCGCTAGCTGCTCAGCCGATACAACAGGCTCCGCGAGTCCTCCAGTGACGCGTACACGCTCCCGTCCGACAACAGATTCAGCGAGCGGCACAGCCCGTTCTCCTGCTCCCACTGCGGCGTCGGCTCCCGGTAGTAACAAACCTGCACCTCCTCGAACCTGCGAATGACGGGGCCCCACGGCAGGCGGCCCACCACCTGTCCCTGGCCCTCGAAGACGTCCTCTTCCACCTGGTGCTCGCGCGCCCACTTGTCCGCCGGGGACTCGCGGAACACCGACTGCGCGTAGGCCACGTACGTGTGCTTGAAGGTGAACTCGCGCACCCCCAGCGGCGCCAGCGCGCGGATGTAGCGCCACGCGTCCTCCGGCCCGTCCACGTGCCCTCTCGCCATGACACAGGTGGCGCGGACCTTGAGCGGCCTCGCGGCCTCCAGGAAGTCAGCGCGCAGCGGGGCCTGTTTCCCCATCAGCGCCCGGTTGTCCGCGTCGTCCACCGCGTGCCGGGACCAGCAGACGTAGGACAGGCCCGCGTCCGCCAGTTCCTCCGCCAGCGCGCGGGTGAGGAACGTGCCGTTGGTGAAGAGGGCGACCTCGCTGAAGAAGCGGCGGCCCTCGCGCACGAGGTGCACCACCGTCTCCGGACGCAGCAGTGGCTCACCACCTCCGGTGATGACCAGGCGCGTGGCCCCGCGCTCGCGCGCGTCGCGGTAGTAGCGCGCCACGTCCAGGTGCAGGAGGTCCGACGTCTCGTGCTTCAGCGCGCTGATGGAAGAGCGCGAGAAGCAGAACGGGCAGCGCAGGTTGCACGCGAGCCGCACCGGCAGCACGCTGCACGTCAGCGCGCGGCAGGCCTCCCAGGGGACGAGGGCGGGCAGGGGCTTCGCGGCGCTCATGGCGTCGTGCCTCCTTCCACGATTCGCGCCAGCTCCAACCGTGGCAGGGCCTCCTTCAGCAGCGCGCGACGCTCCCTCGGCAGGTGGTGCCACGCGGCGCACAGGTCATTCTCCTCCACGCCCAGCCGTGCCAGCTCCTCGCGTGCCCGCAGGCGCTCGTCGCGCAGGTGCGACTGGAGCGCCCGCCGCAGCGGCTCGGCGCTTGCCTCCGTCGCCTCCAGTTCCGCCACCAGCCCATCTAGCGCATTCAGCGCCCCGGCCACCTGCTCGTCGTATTCCCTACCGCCGAGCGCCTCGCGCAGCTCCGCCGCGTCCGACACCTCGCGCGCCAGCGGCTCCACCGACTCCAGCGGAAGGGTGCCCGGGCAGTACGCCACCGTGGACAGGTCCACCGGCCGCGTGGCCCTCGCCACGAACACGCCGGGCACTCCCGAGCGCCACGGCTGCACCTGCAGCGGTCGCAGGAAGACGAGCCGGCCGGTGTTCTCGTAGTCGGTATACGGCTCGCGGAAGTCCACCGTGCGCATGTAGAGGAGCGGCGTGAGCGGACCCGCCAGTCTCGGCAGCGTGCCCCGGAGATGCCGCCGCAGCGCCACCGGGCCCAAATCCCGATACAGCACCGGGCACGGCTCGTCCGGCCGCAGCGCCGTCAGCGGCGCGCCGGTGTGGAACTGGTAGCGGCGCAGGTCCTCGGCCGGGTACGCCGTGCCGGCGCTCGCGGGCGTCTCGAGCATGGCTACCACTTCCCCCGGGGCGAGAGCTTCGCGTCCTGTGCCTCGCGCAGCTTCTTCAGCTTCTCCTGCCGCGCCTCCGCCGCCTTCTTCGCCCGCTCCGCCTCCGCCAGCAGCTTCGCGTAGTCCAGCCGCGCCAGCCGCTCCGCGCTCTGCTCGTCCGTCTCTCCCTGGAAGCCCGCGCCCAGGGATGCGGCCCACCGGCGCGCCAGCTCCTCCAGCCGCAGTGGGCTCTGTCCGAGCAGCTCCAGCGTCAGCAGCCGCGCCTGCCGCGCGAAGTCCGCGAAGCCTTCGCGCACCTGCTTCTCCACACCGCGCGCCTTCGCCAGCGACGCCACCGCCGTGCCCACCGGAGCCTCCTCCAGCGCGGAAGTCACCAGCGCCAGCCTTCGCCAGCCCTCGGCGTCCAGGCCTTCGCACAGCGTGAGGAAGGACTCCGGCGGCAGCGGCTCCAGCCCGTGGTCCCTCTGGAAGTCCGCGAGCCGGGCACGCATGAGCACCGGCTCCACGTCCTTGCGCTCCAGCGCGGGGCGGCGCCGCGTCAGCGCTTCGCACAGCGGGGCCAGGTCCAGCAGCGGCCGCTCGTCGGGGCCGGCGGGCGTGCCGCTCTTGCGGCCGAACAGGCGCTCAAGGCGCGACATGGCGTTCCTCCTGGAAGAGGGCGTGCGCGAGCGCGGCCGCCACCTTCGGGAAATGCTCCAGCTCCATCACCTCGGCCACGCGCGCGCCCTGCTTCCGGTAGCGCGACACCCGCTCGGGGTCGGGGTGGTGCAGCAGCAGGACGAGCGGCGCGGAGGCGTCCGCGGCCTCGGCGAAGATTCGCGCGTGGCTCGCGTCCTCGTCGTGGTTGGTGTCGAAGTCCCGGTCGGTGATGACGACGCGGGTGGGCTGACGACCGCGCTGCTCGCGCACCGAGTCCGCCAGTCGCGCGAAGGGAAAGCGCGTCCCCCCGCCGATGTAGTGCATGAGGAAGCGCGACATCTCCAGCTCGGAGCGGCACCACGTCCAGTACGCCACGAAGTCCGTCGAGTAGAGCAGCGCCCGCACCCAGCCGCCCGCGCGCACCGCCCCCACGCAGAGAATCTGCGCGGCCAGCGTCATCGCGTTGAGCGTGGCGCGCGGGTCCGGCATGGAGCCCGAGACGTCCAGGTAGATTTCCACGCGCGGCTGCCACAGCGGTACGTCCATGCCCTCGTAGTCCGCGATGCGCTCGCGCTTGAGTGGCATCACCGCGCCCAGCCTGTCTCCCCGGAGCGCCAGGGTGGCCAGCCAGTCCACGGTGGGCAGCGCGTCTCCCAGCTCCCACTCCTCCAGCGTGGTGGGCACCACCGCCTCGCCCAGGTGCAGCCGGTCCGGAGGGCGCAGCAGGTGGCGCTCCGCCTCCTGCCGGTAGTACGCCGCCATGACCTCCGGCACCGCCTCCGCGTCCGCCGTCCCCTGGCCGGGCAGCGAGGCGATGCGCCGCTCGCGGCACTTGTCGCCCACGAGCCGGTCCGCGTTCTCCTTGTCCAGCCACCCTTCCGCGAGCGCGCGGCGCACGGCCTCCTTCTCCCGCGCCCCCGGGGTGAGCGCCTCCGCCCAGTCCTCCGGGCGCGGCGCGTCCTTGCAGCAGGCCTGCGGGTCCGTGCTCTCTGGCAGCTCCCCCTTCATCGGCTGCACGTAGCGGGTGCAGATGGAGAGGAAGTAGAGGAACTGCGTGTAGACGTTGGGGCCCAGGTGGAAGAGGTTCTGCGCCATCAGCTGCGCGTCCGCGCGCGCGTCGGGGAACTGCTTCGAGAAGGCAGCGGACTCCCGCCCCATCAGGTGCCCCGGCTCCAGGCGCCACAGCTCCTCGTAGACGGAGAGGTAGAAGAAGAAGGCCGGGTCCTGCTTCCAGCGGTAGTCCTTCTGGAAGGCGCGGTAGATGGCGATGAGCTGCGGGCGGAGCGTCTCGTCCGCGCCGAGCTGCTCGTTGATGAGCAAATCGCAGAAGACGTTGATGAGCGAGTAGTCCCCCAGCGGCAGCAGCGTCTTCTCCATCATCCGCATGCGCGCGGAGACGCCCAGGCTGCCCGGGTAGCGCACGTGGTGCCCCACCTCGTGCGCGAGCACCGCCTCCAGGCTGTCCAGCAGGTGCCGCTCGCGCAGCTCGCGGGCGTTGAACCAGACCTGCCGACTGATGAGGTTGATGTGCGCCAGCGCGCAGCCCTGCTTCGCCGCGCGCGGCTCGCCGAGCAGCAGGAAGTGGGACCAGTGCCCCTGCGCGCGCCGCCAGCACACGTCCACCTGTTGCTGGAGCTCCGGCTCCAGCGCCTCGTGCACGGGCGTCTGCTGGAGGGCCGCGTCCGTCATGGCGTGTCCAGCACCCACAGCCGTTGCGAGTCCACCGCGCTGGCCACCACGTACCCGCTGCGCGCGGCGAGCGTCTGGTGGGGCGTGCCCAGCAGCGGCAGCGTGGCCACCCGCTTGTTCACCCGCACCGCGCCCGGCCTCAGCTCCAGTGTCGGCGGCGTCCCCTCCGTCCAGGTGCCCAGGCACGGCAGGAGTCCGAGGAAGCGCGCCTTTCCCTCGGGCGCGAGGAAGAGGCCGACCTTCACGTCCTCCGCGCGGCGGTCGTGCACGCACAGGACGGAGGGCGCCGCGAGGTGCATGTCCCCGGGGAGGAACTCGTCCATCACCTTGCGCGTGTCGAGCATCGCCAGCGTGAAGGGGCCGGAGAACGTGGACTCCCGCGACGGCGCGAGGGCCGGGGCCAGCGTGGTGGCGAGGAACTCGTCCAGCTTCTCCAGCGCGGGCGCCTCCGCCGCCGCCGAGGCGACATAGCGGTTGAGCCACGGGGGCTGCGCGGCCAGGCCCTCGCACAGGTTCCACGTGCGCGCGAGCAGCGCCACGGCCTGCTCCGCGGGGTACGCGGGGAGCTGCGCGGGCGCGAGCTGCAAGAGGCAGCGCCCCATCAGCGTCACCGACTCCGGCACGCGGCCCCGGCCGGTGAGGAGGTAGCGCGCGCTGGCGCGGTCCACCTGGCCCAGGCCCACCGCCTCGGCGGCGAGCTTCAGCCACGCGCCCGCCACCGCGTCCCGGCGCGGCTCGGCGTGGAGCGCGGCCCGCAGCGCCGCGGCGGCGTCATGGACGAGCGTCTCGAAGAGCTCCGCGTCCCAGTCCGAGTGCCGGCGCGGGCCCTGGGTGGCCAGCTCGCGCACGCGTGCGTCCCAGGCGTCGCTCATGCGCCCTCCGTCCTGCCACGCCGCTCCAGGCCGCGCAGGTACGCGCCGTAGCGGCCGTGCAGATTCTTGAGGAGGACGAGGTCCTCGTGCACGGGGCCGTTGAGCTCCTGCTTCTGGAGCACCTTCTCCATCACCTGCTGGATGTCGCTCATCCTCCGACGGACCTCGCCCGCGTCGAGTCCGGCCGGGCCCGCCTCGGCCTGGGCCTTCAGCTTCGCCACCGGCTCGCGCACCTTCGCATAGGCGGCCTGCTGCACCACGGCCGCGTCGAAGAGCTGGCGCACCCAGCCGATGCGGTCGAGCAGGTGCACCGCGTGCTCGGGCTTCTGGAAGAAGGCGCTCTGCGGGTTGGGCTTGAGCTTCTCGTGCAGCGCCCAGGGGAGCACCTGGCGCAGGTCCTCCACGGTGACTTCGGTCGAGCCGCGGAAGTACGCCAGCGCCTTGGTGAAGAGCAGCACCGCCTGGTACGCGCGGGCGGAGACGCCGTTCTCCGTCTGCGTGCAGAGGTTGACGCTCTTGTCGAGCGGACAGTCCTCCGTGCACACGTGCGCCACGCGGCGGCCGGCGAGGTGCAGCGTGTCCTTCAGCATGTACTCGAGCTGCCCGGACGCGCGCTGGCAGAATTCGAGCTGCCCGGCGAAGAAGCCCAGCAGCTCCAGCACCGTGGGTGGCACTGGCACGGCGCGCACCTCGTGCTCCAGCGCGTCCAGTTCCTCGGAGGTGAAGACGAGGTCCGCGGGGACGAACTGGCCCGGCACCGTGCCCTCGGCCACGCGTTTCGCGAGCGTCTCCAGGTGGTGCGAGTGGAAGGGCATGCTGCGCACCACGAGGTCGATGCGGTCCTTCAGCGCCTCGATGACGGGGAAGGTGCCGCCACCCTGGTCGTCGTTGGCGGTGAGGAACCACGCGGAGCGGCCGCACTCCACCACCTGCTCGAACATCTCCGCGTAGCCCTCCGCCATGAGGGACAGGAGCGCGGACTGCGTCTTGGTGGGGATGCGGTTGTACTCGTCGACAATCTTCACGCGCTGGGTGAGCCAGCGGCGCCAGGCGACGCGGATGTGGCTGGCGTCCTCGGCGCGGATGAGCTCACTGGGCAGCGGGCTGCCGAGCAGATCCGTCAGTGTGAGCTGTGGGTGGCCGTGCTGCACGCTGCGGCGCACCTCGTCCGGTGCGCCTCCGGCGATGAGGGCCACCAGCGTGGCCATGGTCGTCTTTCCGCGCCCGGGCGCGCCGACGAAGAGCAGGCGCTGCGAGGTGGCGAGGTTGAGCAGCGGCAGGAGCACGTAGGCGGAGTAGCCCACCGGGCCCAATTCCACGCGGGTGCCCGCGCCGGTGAGGACGACGGGGTCACCGAACTGCACGTCCTGGTACGGGCTGACGAGCGCCTGGGTGGCAATCCACGTGTACGCGCGCCGGAGCTTGGCGGCGAGGGCGGACACCGTGCGGGGCGCGAGCCGGAGCTCCAGGTCCGGACCGAGGGTGGCACGACCCTGGAGCCACGAGGCGACGAGCTGGGAGGATTCCATGCGGGACGCGCGCGAGTAGAGCACGCGTCCCAGGGGTGGAACCAGATGGCCTCCCCGCCCCATGGGGTGGGCTGCACCCGGCGTGCGGGTGCGTGGGGCGGGGGGCCGCCGGAGCTCACGGCTCCGTGAAGATCTCCGCGGAGGAGTACCACTCGGGCTCCTCCTGGCTGGTGCCGCCCACGACGAGCACCCCGCCCGAGGGCAGCAGCGTCGCCGTGTGGCCGGTGGTGGCCGCATCCGATCCCACGACGTACAGGGACCAGGAGTCGGGGTCGAACAGCTCCGCGCTGCCGCCAATCTGGTTGCGCGTGCCGCGCGCGACGAGCACCTGGCCCGAGGGCAGCAGCGTCAGCGAGTGGCCCCGGCGGCGCGCCTCGTTGGCGTAGGAGACGTACTCCCAATAGTCGTCCTCCGGGAAGTACAGCCACGCGCCGCTGTCGTACCAGTACTGCTCCTGGCCCGTGGCCAGCACCAGGCCCGAGTCCAGCCGCACCGCCGCGTGTCCAGAGAACGCCGGCGGGTCCGACACGCGCGTCCAGGTGCCGGTGGACGGGGTGTAGACCTCGGCGGCGGCCACCACGCCGTCGTCATTGATGGCGAGCACGCGCCCGTCCTCGAGCAGCGTGGCGGTGACGGTGCCCGCCGCCGTCGACAGCGAGCCCGTGGCCGTCCACCGGCCCGTGGACGGGTTGTAGAGCTCCGCGCTGCGCAGCGCGCTGTTGTACGCGGTGGTGCCGAAGCCGCCGACGACGAGCACCTGACCCGAGAGCAGCAACACCGCCTTGTGGTTGCGGCGCGCCGTCACCATGGCGCCCGTGGCGGTGAAGGTGTTGGTGGTGGCGTTGTACAGCTCCGCGCTCGCGTGGACGGTGGTGCTGGTACTACCGCCGACGACGAGCACCCGGCCCGAGGGCAGCCGCGTGGCGGTGTGGCCCGAGCGGGCCACGCCCAGGTTCGTGGAAGGCGCCCACGTGTTGGTGGCGGGGTCATACGTCTCGGTGGTGGCTGTCACGCCGCCCGAGCTGGCGCCGCCGGTGACGAGCACCTTGCCCGACGGCAGCAGCGTGGCCGTGTGCGAGTAGCGATACCGGCTCATCGACGCGGCCTGGGTCCACGGCGAGATGAGGCTTGCCTGGGGAGCCGGCGTCTCGGGCAGTCCCGAAGCCGCGGCCAGCGTGCTCCACAGTCCGAGCCAGAGCCACGTCTTCGTTGCGAATCCTCGTGTCATACGGTCCTCGTGGTTTGGGGAGGCCGCATTGTGAAGGGAAGGACCGACGCAGCGCGCACACTTCACGTCAACACCACGTGACGGTGTGGGTGTCATGTGTCGTATTTGCACTTCTATTGCATTTGTGGCGCTGGGAGCGGATGCGCGCAGCGGTTGCGCCCGGGGACCGGGGACGGCGCAGGGGTTGCGCGCGTCCGGTGTCCCTCCCGAGGGACGGGGGCCGGTACGGGCTTTGCTCCTGGAGAGGGCGTGCGTGCCCAAGCGCCAGGAAGTTCCACCTCGCCGCCTCGCCGTGGAGTTCGTCGTCGAAGCGGACGAGGAGGAGAGGGCGCAGCAGGCACGCCCCGGGGCGCCCCTTCCCCCCCCGCCACGCGCGGATGCGCAACGTGGCGGGCGGGGTGCCCCGGGTGATTCTTCCCCGTCCGGGAACAGGCCCCATGGAGGGCTCTTGGGAATTGAGTTCTCCTCACCCGGTTCCCAAACCCATGTCACGTGAAGGCTTGGGGAAGCTGAAGCGTGGGCGTGGGGCCCGACCCGGAGCGGGGAGCGGTGGCGCGAGCGCCGGCCTTCATCGGCCTCGCGCCGCCGTGGCAGTCTGTGCCGGTGAGCGAACCCCTCTTCGATGACCTGCTCGGCCTCGCGTGCTTCGCGCGCGTCGTGGAGCACCGCTCCTTCACCCAGGCGGCCACGGCGCTCGGGGTGTCGAAGTCCGTGGTCAGCGCACGCGTGGCCCGGCTGGAGTCCCGAGTCGGCGAGCGGCTGCTCATCCGCACCACGCGCAAGCTCACCGTCACCGACGCGGGCCTGGGCGTGTATGCGCACTGCGCGCGGATGCTCCAGGAGGCAGGGGCCGCCACGCGCGGTGCGTCCGATGCGGGCCGGGGGACCTTGCGCCTCAACGTGCCCGTCAGCTTCGCGCAGCTGTACCTCGCCGCGCCGCTGGCCCGGTTCCTCGCCGCGCACCCGGACACCACCGTGGACGTCGTGCTGAGCGACAGGCTCGTGGACCTCGTGGAGGAGCGCGTGGACGTGGCCCTCCGGATTACCCGCCTGCGCGACTCCAGCCTCGTGGCCCGCAAGCTGGCCACCACGTCGCTGCACGTGTGCGCGGCGCCTGAGTACCTGAAGCGGCGGGGGACTCCCGAGCGGCCCGAGGACCTCATCCACCACGACTGCCTGCGCTACACGCACCTGCGCACCGAGGACGAGTGGCGCTTCTATGGCCCGGAAGGGCGCATCCGCGTGCCCGTGTCCGGCTCGCTGGCCACGGGCAACGGCACCATGCTCCGCGAGGCCTCGGCCCAGGGCATCGGGCTCGCCATGCTGCCGCGCTTCATGGTGGACGAGGACCTGCGCTCCGGCCGGCTCGTCACCGTGCTCGACGACTTCGCGCCCCGGCCCCTGGGCATCTACGCCGTCCATGCGTCCGGCCGGACTCCCGCCCCGCGCCTGCGGGCCCTGCTCGATGTGCTGGCCGCGGAGTTCCGCTCCCCACGGTGGGGATGATTGTTCTGCTGGGAGAACGATTCGTTCGCGAGCCGCCCCTTCCGGCGCGGTGGTGAGGACGGCATTCCATGGAGCGTCCGAGGGGAATTCGTCCCCTCTCGCTTCGAGGAGTCGCCGTCATGAGCCGCATCGAGTCCTTCCTGTCCTCTGCTTCCGCTCGCGACGCGGGCGCCACCGTGCTCCGTGTCGCCCTGGGCGCGGTGTTCCTCGCGCACGCGGGTGCCAAGGCGTTCATCTTCACCTTCGCGGGCACGGCGCAGTTCTTCGAGGCCCACGGCTTCCCCGGGTGGACCGCGTGGCCCGTGTTCCTGGCGGAGCTGCTCGGCGGGCTGGCGCTGGTGGCCGGGTTCCGCACACGCCTCGTGGCGCTCGGGCTGGTGCCGGTGATGCTCGGCGCGCTCAAGCCTCATGTCGCCAACGGGTGGATGTTCACCAACACTGGTGGCGGCTGGGAGTACGTCGCGTTCCTCATCCTCGCGCTGGTGACGCAGGCGCTGATTGGCAGCGGGGCGTTCGCGTTCGACGGCGCGCGGGCGCGGCGCACGGCTCCGTCCGGCCGCACGGCGAGCGTGGTGGGGTGAGGGACGCTCATCCCGGAGGGCACGGGCGCGCAGGCTTGGGGCCCACCGGGGCATGGACAGACGTCGCGGCCCCGTCACCGCGTCGCCCCGCGGACAACGCACATGCACTCCTGGCCTTCAAACGAGGAGTCCTGCTTGCGGGCGCGCCGGGTTCCATTGAGGATGCCGGCGGGGCCGCCAAGCAAAGCAGGGATGCAGATGCGTAAACTGACAATGTTGCTGCTCTGGGCCGCATGGCTGGGCTGCAGTTCGGGTGGGGCGGACTCCAAGGAAGGCACGCCACAGGATGCGGGGCCGGACGACGTGACGGTGGCGGAGTGCGTGGCGTCCGAGATGCCCACCTGCTGCCGGGAGTGCTCGGACATCCTCACGCAGCCTGTGTGCACCGACGGGAGCTGGAGCTGCCCGGCGGGCTCGACGGACGAACGGCAGTGTCCGAGCAGTCCGGACCAGCTTGCGTGCTCGCCGCCCATCCATCCGCAGGCGACGTATACGTATCCGGGCTGCGCCAACGAGGACTACCACTGCCCGCGCCTGAAGACGGCGTACTGCGCGCTGGAGAGCCTCCGCGCGGAGCACGCCGCGTGCGAGCAGGACGAGGACTGCGTGGCGGCCACCCTCGACGGCCGTTGCACGGGTTCCGGGACGTGCCCGCCGCCCATGGTGAACACCGCCGGCCGCGCGGACTTCGAGACCCGGGCCGCCGCGGAAGTGGCTCGCTACTGCACCGGGTCCCCCATCTGCGTCAGCAGTGGCTCGTGCGCCTATCCGTCCTTCGTCCCCCGCTGCCGGCAGGGACGCTGCGTGGCGGAGGTGCCCTGAGCTTCGCCTCCGTGAAGGTCTATCTGTTTCGTGCCTTCATCTTGATGCGAACGTGATGGAACCGTGAGGAAGGGACGGGCGCGGCGTGGGACAGTCCTCCCATGCTCGCGCTCTTCCCAATGGGGGTCGGGAGGCGGTCTCGCGGGCACTGCTGTCTCATGACAGTGCCCGCGCCGCGCCCCAGGACCTTGGAGCTGGGGCCTGCTGGCCAGGCAGGCCCTGGACGTGAGCAGCAGTGCCCGCGTGTCCCGTCAGGCGGCTCTCCCGATTTCACCGTCAATGACAGACACGCACGCGGGCCGTGAGTCCCCCGCCCAGGGTATCCCTTCTGAACTTCGACGGCCGGGTGACCCGCCGCGCCGCGGATGGGCGTGAGCTGTGGGGCCATACCCCGGAGGGCTCGTTCCCGTTCACGCAGGGCCTCGCGGTGAGCGCCAGCGGGCACGTCTACGCGCTGGTGAGCCTGGGCTCCCCCGAGACCACGCGGCAGCTCGAGCTCATCTCGCTCACGCCCGAGGGGACCGAGCGCTGGAGCGTGCTCTTCAGTGATGGCGATTTCAATTACTCCTCTGGCCTGGGGGTGGACCCCGAGGGGCGGGTCTACGTGTCCGGCACCGCGTACACGCGCGGTGGGACGCCCGAGCAGCACATCTTCCTGAAGAGCTACCACCAGAAGTTCACCACCGAGGGCTCTCGGGTGTGGGCGACGGCCAGCTCCTGGTACGACTTCGCCGTCAGCCCCACGGGGGAGACGAGCTCCTTTACCTCCATCAGCCTTTCGGCTCCGGGGGGCTTCACGCACCACTGGGTGGGAACGGATGGGAATGTGCAGTGGAGCGCCTCGTCCTCGAGCGGGCCGGGCGTCGTCCTCGCGCAGACCTTCTCGTCCACGGGCGCGCTGCTCATCGGCGGGTATGAGGCGATTGCCAACAGCTCCAATGCGGGCAGGGGCTGGTTCTCGTTGATGAACCTGCAGACGCGGACCCCAGGCCCCGTCACCCATGTCAGCATGTCCGGAGGCGCCGGGACGCGGGTCACCCGGCTCGCCTTCACCTCCACCGGGAACGTCGTGGTGAGCGGTGGCGGCAACCCGGGGACCACCGGGGGCTTCGTCCGCGTGTACGACGCCCGCATGCTCTCGGGCAACTGAGGCTCAGGGCGCCGCGGACCACGCCTCCACCTGCGCCGCGCGCGCCCGCTCCAGCTCCGTGCCCACCTTCACCGGGTACGGTGGCCTCGCGGGCGCCAGCGCGCGCACCTCGCGCGGGAGCCGTGACACCTCCCGCCTCGCGCGGGCCCGCACGTCCGCCAGCGGCGGGGAGGCTCCGGGCAGCCGCTTCCCCGCGCGCATCACCGGACGGAGCAGCGGCCTTCCCTGCACCACGTCTCCGCGCCGGGTGAGGACATCCCCGCGCGCCACGCCGTCCTTCTCCTGCCGGTACACCTGCTTCGCGCCCGGCAGGAGCACCTTCCCCTCGGACAGCTTCACGCGCTCGCGGCCCGCGTACTCCACCAGCTTGTACGCCATGTCCAGCGAGGGCGCGTCCGCGGACACGCCCATCGCCGTCCCCACTCCGAAGGTGTCGATGGGCGCGCCGTGCGCGACGAGCCTCGCGACAGCGTCCTCGTCCAGCCCGCCGCTGGCGACGAGCCGCACCGCGTGCAGCCCCGCCTCGTCCAGCATCTCCCGCGCCGCGCGCGACAGCGCCAGCAGGTCACCCGAGTCCAGCCGCAGCGCGCGCACCTGGAAGTCCTCGCCCCGCTCGCGCGCCAGGCGGATGGCGTGCTGCACCCCATGCAGCGTGTCGTAGGTGTCCACCAGCAGCGTCGCGTCCGGGTACACGCGCGTGAAGGCGCGGAAGGCCTCCAACTCGTCGTCGTGCGCCTGCACGTAGCTGTGCGCCATGGTGCCCGCCACTGGAATGCCGTAACGCTTCCCCGCGAGCACGTTGGACGTGGAGTCCACCCCCGCGACGTACGCGGCGCGCGCCACCTTCAGCCCCGCGTCCGCGCCGTGGATGCGCCGCAGGCCGAACTCCATCACCGGGCGCCCCGCCGCCGCCTCCACCACCCGCGTCGCCTTGGACGCCGCGAGCGTTTGGAGATGCACCTGGTTGAGCAGGTACGTCTCCACCAGTTGCGCCTCCGGCAGCGGCGCGCGCACCTCCAGCAGCGGCTCCTGGGCGAACACCGGCGTGCCCTCCGGCACCGCGTCCACGTCCCCGCTGAAGCGGAAGCGCTCCAGCCAGCCGAGCAGCCGGTCCGAGAAGCGCCCCAGCGAGGCCATCCAGTCCAGGTCCTCCGCGCGGAAGCGCAGGCGCTCCAGCACGTCGAGCGCGTCCTCCAGCCCCGCCGCGAGCAGGTAGTTGCGGTGCTCCGGGAGGCGCCGGACGAAGAGGCTGAACACCGCCTCGTCCCACAGCCCCTCGTCGAGGTACGCCTCCGCCATCGTCAACTGGTAGAGGTCCGTCAACAGCGCGGCGCCATCCTCCATGACGTGCCTCCTTGCACGCGGTGGCTCAAGCGGTGGCGTTCGCGCCGCCCTGTGCCACCGACGTCATCACCCACCGCTCCAGCTCCGCGCGGGGCATCACCCCGCTGCGCCGCGCCACCTCGCGCCCGCCCGCGAACACCACGAAGGTGGGGATGCCCTGCACCCGCAGCGTGCTGGCCGCGTGGGGGTGTTGCTCGGTGTTCAGCTTCAGCACCAGCAGCCGTCCCGCCTGCGCCCGTCCCACCGCTTCCACGATGGGGCTCGCGGCGCGGCACGGCGCGCACCAGGGGGCCCACAAGTCGAGCAGCACCGGCACCGGGGAGCCGAGGACGGCGCGGTCCAGCCCCTCGCCATCCACCTCCTGCGGGGCGCCGGTGACGTCCAGCGCGGAGTGACAGCGGCCGCACTCGGGCGAGCCCGGCGGACGGGGCTCGCGCACACGGTTGAACGCTCCACAGGCCTTACAGCGGAACATGGCTCCTCCGGTCGCGAACTCTTCCCACCAAGGTAGGCCTCGGCCCCTCCGCGCGCCCTGAAATGCGAAGTCGCAAGCTCGCTGCCGAGCCAACCGCCGCTCGCCTGGCGCGCAGCTTTTGCCGCGTCGCCCCGGTGTGCGCAGCTTTTGCGCGGCCCGTGCGGGTACGGCGGGGCCGGTGACTGGAGCGGGCCTTGCACTGACACCCGGGCGGATACGGCGGGCATGCAGTCCAGCCGGGCAGGGGAGCAGACATGCGGCTGGCCGTCTTCGACACCCATCGTTATGACCGTGAGGCACTTGAGAAGACCAACGCGCACTTCGGTCATGCGCTCACCTTCTTCGAGCCGCGCCTGACGTTGCAGACGGCGAAGCTGGCGGATGGCTTTCCCGCGGTGTGCTCCTTCGTCAACGACAAGGTGGACGCAGCCACGCTGGCAGCGCTGCATGGGGGCGGGGTGCGGCTCGTGGCGGCGCGCTCGGCGGGCTACAACCACGTGGACCTGGAGGCGGCGCAGCGGCTGGATATTCGCGTGACGCGCGTGCCGGAGTACTCACCGCACGCGGTGGCCGAGCATGCGGTGGCGCTGGTGCTCTCCCTCAACCGCCACATCCCCCGCGCCTTCGCGCGCGTGCGCGACTGGAACTTCTCCCTCGACGGATTGGTGGGCTTCGACCTCGCCGGCAAGACGGTGGGCGTGGTGGGCACGGGCCGCATCGGCCGCGTGGCGGTTCGCATCTTCCGGGGCTTCGGCTGCAAGGTGCTCTGCTACGACGTGGCGCCCGACGCCGACTTCGAGCGCGAGGCGGGCGTGGCCTTCGTCCCGCTGGACGTGTTGTTCGCCGAGTCGGACGTCATCTCCCTCCACGTGCCGCTCACACCGGGCACGCGCCACATGGTGGACGCGGCGGCTTTGGCGCGGATGAAGAAGGGTGTGTTGCTCATCAACACCGGCCGCGGCGCGCTCATCGACAGCCGGGCCCTGCTCGACGCGCTGAAGGCAGGACGCATCGGCGGCGCGGGGCTGGACGTGTACGAGGAGGAGGAGGGCATCTTCTTCCAGGACCTCTCCGGGCAGGTGCTGCAGGACGACGTGCTGGCGCGGCTGCTCACCTTCCCCAACGTCCTCGTCACCTCGCACCAGGCCTTCCTCACCCACGAGGCCCTGGCCAACATCGCCGAGACGACACTGGCCAGCGTGATGGCCTTCGAGCAGGGTGAGCCCCTGGTGAACGAGGTGCGCGCCGAGCAGGTGCTTCGCGCGCCGCCCGCCGCGAAGTAAGCACTGGCACGGGAGGTGAAAGGTCTTCACCTCGAACCGAGCCGCACAACTGAAGCTGGGAGAGCGACATGTCCATCGTCTGCGCCACGAACTTCTCCGATGCCGCGCTGCGCGCATCCACCCTGGCCGCTGAGCTCGCCCGGAAGACGGGAGAGCCTCTGCGCCTGGTGCACGTGCTGAACCCGAACTCCGCGCGGGCCTTCGGGCGGGCGCTGACCGACGCGGCCGAGGCCGCCCTGGCCGACCAGACGAAGCGCCTGGAGAAGTCGGGCGCGAAGGTGGAGCGTGTGTTGCTCACCGGGGACCCGGCCGAGGTGGTGGATGCCTACGCGCGGGAGCAGAAGGCCTCGCTCGTGGTGACGGCGGCACCGAGTGACGAGGCGCCCTTCCTGAGTGTGGGGGGCACGGTGGACCGGCTGGCGCAGGCGCTGGTCGTCCCGCTGCTGGTGGTGCGCGACGCGGCGCCGCTGGAGGCGTGGGCCCGGGGCGAGCGGCCGCTGAAGGTGATGCTGGGCGTGGACCGCTCGCTGCCCTTCGAGGCGGCGCGCGAGTGGGTGAAGGGCCTGAGCCGCTTCGGCGCGGTGGAGGTGGTGGGGGCGCGCGTGTACTGGCCGGAGGAGGAGTACCCGCGCCTGGGGCTGCCGCTTCCTCCCGCCTTCGGCGACATCACGACGGAATTGCGGCAGGCGATGGAGGAGGAGACGGCCTCGCTGATGGCGCCGCTGGCTTCGGGGGGGCAGGCGACTCGCGTCGTGGTGCACGCGGGCGTGGGGCGCATCGCCGACCACCTGGTCGACCTGGCCTCGCGCGAGGGCGTGGACCTGCTGGTGGTGGGCACGCACCACCGGCGCGCCCTGGGCCGGCTGTGGAGCGTGTCGCACCACGCGGTGCGGCTGGCTCGCATGTCCGTGGCGTGCGTGCCCTCCATGGTGGCGCCCTCGGTCTCGGACGTGCCGCTGCCCGTGTACCGCGAGGTGCTCGTGGCCACCGACTTCTCGGACACGGGCAACCGTGCGGTGGCCCACGCCTGCGGGCTGGTGCCCGAGGGTGGCACGGTGCACCTCGTCCACGTGCTGGAGGGGCGCGTGAAGCCCGGCCAGGAGGAGGAGCTGAAGCAGCAGCTCCTCGCGCTGGTGCCGAAGGCGGCGCAGGCCGGCGGGCGACGCGTGCAGGTGGAGGTGCTTCCCCATGGCCGGGACGTGGTGACGACGCTGGTGCAGGCCGCCGAGCGGCTCCGCGTGGATGCGCTCGTCATGGGCACGCACGGGCGCTCGGGGCTGAAGCGCGCGGTGCTCGGCTCGGTGACGCAGGAGGTGCTGCTGCGCATGGACCGGCCGGTGCTGGTGGTGCGGCCTCCGAAGGGGTGAGGCCGGGGCACACGGGGTACACTGCCGTCCCGTGAGTGACACCCTGAGAGACCTCCTCGGACGCGCGCTGGAGGCCTTCGAGCGCCACGCCGAGGAGGCGGCGTCTGTCCATGCGCGGGCGGAGTGGGGCTGAGCCGCGAAGGGCTTCGGGTACACTGGCGGTGTGGCTGACCTCTCCATCGAGTTCCTTGGACGCTCGGCGGTCCGGGCCTTCCTCCGGCATGACGAGAGGATGGCCCTCGAGCACCTGCTCGAAGCCTGGCACCACTCACGCAGTGAGCGCCTCGCCGAGCTGGTGGAGCGGCTTACGCTGCGGCTCGCGGCGAAGCCCGACTCCGTCACCGTGGAATCCAAGGGCCTCGCTTCGTCGCGGTCCCGGCGCAGCCCGAAGCCGCTGCTGCTCGACGGCCTCATGAAGGCCGCGAAGCGGGGGCTGGCCGAAGTGCTGAGCAGCCGGCTGATGGCCTTGCACGGATGTCCGGCGGACCCACGCCTCACCTCCGGCCTGCTGGCCCTCGCTCAGCTGCCCGTCGCCAGCTCGCCGGAGGTGTTCCAGCAGCTGTGCGGTCTGTTCGAGGCGCAGGCAGACCCCCGCGTCATCCAGCCCCTGACCGTCCTGCACGCGAGCCTCGAGTCTGGCTCCCCGTATGCCAGACGGCTGAAGACCACCCTCGAGAGGGTCTGGTCACATGGGCAGCAGTCCCTGCGTCCGGAGCTCGCGCGCCAGTGCGAGGAACTGGAGGCGGCCCTGGCCCGACGCGAGGCTCCAGACCCGGCCCGCGAGGAGCTGCTGGCCCGCGTGTACGCGGACCCGGAGGACGTGGAGGCGCGCATGGTGCTGGCGGACCACCTGCTGGCGCAGGACGACCCGCTCGGTGAGTTCATCATGTTGCAGTGCTCGCCCCGGGCGGACCGCCAGCGCATCCATCAGTTGTCCGAGGCGAGGGGAGAGCAGTGGTCCACCGTGCTGGGCCCGTATGTGGACCACGCCGATACCCGCTTCGAGCGGGGCTTCCCTGTCGCCGTCCTGCTGCGCCGCCACTGGGGGGGCCCGCTGCCCGAACCCACGCGGCACTGGAGGACGGTGCGGGAGGTGGACGCGAACTCGGTCGCGTTTCCGCGCTTCGAGGAGTGGCTCTCACACCCCTGCCTGAGCGGAGTGACGACGCTGAAGCGGGTGGCGCCTTCACTGGTGCGGGGACTGGCCGAGCGGCAGGTCGGAGTGCGACAGCTCGAATGTTCGGGTCTCGAGCCGGCGTCGCGGGAGGTGTTCGCCGACCTGGACCGGCTGCGGAGCCTGGTGCGCCTGTTCATCCACGATGCGGTGTCGCTGGACGTGCACCTGTGCGCGATGTCGCGGCTGGCGCCGCGGCTGGAGCGCTTCGAGGCCTGGAGCAGGGGCCAGTGGAGCCTCGAGTTGACGCCCGAGAAGGACGTGCCCCTCCGGGCGACGTTGTTGAGCGAGGAGGGCGCCGCGCCCCTCGCCGAGGGGCTCCGTGGCGCGCTGGGCTTCGGGACACGGGCGGTCCACGTCCACGTGGGGCAGTGCGCCGACCGCGACGGGCTGCGGCTGTTGAGGGAGGTGACGTCCGCCTACGCACGGGTGGAGTGGTCCTGACATGGTGGGCGACGTGAATGGCCTCCTCGAGCGTGCGCTCGAGGCCTTCGGGCAGCACGAGGAGCAGAGGGCAATGGAGTCCCTGCTCCTGGCCTGGTGGGAGTCGCGCTCGGAGCGCCTCGCGGCGCTCGTGGAGCGACTGTCGGCACGGATAGACGCCTGGCCATTGCCGTCGCGCAAGCGCCCGTCGCCCCCACCGTTCGAGGACGTTCCCAGGGACTACTTCATCCTCATGGCGTATGCCCGTGAGGGAAACGTGGACGCGGTCATCCGTCAGCTCGGGATGCTTGGCTATGGGTCCCCGGACCCCCGGCTCACGCCCGTCCTGATGGAGCTCTCGCGGCTGCCCATCGGGCGTGAGGGTCCCATCGTTCAGGGGCTCTGCGGGCCCCTGCTCTTCCTGAAGGACCCTCGGACCCTGGAGCTGCTCCGTGCGCTGAGCACCAGTCGTCACGTGGAAGATGAGCACGCTGATGCGCTCAAGGGCCTCATCGAGAAGATGACCGCGCAACCGCCTCCTCCGTTGGCCGAGGAGACCCAGGCACGGGTCGGTGCACTGGAGGCAGCCCTCGACGCACGAGCCAGCGCCGAGGCGTCGAGCGCGCCGCTGCGCGAAGAGCTCCTGGCCCGGGTCTATTCGCGACCGGACGATGATGATGCGCGACTCGTCCTGGCGGACCACCTGCTGGAGCATGGTGACGCGGCCGGCGAGTTCATCGTGCTCCAGTGCTCACCGCACTCCGACGAGAAGCGCATCTGGGAGTTGCAGGGACACCACAGGAGGACGTGGGAGGCCCCGCTGGGGCCATACGTCCGCGATGGGCTCACCCGATTCGAGCGGGGCTTTCCGGTCGCGGTCCGGATGAACTTCGACCTGTTCCATTCGCCCGCGGTGCTGACTCCAGCCGGGCCTGCCTGGGGCACGGTTCGGGAAATCTCGTGGAGCCATACGTTGACCCAGGCGGCCCTGGTCACGTCCCTGGAATGGCTCAAGAGCCCGTACCTGCGGGGCGTGACAGCGACGGGGAACGTGCACCCGGAAATCGCCCGGCGGCTGAGGGACTGGACTACCCGCTGAGGTTGCGGAAGTTGGAGCTATGGGGGAGCAGCCGGCTCGAGGCGGAGTTGTTCACCGAGCTGTGCGAGCTGAAAGACCTGACCCGGGTGGATATCGTCGACGCGGCCCCGCGCATGGTGCGGGAGTTCGCCGCCTCTTTCCTGGCCCGGTGCCTGGAGCGCTTCACGGCCCGGAGCCTCGATGACTGGAGCCTGGAGGCGCTGCCCCCCACGGAGACGGTGGAGGCGGAGCTGCGGAGTGAGCGCCAGGTCGAGACGCTCGCGGAGGCCATCCGGGCCGCGACGGGCTTCGGCAGTCGGGTCCTGCGCATCCACGTCGAAGTGCTGCTCGGCGATGAGGGGCGCCGTTTGCTGGAGCGCGCCGGCGCCGTCTACGTCCAGGTCGCGTGGTCGTGAGCCGCGCTTCACCCTGACGCGTCGACGTCCACGTACGCGCGTTTCGCGAGCACCGACACGAGCCGCCCCTCCGGCAGCACGTACGCGGACAGCCGGCCGCCGTACACGCAGCCCGAGTCCAGCCCGAGCGCGTACGGGTGCCGCTGAATCCCGCGCATGGCGTCGTGCCCGAAGATGACCAGCTCCGGCCCCTTCCAGCAGCTTCCCCACGGCTCGCCGCCGTCCACGCGCTTCGACGGCGTGCCGTCCGCGGCGATGCTGCGCAGGTTGAGCAGCTCGTCCTCCTTCTGGTGCTCCAGCGCCACGCCCGGCACCAGTCCGCCGTGCACCGCCACCACGTTCAGCTCCGGGAAGTGGCGGTAGAGCGGTTGGGCCGCCAGCCACGTCCAGTCCTCGGGCGACAGCGTGTCCAGCACGAGCTGGTGCTCGGGCTTGAGCTTCTTGCCCTTGGGCCCCCGGCCCGCGTGCCAGCGCAGCACGTGCGCGTCATGGTTGCCGCGCACCGCGAGGAAGCCGCGCTCGCGCGCCCGTCGCACCACGCCCGCTGAGTCCGGACCCTTCGCCACCAGGTCCCCCACCAGCACCACGCGGTCGTCCGGCCGCCAGCCGCATTCGGCCAGCAGCGCGTCCAGTTCCTCCGCGCACCCGTGCACGTCCCCGATGAAGAGCGTTCGCATCCCGCCCATCCTTTAATGCGCTTCATGCGGGGACGGGAGCCCCATGCGCTTCTTTCGTCACCCGCCGTGCTTCCGACAGGCGCTAGCGCGTGCCGGCCGCCGGCACCCGGTCCGGCCGGGGCAGGCTGGCGCGCCACGCGTCCATCTCCACCACCACCTTCACGTACCGCTCTCCCATGCCCGAGAACATCTCCCGCGCCTCCTCGGCCAGTCGCAGGGCGCGGGGCCGGTCCAGGTTCCCCTCCCACAGCGCCTTGGCCAGGGCGTAGCGCGCGAAGGCCCGCTCCCCCGCGGTCTGCTTCGAGCCGGAGCGGTTCGCCACCGCCAGCTCCAGCACCTCGGCGGCCTTGCGCGGCTGCTTCAGGTCCAGCCAGTTGCGGCCCAGGTCAATCCACGTACCCGTCAGGTAGCCATACGGGTCATCCTGGCGCGACTCGAGGATGGCCAGCGCCCGCAGCAGGTAGGGGTGGGCTTCCTCGTAGCGCTTCATGTCCCGGTAGTTGTTGCCACACGCCCGGTGGGCCCTGGACAGGAAGGGGTGCTGGGGCCCGAGCCGCTGCTCCAGCGGGGCAATGGTGGACATGTGACGCGCCAGGGCCTCCTCGTGGCGCCCCATCCGCGCCAGCAGGTTGGCCAGGTTGCTCAGGACGATTTGGGTGCCGGAGCTCTCCACGCCCTCCACCTGGACGGCGATGTCCAGTGCGCGCTCCTGGAGGCGCAGGGCCTCCTCGCCCCGGCCCCGGCGCTCCACGACGGCCGCCAGCATCTCGAGCGCGGTCGCCACGTCGCGGTGTCCGGGGCCGAGCGCGCGCTCGAACACCGCCAGCGCCGTGCGCGACAGCTCCTCCACCCGCGCCAGGTTGCCCTGCCGCCAGTAGACCTCGGTCAGGTTCATCTGGGCGCGCGCCACGTCGGGGTGGTCCGGGCCCAGGGCCTTGCGTCGCGTCTCCAGCGCCTGCTCGGTGAGCTTCAGCGCCTCCTCCACGCGGTGTTGGGCGATGCGTGTGGAGCCCAACCCCAGCCGGACGTCCGCGGCCTCCAGGCTGTCCGGGCCATACGTCTGCTCCAGCCGGGCGAGCGCCGCCTCCTGCTGTTCGGAGGCCTCCGTGTAGCGGCCCTGCACGAAGTGCAGCGCCCCCGTGCGCACCTGGAGCTGCGCGCTCAGCACCGCGTCGCCGCCCATCCGTTCGATGGCCGCCTCCGCGCGCTCCTTCCAGCGCCAGGCCAGGGCGTACTGCTCCAGCACCTCTCCGGACGTGTGCACCAGCGACGTCCAGGCCCGCGCGGCCACCACGTCGTTGCGCCCGGCCTCGGCGGCCCACACCGCCTCGAAGAGCGTGGCCTCCGCCTTGCGCGGGTCGCCCAGTTCCTCCCGCAGCTCGCCCAGGGGCAGCAGCAGGTCCGCGGCACCGTAGCGGTCCCCCGCGTCCTTCGCGGTCTTCACCACCGGCTCCAGCAGCGCCACCGCCTCCGCGTACTTGCCGGCCGCCTTCAGCGCGCGGGCCCGCACCAGCGTCTGGCGCAGCGCCTCCGCCCGGGCGCGCGCCGCGGCGTCCACGGGCTCGGGCGCGCGCGCGGCCAGGGCCGCGAGGTCCGAGCAGCGTTGCAAGGGTGGCAGCGCCTCCGCGGCGCGCGCGGCCAGTTCCACCGTGCCCGCGTCCGCGCGGGCGAAGAGCTGGGTGAGGGCGGCGACCTCCGCCAGCCGGCCGTCGAGGCAGTGCATGCGCCGGGCGAGCACCTCCTCGGGCTGCTCGCGGCGCACGCGCGTGGCCTCGCAGGCGGTGGTGCGCGTCGTCACCCATTCGGCGGTGTACACGTCCAGCGTGCGTCGCACGCGCTGCCACGCCGCGGCCGCATAGGGTTTGCCGGTGGAGAGGAAGGCGGACTGGATGGCCGCCTGCTGCGACGGCCCCCACACCGTGGCGAGCTCCTTCCCCGCGCCCGCGCACACCTGCTCGCGGCGCGAGCCCACCGCGTGGGTGACGCCCACCGCCGTCAGGAGCAGCGCCACGCCGCCCGCCACCTGGAGCCGCCGCACCCAGCGCGCCGCCGGGTCGTGCTGGAGCGCGGCCAGCAGCGCGTCCATGGAGCCATACCGGTCCATGGGGTCGACGGACAGGCCCCGCACCACCACGCGCCGCAGCCACGGCGGCACCGGCGAGCCCCGGGGCGCGGGCTTCACCCGCCCGGTGCGAATCTCCGCCAGCAGCTCGCGCACCGTGGCGGCCGCGAAGGGGCGCTCGTCGTGGAGCGCCTCGTACAGCGCCACGCAGAAGGCGAACTGGTCGCTGCGCGCGTCCGGGTGCGCGTCCGGGTCCAGTTGCTCCGGCGACATGTACGCGGGCGTGCCGCCGGCCACGGGCGTGCCCGGCGCGTCCTCGCTCAGCGGGTTGGCGCTGCGGGCGAGCCCGAAATCGGTGACGCGCACGCGGCCGTCGCGGCCGACGAGGAGGTTCTCCGGCTTGAAGTCGCCGTGCACCACACCCGCCGCGTGCGCCGCCGCGAGGCCCCGGCCCGCGTCCACGAAGAGGGTCAGCACCTGCCGCCACGGGCGCGGCGCGGCCTTCAGCCACTGGCGCAGCGTCTGCGCCTCCACCAATTCCATGGCGAGGAAGACACTCTGTCCGAAGGTGCCCACGTCGTAGACGGGCACCACGTGCGGGTGCGAGACGCGGGCCATGGCCTGCGCCTCGTGCAGCAGGTGGGCGCGGCCCTCCTCCATCTCCAGGCCCAGCTCGCCCACGCGCAGCAGTTTGAGGGCCACGCGCCGGTCCAGCTCCGGGTCATACGCGCTGTAGACGACGCCCATGCCGCCAGAGCCCAGCCGCTCCAGCACGAGATAGCGGCCCACCGCGGTGCCCTTCTCCAGCGGCGCGTCCTCTCCGCGCGCGGGGCGGGGCGGCGTCAGCGCGGTGGCCTCGCCGGGAGGCCCTTCGTCGGGAGACTGCGCGCGCAGCCCCTGCGCCACCATGCGCCGGCACGAGACGCACGTGTCCAGGTGCGCGTCCACTTCGGCCGCGCGGGCCGGAGGCAGACTGCCCATCAGCAGCTCGACGAAGGTGCTCTCGTCTAAACAGGCCACGGCGTGCGGGCTTTCGTCAGTCCAGCCGCGAGCGCAGCAGGCGGCTGAGGCTCACGTCGAGCTGGCTGGAGATGAGGCGCAGCACGCTGTCGAGCTGCGAGCGGGTGAGGCGCAGGCGCTCGGTGAGCAGGCTCCGCGTCTCCTGGAGCAGGGCCTCCTGGGCGCCCACCACCCAGCGCGCCGCGGTGGAGCGGTGCACGCCGTACAGCGCACCAAGCTGGTCGATGCTCAGCCCGTCCAGGTACTTCAGGCGCAGGAAGTTGCGCTGGCGCGGCTCCAGGGCCGCGAGCGCCGCCGCGAAGGACGCATTGAACTCCGCGCGGTACGTCGTCTTGAGGTACGCCAGCTCCGGGTCATCGCCGGGCGCCATCAGCATGGACAGGTCGCCGTCTTCCGCCTGGGCCTGGCCGCTGCGCTGGCGCTGCCAGTCCAATGCGAGCCACAGCGCCGCCGCGCGCACCCAGCCGCTCAGGGGGCCGGTGCCGGGGTAGGCGGCCAGCCGGGCGGGCGCCTCCGCGCTACCCACCAGCATGCGCTGGCGCAGCAACTGGCGCACCTCGTCCAGGCCCGTGGGCGGCAGCTTCAGGCGCGCCACCGCCGCGTCGACCTCCGGGAGGAAGCGCGCCTCGAAGGCCTTGAGCGCGGCGGGCAGTCCGTCCGCCGCCGCGCGGGCGAGGTACACGTCCGGCAGGTTCAGCTTCTCCACGTCCTCGGCGGGGGCCTCTCCCGTGAGCAACCGCGCCAGGTGGCCGACGTAGCGCGGGCCGTCCAGCGCCACACCGGGCCACGCCGAGCGCGCCTGGTCCAACACGCGCGCCAGCCGCTCCTGCAAGGAGGGCAGCAACTCCGGAGAAGCGGTGCCGCCGCGCGCCGCGACGAAGGCCTGGGCCAGGGAAACGTCCGGTGTGGACACGAGGGCGACGATAGCACCGCCTCCGGTAATCCGGTTTCGACTGTTTCCCCGGTGAAGTGCTTGCACGCCTGCTGTGTGGCTTCCAGAAGGGAGGGTGTGGGGCACGGGCGCAGCGGAGCCCACGCGGGCTCCCGTCCGCCTGCCCCGCGCGCGGGCACGGGTGTGGCCGGGGTGCCGCATACCCCATGGCCCGCGCATTGCTGGTATGGGGCGCTGAGTGGAGGTGGAGGTGCAAGTGGAGTCGATTGGAAGCGGCCCTGGAGACGCGGTCCATGCCTCGTGGCTGGAGTTGAGCGCGTCCGCGCTGCGGCACAACGTGGCGGTGTTCCGGGCGTTGGAGGGGAAGGGCGCACCGCCGCGCGCGCTGGGTGCGGTGCTGAAGGGCAATGCCTACGGGCACGGACTGGCGCAGGTGCTGCCGCTGGTGCACGGGGACGTGGACGTCCTCTACTTCATCGCACCGCAGGACGCGCTCAAGGTGCGCGAGCACGAGCGGGCGCACGGGCTGCCTCCGCGGCAGGTGCTGGTGCTGGGGGCGGTGGCGCCGACAGAAGCGGTGGTGCTGGCGCGCGAGGGCATCGACGTGGTGGTGGCGGACCGTGGCCAGGCGGACGCGGTGCCGGTGCTGCGCGCGGCGAAGCTGGAGAAGCCGCTGCGGGTGCACGTGCACATCGACACGGGGCTGGGGCGCGAGGGCTTCACGCTGGACGGGCTGCCGCGAGAGTCGCACTTCCTGGTGGAGGCGCGGGACGTGCTGGAGGTGGTGGGGGCGCTGAGCCACTTCGCGAACACGGAGGACGTGACGGAGCAGGGGTACGCGCTGGCGCAGGTGGACGCGTTCGAGACGGGGATGGCGTTCCTGGAGTCGCAGTTGAAGCCGGCGAAGCCGCTGCAGCGGCACATCGCCGCGAGCGCCGCGACGCTGGTGTTGCCCAGGGCGCGGTACGAGGCGCTGCGGGTGGGGATTTCGCTGTATGGGCTGTGGCCCTCGCCGGAGACGCGGCTGTCGGCGCGGCTGGTGCTGGGAGAGGTGCCGGTGCTCAAGCCGGTGCTGGCGTGGAAGTGCCGCAGCCAGGTGGTGAAGTGGCTGCCGGCGGGCAGCTACGTGGGCTACGGCTGCACGTACCGGTGCCCGGAGCCCACGCGCATCGCCGTGCTGCCGGTGGGGTACTACGACGGCTACCCGAGGCTGGCGTCGGGCAAGGCGCACGTGCTGGTGAATGGGCGCCGGTGCCCGGTGCTGGGGCGCGTGATGATGAACCACCTCATCGTGGACGTGACGCGCGCGACGTCCGACGAGCGCCCCGTGACGGCGACGCTGATGGGGAAGGACGGCGAGGAGTCCGTGTCCGCGGAGTCACTCGCGAGCTGGGCGCAGACGATTCACTACGAAGTCGTCACGCGACTGGGCGCGCACCTGAAGCGGGTGGTGGTGGAGTAGGCGCCCAGGGTGTCGTGAGTCGAACGGAGCTCCTGGGGTTTGATTCTGGCTTCAGGAGCAGGGCGCGGAAACGGCTCGGGCCGGCGGGAGCTCCGGCCAGGAGGGCGCATGCGACCGCGTCTCATGCTGACCGTGCTGCTCGGGTGGATGCTGGTGGGGAGCCTGGGCTCCGGCTGTGCGGCCGGCGCTGGGCGGATTCCACCGGCGGCCTTCCAGTTCCACGAGGTGGTTTCTCGGCAGGGCAGTGCGGCAGGAGGGTGGAAGGTGGCGCAGACCACCATCACTCTCACACGCGTTTCTCAGACCCAGCCGGTCCAGGCCCAGTGTGACGTGGAGATTGGCGTCCCGATCAAAACCAAGAGGAGGGTTGTTGCCGACGTCCTGGCGCAAGAGGCGGCAGCCATGGCAGCCGATGAGGCCGCACGTCTTGCCTTGAGCAAGCGACCCGCGACGAGCGCGGAGCTCTGCTTCCTGTTCCTGGAGCACATGAGGACCCTTTTGGAGTCGCGGCTTCCAGGTGTCAGGGTCCGTCGCTTCATCGAGCCAGGAATCCCTCGAACGAAGTTCGCACCGGAGTAGCGACTGCCGTACGGCCAGCACGCATCGCCACTGGCCTCACGAATGCCTATCTTTCAGCAAGCAGGGAGGCAGTCTCATGGGCCAGTTGCTCACCGCGGAGGCACTCCTCCGACTCGTCCATCAGTACTACCCGGCGGGCCTCTATGAGACTGACCCCCGGTACGAGTCCATGGAGGAGTTCAAACGGCTCGACAAGCTCCGGCGTGCCGCCGTGAGCGATGCCCGTGCATGGGACGCATTTCTTCAACGCGTCAAGGCAGCGATGCCCGATTGCAGCGCGTGGGACTATCCCAATATCCGCTATGACCCTGCCTACTCACTTCGGTTGGGGCTGCCTGGCCATCCCATGGGTGCACCGGAGCACAAAGAGGTGGTGCTGATGGTCTGCATCCTGGCGCCCGTGCACATCCTGTATGCAACTCACAGCAAGCAGGTGCATGAGCAGCGCACGGAAAGCATTTCCTACCAGCCACCGCTTCCCGCGGAGTTCCTACCCTTCGCGGAGAAGCTCGAAGCCCTCGCCATCGAAACGTTCGGCACCACTCGCCTGCCTCAGGACGTGCTCTCCACGCCCGTGCCGGACCTGCAGGTGGGCAATACCGGCTTCGGCAAGGTCACGCTCGCCGACTGCCTCTTCGGCGACTATCGCTGGTAGTCGCCCTCAGTCCTTCGCCTCGAGCGCCGCCACCGCCTTGCCGGCGGCCGCCGGCTCCGGCGGGTACTTCCACCGCCGGTGCAGCCACATCCACTGGTCCGGATACTTGCGGATGCAGCGCTCCAGCGCGGCCGTCACGCGCGCCGTGTGCTCGGTCAGCGGGTCCTCCGACTCACCCGGCGCGGGCGGGAGAATCGGCCCCTCCACCTCCAGCCGCAGCCTCGCCCCGCCGCGCCCGTTGCGCACGCCCATCACCACGAACACCGGCGCGCCCGTGCGCTTCGCCGCCACCGCCATGGCCGGCGTCGTGGACGCCAGCTTCCCGAAGAAGGGCACGAACACCGCCGCCTTCGCCGGCAGCGCCTGGTCCAGCAGCATGAGCGGGGACTCACCCCGCTTCACCGCTCCCAGGACTTCCAGGATGGCGCCTCGCGGGTAGATGAGCCCCGCACCCACGCGCACCCGGTTCACCGCGATGCGCGTGTTGAGCGCCCCCTTCAGCGGCCGCACCAGCGCGGTCATCGGTATGCCCCAGCGGATGAGCATCTCCCCCAGCAACTCCCAGTTGCCGAAGTGCGCCGTCACCATCAGCGCGCCCTTGCCCGTGGCCACGTGCGCCTTCAGCGCCTCCCACGCCTCCCCGCCCTCCACTCCCTGCTCCGCCCAGTCCGGAGGCAGCCGCTCACCGCCCGGCAGCGACTCCACCACCACGCGCGCCATGTTGATGTAGGCGCCGCGCGCAATCTCCCGACGCTCCGCCTCGCTCTTCTCCGGCATCGCCATGGCCAGGTTCTCCATCGCCACCCGGCGGCGGATGCCCAGCGTGTACGCCAGGTTCCCCACGAAGCGGGCGAGCGCGTCGCGCGACTCCGGCGACAGCCACGTGAGGAACGCCCACACCACGCGCGTGAGCAGGTCCACCACCTTGCCGGGCGGCGTGCCGACGATGCGGCGCAGATGCTCCGAGGGCAGCTTCCGAGTGGCCGGTTGTGGGATTTCGGGAGAGGGCGTTGAGGCGATCTGGGACACGGCGGCACTCCACCCGAACCCACCGTGACGGGCAAGGCCACACACACTCGCTCGGCGCTACCCTGCCTGCTTTCCATGGGCCACTATGCGCGCCATGCCCAACCTGCTCCGTCCGGCGGCCCTGGTCGCCGTCACCCTCCTCAGCGCGTGCGGTGCTCGGCAGAACCCCCCCACCGAGCCTTCCGCCGCCTCCGCCCAGGCCTCGCAGCCCGCCGCGGCCGAGGCTTCCACTCCCACTCCGCCCGAGCTGCGCCTCCCCGGCGACGTGCGCCCCACCGCGTACACGGTGGAGCTCACCGTGGACCCGAAGGCCACCACCTTCCAGGGCACGGCCGACCTCGACCTGGAGGTGGTGAAGCCCACCTCCGTCGTGTGGCTGCACGGCAAGGCGCTCACCGTGAAGCAGGCCACGCTCATCCAGGATGGCGCGGCCATCGACGTGAAGCCCGTGACGGGCGGCACCGACTTCCTCGGCTTCTCGCTGGCGAAGCCCCTGGAGAAGGGCGCCGCGAAGCTGCGCGTGGTGTACGAGGGCATCGCCTCCGAGAAGGACACGGACGGCGCCTTCCGCGTCAACGAGGGCGGTGACTGGTACGTCTACACCCAGTTCGAGCCCATCGACGCGCGCCGCGTCTTCCCCTCCTTCGACGAGCCCGGCTTCAAGGTGCCGTGGCAGCTCACCTTCCACGTGCCCGCCGGCAATGTGGCCGTCACCAACACGCCGCAGGTGAGCGAGGAGTCCGGCCCCAACGGTGGCCGCACCTTCCGCTTCGCGCGCACCCAGCCGCTGCCCAGCTACCTCATCGCCTTCGGCGTGGGCCCCTTCGACTTCCTCCCTGCCGCGCCCTCCGGGAAGAAGAAGGTGAAGACGCGCATCATCACCCCGAAGGGCCGCACGGTGGAGGCCACCTATGCCGCCGAGGTGACGCCGCAAATCCTCGGTGCGCTGGAGGAGTACTTCGGCATCCCCTACGCCTACGAGAAGCTGGACGTGCTCGCGGTGCCGCTGCTCGGTGGCGCCATGGAGCACCCGGGCCTGGTGACGTTCAACTCGCGCCTCCTCCTCTCCAGGCCGGACGAGGACACCCCCGGCCGCCAGCGCGCCTTCTCCAACACGCAGGTGCACGAGCTGGCGCACCAGTGGTTCGGCGACCTCGTCACCATGGCGTGGTGGGATGACCTGTGGCTCAACGAGGCCTTCGCCACGTGGATGACCCCGCGCATCGTCGAGACGTGGCGCCCCACGTGGGACGCCCCGGTGGAGCGGGTGACCGAGCGCAGCGACGCGCTGGACTCCGACAGCCTCCTGTCCGCGCGCCGCATCCGCCAGCCCATTGAGAGCCAGAACGACATCGTCAACGCCTTCGACGGGATTACGTACGGCAAGGGCGCCGCGGTGCTCTCCATGACGGAGGAGTGGCTGGGTCGAGACGTGTTCCGCCGTGGCATCCAGCGCCACCTCAAGGCGCACGCGCACGGCAACGCCACCGCGAAGGACTTCCTCACCGCCCTGGACGCCGAGTCCGGCAAGGACGTGACGGGGATGATGAACACCTTCCTGGACCAGGGCGGCGCGCCGCTCGTCACCGCGTCGCTGGAGTGCGGCGCGGAGGGCTCCAAGGTCGTGCTCACGCAGAAGCGCTACCTGCCGCTGGGCTCCAAGGCGCCAGGCCCGCAGTCCTGGCGGGTGCCGGTGTGCGTGGAGTACTCGGCCGACAAGAAGGAGGGCCGCGTGTGCACGCTGCTGGAGGGCGAGCGCACGGAGCTGGCGCTGACCGACGCGAAGACGTGCCCGGCCTGGGTGTTCCCCAACGCGGAGGGCGCGGGCTACTACCGCATGCAGCTGTCGGGTGAGGCGGCGGCGAAGCTCACGAAGGTGGGCCTGGACTCGCTGTCTCGCGCCGAGCGCGTGGCGTTCCTGGGCGACGTGCGCGCGCTGGCCATGGCCGGCGCGCTGCCCGCGTCCGAGGCGCTGGCGCTGGCGGCCCGTACCGCCAACGACAAGGACCGCGTCGTCACCGAGGCCTCGCTGGACCTGCTGGACCTGGCCGGCATGCGGCTGATTCCGGAGGCGAAGCAGGAGGAGCGCGCCCGCTTCCTGCGCGACACGTACGGCCCGCGCGCGCGGCAGCTCGGCTTCACGCCGAAGAAGGGCGAGAGCGAGGACACGCGCCTGCTGCGCGGGCGGCTGGTGCGACTGGCGGGCCGCGAGGGCGGTGACCCGAAGCTCGTCACCGAGGCGCGCACGCTCGCGGATGCGTGGCTGAAGGACAAGCGCGCGGTGGCCCCGGAGATGGTGGACACGGTGCTCTCCATCGCCGCCGGCCATGGTGACGCGGCCTTCCAGCAGAAGCTCATCACCGCGGTGCGCACGGAGAAGGACCGCAAGACGCGGCAGCAGCTGATTCAGGCGCTGGGCGGCTTCACGGACCCGCAGCTGGCGAAGCAGAGCTTCTCGCTGATTCTCGAGAAGGACCTGGACCCGCGCGAGTCGATTGGCATGTTCTTCGGCCCGCGCAACCCGCGCACCTCGGCCGTGGTCTTCGACTTCGTGACGCAGAACTACGAGAAGCTCGTGGGGGACTCGCCGGACGCGCTGCTGCCCAAGGACTGGGCGGCGCGCATGGCCTTCGTGGGCTTCGGCGTCTGCGACGCGGACAAGCGCAAGCAGGTGGCCGACTTCTTCACCGAGCGCAACGCGCGCGCTCCGGGCGGCCCCCGACTGCTGGCCCAGGTGCTGGAGTCGGTGGACCAGTGCACCGCGCTGAAGGAGGCGCAGGGGCAGAGCATCGAGACCTTCCTCGACCAGCGCTCCGCGCCGAAGCCGCCGCAGGCGCCGAAGTCGCGCTGACCTCCGGCTGAAGCGGGGGCCCGGATGCCGTCATCGGCGTCCGGGCCCTTTTCATTTCTGCCTACTTCTTGGAGCCGCGAGACATGAAGGCCATGAAGGCCTCCTGCGCCTCGGTGGACTGGAGGCGCTGGACGAACTCGGCGCCCTCGCGCGCCAGCGTGGCGCGGATTTCGGCGCGCAGCGGCTCGCGAATCAGTCGCTTCGTCACGCGCACCGCCTCGGCGGGGCGGGAGGCCAGGGCACCCGCGCGCTCGGCGGCCACTTCCTGGAGGTTGGCGGCCGGCACCACCTTGTTGACCAGGCCCGCGCGCTGCGCGGTGGCCGCGTCGAAGGGCTCTCCGAAGAGGAGCAGCTCGCTCGCCAGCGCGAAGCCCGCCATCCGAGGCAGGAGCAGGCTGCTTGCTCCCTCGGCGCACAGGCCCAGCTGCACGAAGGGCATGTTGAAGCGCGCTCGCTCGCTGGCCACGACGTAGTCGCAGTGCAGCAACATCGTCGTGCCGATGCCCACCGCCGGCCCGTCCACCGCCGCGAGCACCGGCTTGGACGCGTCCACCAGCGCGTGCAGGAAGCGGAACACCGCGCTGTCCTCACCGGAGGGCGGGTGCTCCATGAAGTCGCCAATGTCATTGCCCGCGGTGAAGACGCCACCCGCGCCGGTGAGCAGCACCACGCGCACGTCGGCGTTGCCTTCCGCCTGCCGCAGCGCGTTGGTCGCCGCCTCATACATGGCGTGCGTGAAGGCGTTCTTCTTCTCGGGCCGGTTGAAGGTGAGGGTGAGGACCCCGGACTCCAGCTTCGTCAGCAACGTGTCGGACATGACCCGGCAGCCTAGCCGACTCACTGGCAAGGGGAGGGCGAATGGCAACTTCGGCGCACAGCCTGCGACAATCCCACCAGAACGTCGCCTTATCCGAGGAAGACCATGACTGTCCGCAGCGCCACCGCCAGCGCCCCCAATGTCCGCACGGTCAGCGCCCCTCCGCGCTTCGATGGCAGCAAGCCGGCTCCCGGCACCACCAACACCAACGCCGCGCAGGTGACGAACCCGCCGCTGCGGGGTGACCCGAAGAACCGCAACGCGGACACGTACAACCAGGTCCTCAACCAGTTCGCGGTGGGCAACAACCCTCGCTACACGCCGCGCGACTCCAACGGCGACGGCACCCGCGACACCTTCTGCAACATCTTCCTGTGGGATGCGACGCGCGCGATGGGCGCGGAGATTCCCCACTGGGTGGACGGCAAGGGCAACTCCGTGGCGCCGGGCAAGGGCCGGGAGATGAACGCCAACTCCACCGTGGACTGGATGCACACCCACGGCGAGAGCAAGGGCTGGCGGAAGGTGACGGCGGACGAGGCGCAGAAGATGGCCAACGAGGGCCACCCCACCGTCGCGCTGTGGAAGAACCCGGGCGGCATCGGCCACGTGGCGATGGTGCGCCCCGGTGAAGTCACCGCGCAGGGGCCCGCGTCGGCGCAGGCCGGCGGGAAGAACTTCAACAGCAAGCACATCAAGGACGGCTTCGGCAACGCGAAGCCGGAGTACTGGGTGAACGATAGCGGCAAGGCCACCGGCAAGCCGCCCACCGAGCCCACGAAGCCGCCCACCACCACCCCGCCCACGAAGCCCACCACGCCTCCCTCCACGGGTGGGGTGAGCGTGCCGAAGACGGACCTCAAGCGCGGCGCGGAAGGCGCGGAGGTGCTCAAGCTGCAGAATGCGCTCGTCAAGCTGGGCTACATGACGCAGGCGCAGGTGAACACCGGTCCGGGGACGTTCGGCCCGAAGACGGAAGCGGCGGTGGCGAAGTTCCAGAAGGACCACGCCATCAGCCCCAACTCCGGCATCTTCGGCCCCAAGACGCGCGCGGCGATGACGGACGCGCTCAAGGGCAACGGCGGCACGCAGGGCCCGGGCCCCACCGGCCCCGTGACGGGTCCGACGGCGCCCACGGGCACGGACGCGGCGAAGGCGGCGAAGATTGACCAGATTCTGAAGGGCACGGGCCTGGCGGGCCAGGGCGCGCACATCGTGGCGATGTCCAAGAAGTACAACGTGCCGCCGGAGCTGGCGCTGGCGATGTTCCGCAAGGAAGCGTCGTTCATGACGGCGGGCTCGGCCGTGAAGAACAACAACCCGGGCAACCTGCGCTTCGCGCAGTGGGAGACGCAGTTCGGCGGCAAGCCGAACGGCAGCTTCGCGCACTTCCCCGACGTGAAGAGCGGCGTGGAGGCCTACTTCAAGCTGCTCGGCGGCCCCGCGTACCGTGACTTCATCGACCGCGGCGACTTCAAGGGGCTCATCAACAAGTACGCGCCCCCGACGGAGAACGACAGCGGGCTGTACCTCAAGCAGGTCACGCAGTGGATGCAGGAGTACAAGGCGAAGATTGGCTAGTGCTCGCTGCGTAGACGTCTGGAATTGACGAAGGGGTGGAGGGCACTTCGGGTGCCTTCCGCCCCTTGTCGTTGGTGCGTCTCAGCGCCTCAAGGCCGCAGCGCGCGAGCCACCAGCGGCGCCAGCGTCACCACCTCATGAGGGAACGGCAGCCCGGTGGGTGGCTCCACGCTGTCCGTACTCACCAGCCGCGTCAGCGGCAGCGTGCGCAGCCGTTCAATCGCGGGGCCCACCAGCAGCGCGTGCGTCGTCACCACCGTGAAGTCCTCCGCGCAGCCTGCTTCGCGCAGCGTGCCGGCCGCCGCCGCGAGCGTGCCTCCCGTGGACACCATGTCGTCCACGAGAATCGGGCGCCGTCCGCGCACCTCGCCCATCAGCCCGCTGGCGTGGACCTCATCGCCGCTCAGCCGCACCTTGTGAATCACCGCCCACGGCCGGCCCAGGAGCCGCGCCAGCGCCTCCGCGCGCTTCACCGCGCCCAAATCAGGCGCCACCACCACCGACGTGTCCGTCACGTTCGGCCGCAGCGCCTCCGCCAGCAGCGGCAGCGCGGTGAGGTGCTCCAGCGGCGCGCCGAAGCACCCCTCCAGCGCGGGGCTGTGCAGGTCCACCACCAGCACCCGGGCGAACCGCCCCTGCGACACCATGTCTGCCATCAGCCGGCCACCCAGGGGCTCGCCTGGCCGGGCGCGCCGGTCCTGCCGGGCGTAGCCCAGGTATGGCACCACCGCCTCCAGCCGGGCCGCGCCCGCCCGCCAGCACGCATCCGCCATGAGCAGCAGCTCCAGCAGATGCTCGCCCGTTGGCGGAGTCGTCGCCTGCACGATGACGGCGGTGCGGCCACGCACCGACGCGGGCACCTCCACGTGTATCTCCCCATCGGGGAAGCGTTCGAAGTGGCAATCGGAAGGGGCCACACCCAGGGCGGCGCCGAGGGCTCGCCCCAGGTGGGGGCTGGCAGTGCCAGTGAGGAGGACGGGGTCCATGGCCTCCACCCTAGCGCGCCTTCCGGGCGGGGGCGCGGGGCCCGGCGCTCCCCCCGGAAGCAATCCGACGGGAGGGCCTCTGCCTGGACCTCCGCCGCCACCCGCGCCCGCCGTGCTTCACCTTGAGGGGTGTGGAGGATGGCGATGCGCTTTCAGGACCGGGCAGAGGGAGGCCGCCAGCTGGCGACCCGGCTGTTGTCCTACCGGGGAATGAATGTGGGCGTGATGGGGCTCGCACGCGGTGGAATGCGTGTGGCCTACGAGGTGGCACGCGCCCTGGAGGCACCCCTCCAGGTATGGGTGGCCAGGAAGGTGGATATCCCGGGACGTCCGACGACGCTGGGCGCCGTGTCCGAGGGCGGGGGCCTGTACCTGGACCGTGAGGCGCTCCGGCAGTCACCCGCCATGGAGTGGGCCTTCAACAACCTCGCGAGCGACGCGTCGGCCGAGGTGGACTCCGAGGCGCAGCTCCTGCGCGGGCGCACCGCCCTGTCACTGGGCGGCGCCACGGTGCTGCTCGTGGACGACGGGCTGGTGACGGGCGCCACGGCCGCCGCGGCGCTCCAGGGCTTGCGCAGGCAGGGCGTCGCGCGGCTGATATTGGCCGCGCCGGTGGCCACGCCGCATGCGCTGGACGTGGTGCGCCCCCTGGCGGATGCGGTGCACTGCGTGCGGACGATGGATGCCCTGCACTCGGTGTCCGAGGCCTACGTCGACGCCCGCCCCGTGCCGGACGTGGAGGTGCGGCAGTTGCTGGAGCGCTCGCGCCAGCCGCCCTACCCCCGCGGGGTGCTGGAGTCCATGGACCCTGGAGGCTTCTGGATGTGAGACGAGGAGGCATGGCTACATGAGACACGGGAGGAGCACGGACCCGGACGTACGAGAGGTGCAGGTGGTGGCGGGCGGCGTGGAGCTGGGCGGGAGCCTGGGGCTGCCCTCCGGGGCGCGCGGGCTGGTCATCTTCGCGCACGGCAGCGGCAGCAGCCGCTTCAGCCCGCGCAACCGCGCTGTGGCGCGCGCACTGCGTGAAGCCGGCCTGGGCACGCTGCTGTTCGACCTGCTGAGCGAAGAGGAGGAGGCACGCGACGCGCACTCCGGCGAGCTGCGCTTCGACATCCCCTTCCTCGCGCGGCGGCTGGCGGCGGTGACGGAGTGGGCGCGGGGACAGCCGGAGCTGGCGCCGCTGCGCTTCGGCTACTTCGGCTCCAGCACCGGCGCTGCGGCGGCGCTGGTGGCGGCGGCGCTGCACCCGGACTTCCTCCACGCGGTGGTGTCGCGCGGCGGGCGGCCGGACCTGGCCGGGCCGATTCTGGCGCGCGTGCAGGCGCCCACGCTGCTGCTCGTCGGCGGGCGGGACATCGGCGTGCTGGAGCTGAACGAGGAGGCGCTGGCGCGGCTGGAGGGCCTGAAGGACATCCGCATCATCCCCAACGCCACGCACCTTTTCGAGGAGCCCGGCGCGCTGGAGGAAGTGGCGCGCCTGGCGGCGGAGTGGTTCTCACGCTACCTCGGCGCGGTCTTGCCGGAGGCGCGCGCATGAGCCTGGACACGCAGGGGAGCCCCGACCTCTCGAGGGGCTCCGAAGGAGGCACCATGGACGCTGGACCCGTGCCCGGAGCGGGCGCCCCGATGCCCCGGGGAGAACACCCCGCCCAGGGCATGACGAGGACGGTGCGCGGTGTGGGCCGCTCACCGGAGGAGGCGCTGGAGCGGGCCGGAGTGGCGTTGTCCGCGCTGGTGGCGGACCCGGCCTCCGTGGAGGTGCGCGAGGAGGTGTTGCTGGAGTGCGATGCCAGGGACTTGGACCACCTGCTCGCGGACTGGCTGGGCTCCATCGTCCACAACATGGCCGCGCGACGGCTGCGCTTCCGGTGCTTCGCGGTGCGCCTGGATGGGCGGCGCCTGTTCGGCAATGCCTTCGGTGAGCATGTGGACCCGGCGCGGCACCACGGGGCGCTGAGCCTGCGCCGCGTGTCGTTCGCGAGGCCCACCGTGCGGCGGAGCGCGGACGGGCAGTGGACGGCCGAGTGCGAGGTGCAGGGCTGAGCCTGACGAGAGGAGGCGCGGATGGGCACCCGGGCGGTGGAGTTGCGCGGGGCGGGCGGTGCCCCGGTGACGGCGGTGCTGGAGTTGCCACCCGGCAGGCCCGCCGCCAGCGCGGTGCTGGTGTCGTGCTTCGCGTGCCTGGGCCAGTCACCCGGGCCGGCGCGGCTGTGCCATGCGCTGGTGTCCCGGGGCTTCGCGGTGCTGCGGGTCGACTTCACCGCGCCGCCCGTCGGTAGCGACGGCGCCCGGACGAAGCCGGACACGGTGCCCTCGGTGGACGCGGTGGTGGAGGCGGCGGCGTGGCTGCGCGAGCGCTACCCGCCGGCCCGCCTGCTGGTGGGCCACAGCCTGGGAGGCACCGCGGCGGCGGTGGCGCTGCCCCGCCTGTCGGAGGTCGCCGCGCTGGCCCTGGTGAATGCGCCTTCGGGGCCGGAGCCCGTGCTCGAGCGGCTGACGGCGCAGGAGCGCGAGGCGCAGGAGGGCGAGGTCTCCCTGGGCCCCGGACGGCTGCGCCTGGCGAAGGGCTTCCTCCACGACATCGCCGCGGCGCGGGTGGCCCAGGCGCTGGGCGCCTTTCCGGGCGCGGTGCTGGTGCTGCATGCGCCCGAAGACAGGTACGTGGCGCTGGAGCATGCGCGGCGCCTGGTGGCGGCGGCGAGGCGCCCGGGCAGCCTGTTCCTGCTGGACGGCGCGGACCACTTCCTCTCCCGTGAGGCGGACGCGTCGCTCGCCGCGGACGTGCTGGGCCCGTGGGCCGCGCGGCACGTGACGCCGGTGACGGAGCGCGAGTCCCCGCTGCCGCCGGGCGTGGTGGAGGTCCACGAGGCGGGGGAGGGGCACTTCGCCCAGGACATCCGCACGGGCCGGCACCGGCTGCGCGCGGACGAGCCGCTGAGCGTGGGCGGCGAGGACTCGGGCCCCACACCCTATGGCCTGCTGCTGGCCGCACTGGGCGCGTGTACGGCCATGACGCTGCGCATGTACGCGGCCCGTAAGGGCTGGCCGCTGGAGCACGTCCACGTGCGGCTCAGCCACGACAAGGTGCACGCGAAGGACTGCGAGGAGTGCGAGCTGAAGACGCGGAAGGTGGACCGGCTCAAACGCTCGGTGAGGCTCTTGGGCCCGCTCTCGGAGGAGCAGCGCGCGAAGCTGACGGCCATGGCGGACCGCTGCCCGGTGCATCAGACGCTGGAGTCGGAAGTGGATGTCCTGACGGTGCTGGAGGATTGAGCGTCGCGCTCCGTCGCGGGGCTGGTAGGGTGGCCGCATGATTTCGCGTGAGCAGCGCTTCGTTTGGTTGGACCTGGAGATGACGGGATTGGACCCGGAGACGTGCGCCATCATCGAGATAGGCGTCATCATCACCGGCCCGGACCTTCGTCCCCTCGCGGAGATGGAGCGCGTCATCTGGCAGCCGGAAGAAGTGCTCCTGCGCATGGAGCCGGTGGTGAAGGAGATGCACACCCGCAACGGCCTCCTGGACAAGGTGCGTGCCTCCACCACGGCGCTGCGCGTGGCGGAGCGCGACGTGACGGCCCTCATCTCCGAGCACTGCGCGCTGGGCGAGGGCGTGCTCGCCGGCAACTCCATCCACACGGACCGGCGCTTCCTGTTCCGCTACATGCCCCTGCTGGAGCGCTACCTGCACTACCGCATGGTGGACGTGACGAGCCTCAAGGTGCTGTCGCGCGCCTGGTACCCGAACCTCGTGGAGCCCCGCAAGCCGCCGAGCGGGCACACCGCGCTGGCGGACGTGCGCTCCAGCATCGCGGAGCTGCAGTACTACCGGGACGTCCTCTTCCGCGGCACGCCGGGCTGAGCACCCGGCCTCAGGTGTCGAGCAGCTCGGAGATGGTGTCGAGCAGCAAATCCAACTCGAAGGGCTTGGCGAGGAAGCGCGCGCTGGAGCGGCGCTCCTCGTCGGAGATACGGCCGGCGCTCATCACCACCACGGGGACGTCGCGCAGCGCGGCGTCCTCGCGCATGCGGCGCAGCATCTCCCGGCCGTCCATGACGGGCATCATCAAGTCCAACAGCACCAGGTCCGGCCTGGCGACTGTCATGCGCTGCAGCCCTTCCGCGCCGTTGAAGGCGGTGACGACGTCGTAGCCCTCCACGGAGAGGATGTCCTGGAGCGCCTCGACGATGGCGAGCTCGTCGTCGACGATGAGGAGCCGCTTCATGCGCCCCCCTTCCCGCGCCGCAACAGGCCCCTGCGCTTGCCGGGCTTCGCCGCCTTCTTCGTCATGCTGGGGGGCACGGGCCGCGCCTGGCCGGTGAGGATGGCCTCGGCGCTCTCGAAGGTCTCCGCCACGTCGATGCCCTCGTTGGTGATGGAGAACAGCCGGAGGGCCGGGTCATTGTCGCTCTCGCGCATCTTCAGCACGGACAGCATGCGGTACAGCTGCGAGCGCAGCTCCACGAAGCGCAGGAGGAGGATGTTGTCGATGATGGCCTCCACCCGCTCCAGCGGCGCGTGCAGCACCGGGCCGAAGAGGGTGTTGGTCTGCTGTGTCGCCAGGGTGGTGACGCCCAGGGCGCGCAGTTGGTTGGTCATCGCGGTGAGGAAGCGCGGGGTGCGGTGGGGGTCCGTGGACTCCTGGATGAAGGGCTCCAGCCCGTCCAGCACCAGGCGTTTGATTCCGTGCTTCTTCACCAGGTCGAACAGTTCCTGCACCAGCGCATCCGGCAGCGACTCCACCGCCACGCGCGACTCCAGCCTCACCAGGCCCGAGCTCGCGTACTTGCGCAAATCCAGGCTCACCATGTCCGCCTTGTTGAGGATGCGGGCGCCGGTCTCCACGAAGCCGAAGTAGAGGCCCGGCTCCCCGCGGCGCGCGCCTTCCGCCAGGAAGTGCAGGCACATCAGCGTCTTGCCACTCCCGGGAGAGCCGAAGACGAGCGTGGACGAGTAGCGCACCAGCCCGCCGTGCAGCATCTCGTCCAGCCGGGGAATGCCGAAGGCCAGCCGCTGCCGCAGCTCCGGCACGCGCTCCGCCTGCTCCGAGTAGAGGGCCTCGGTGCGCGGGTAGATGGTGAGCCCGGAGTCCGAGATGTCGAAGCTGTGCTTGCCGGCCAGTTGCCCGGCGCCGCGGAACTTCGTCACCTCCACGCTGCGCACGGACTTGACGCCCTGTGGCTCCATGGCGAGGCGGACGACGCCGTCCACCATGGCGAACTGCGAGTCGGCCGCGTCGTTGCTCAGGCCGGTGAGCAGCAGCGTGGTGCAGCCCGCGAGCGCGTTGTGCACGCACAGGCCATGGAGGAACTCGCGGAAGGCCAGGCGCGACTCGGCGCGCTCCTCCACCGCGGACAGTCCGTCCAGCACCAGTGCGGTGGCGCCGTGCTCGCGCACCGCGCGGAAGATGAGCCGGCTCAGGCCCGCGAGTCCCTCCGCCTTGAGGGGGGCGTAGCCGCTCTCGTAGTTCAGCGTCCGGCCCACCGCCTCCTTGCGGAAGAAGCCCATGTCCTGCAGGTGCAGCACCATGCGCGCGTGCGACTCGGCGAGCACGGTGATGTAGATGGCCTTCCCTCCGTGAGCGACGGTGGCGAAGCAGAACTGGTTGCCGAGGATGGTCTTCCCCGTGCCCGGCACGCCGGTGACGATGTACGTGCCACCACGCAGCCAGCCGCCGCGCAGCAGGGTGTCCAGCCCTGGCACGCCGCTGGGGACCCGCGCGTCGCTCGTGCCCGCCAGGTCAGGGGTGTCCGTCACAGGTGCGCTTTCCTCCCTCGGCCGCGAAGGTAGGCCACCGAGGGGCTCCAGCCACGGAATTGAATGCGCTGTGTTCGGAATGCAGCGATGGACGTACGCGCATTGACGGAGTGGGTCAAAATCACGCAAACACCGACAGACATGTTATCCCCGGTGACCGGTCCGGGGGTCGCCGGGCCGGGCACCGGCGGCCGTGGCCCCGGGTTGATGCATCCTCGAACGGGAGGTCCATCCATGAGCAGTGCACGCGTGCTGGGAATCGCCTTGCTGTCCTGCCTCGTCCTGGCCCCGCTGGCGGAGGCGAAGAGCGTCCTCTTCTCCGGCTATCAGTGGGACGTGCGCAGCGGCCAGGGCGGCCCGGGTCCCAACACCTGGGATGACCGCAACGTCTGGGTGGATACGAATGGCTGGCTCCACCTGAAGATTGCCTGGCGTGACGGCCGCTGGACGACGGCGGAGCTGTACATGCCGCAGCAGCGGCTGGGGTTCGGCACCTACCAGTTCAAGGTGATTGGCCGGCCGGACCTCTTCGACGACAACGTGGTGCTGGGCTTGTTCAACTACACGCGCCCCGACGTGGGGCCGGACGGCACGAACGAAATCGACCTCGAGTTCGCGAAGTGGGGTGGCAGCCAGTCGCAGATGGGCAACTGGGCCGTGTACCCCGCGGTGACGGGCGTCACGTATGCCCATCAGACCTACGCCATCAGCCTCACCGGGACCTACTCCACGCACCGCTTCCAGTGGGCGTCCCGTCAGGTCTACTTCCAGGCGCTGCACGGCCACCAGGATGGCAACACCAACCAGTTCGCGAGCTGGCTCTTCAGTCCGCCGGACTCCCTGCAGCGCATTCCCCAGAACCCGCTGCCCGTCCACATGAACCTCTGGCTCTTCCAGGGACAGGCGCCCAAGAACGGCCAGGAGGTCGAGGTCGTCATCGCGGAGTTCAAGTTCACCCCCGCGCCGTAGGGCGGGCCTGGGATTGAATTTCCAGCGGGCTCCACCGTCGGCTGTTTCAGCCCCCGCGCCGTGGAGTCTCCATGTCCCGCAACCTCGCCCGCTTCCTTCCCCTCTGCTTCCTCATCGCCGCGTGTGGGACGTCCGCGCGGCAGCAGGCGCTCATCGAGCGGCGTGACGCCATCCGCACCGCGAATGCGGAGCACCAGGAGGAGTTCATCCGGACCTATCGCGGCGGCGAGGGGTTCCAGGACACGGTGTGGGGGATGTCGCCCGAGGAGGTGAAGGCGCTGTACCCCGAGGCGCGGATGACCAGCACGGAGGGAGACCTGCGCGCCACCACCCCCGTCGCCGACCGCGACGCCACCGTGGACTTCTTCTTCGCCATGGACAAGCTCGCGGCCGTCGTCGTCCAGTTCGAGGAGCCGGACCCGCTCCGGGAGGAGTTCGACTCACTCTCGGAGTTGCTGCGGATGAAGTACGGCCAGCCCCTGGCCGAGCGGGACACCACCGCGGATGCGGAGCGGAAGCTGTGGGACATCGAGTCGCTCAATGACCGCACGGAGCGCACCGCGAGGATGCGCGAGATTGGCTCCGGGCGCCGCTCCACGAAGGACCCGGTGGATGCCGAGTCCCGGCAGTGGGAGGAGGAACAGCGGCTCGAGGCCATCCACGCCCGAAACGACTTCGCCCTCCGGAGCGAGTGGCAGAACACCGAGACGCAGCTCGCCCTCACCGGACGCCAGACGCCCGCGACGAGCATGCTCCTCCTCCAGTACGAGAGCCGCCACCTGAAGCCCTACCTGAAGCGGACCGTCGAAAGCTCCGAGGCGGAGCGCAAGCGCGAGGAGGCCCGGGACCTGTAGTCCCTCAGCGGGTGACGCCGGGCCGCGGCGTCCAGTCCCTCGCGCATGAGGTCGGGGCGCGGCGTCGTGGCGCTCAGCGGGTGACGCCGGGCCGCGGCGTCCTGCCCCTCACCGGGCCGCGTCTCCCGGCGCCGTCAGCCTGTCGCGCAGCACGTGCTTCTGCACCTTGCCGAGCGCATTGCGAGGCAGCGCCTCCACGAAGACCACGCGGCGCGGCTTCTTGAAGCTGGCGAGCCGGTCCTTGCACCAGTCCACCAGCGCCTGGGCCTCGGGTGCGGGCGCACCGGCCGGCGGCACCACCACGGCCACCACCTGCTCGCCGAAGTCCGCGTCCGGCATCCCGAGCACCGCCACCTCCGCGACGCCGGGGTGCGAGGCGAGCACCTCCTCCACCTCGCGCGGGTACACGTTGAAGCCGCCGCTGATGATGAGCTCGCGTGCGCGGCCGGTAATCCGCAGGTAGCCGTCCGCGTCGTGCTCACCGAGGTCACCGGTGCGGAACCAGCCCTCCGCGTCGAAGGACTCGGCGGTGGCGTCCGGACGGCGCCAGTAGCCGGCGAAGACGTGGGGCCCGCGCACTTCAATCTCACCCGTCTCGCCGCGGGCCAGCGGCCTGCGTGAGCGCACGTCCACCACGCGCGCCTCCTGGCCGGGGTAGGGGAAGCCCACCGTGCCGGGGCGGCGCTCGCCGTCATACGGGTTGGTGGTGTTCATGATGGTCTCCGTCATCCCGTACCGCTCCAGGATGCGGGCACCGAACTCCGCCTCGATGTCGCCGAAGAGCTGCGGGCTCAGCGGCGCCGAGCCGGACACCCACAGCCGCAGCCTGCGAGGCTTCACGCCCGTGCGCCGCGCCTCCTCCAGCAGGCGCCCGTACATGGTGGGCACGCCGAAGAACATCGTGAGCGAGGCGTCGTCCCGCAGCGCCTCCAGTGCCTCCGTGGCCACGAAGCGCCGGCGCAGGTCCGCGCTGGCACCGGTGTAGAGCGTGCCGTGCAGGCCCACCATGAGGCCGTGCGTGTGGAACAGCGGCAGCGCGAGCAGCAGGCGGTCTTTCTCCGTCCAACCCCACGCCTCGGTGACGGCCTTCACGTTGGCCAGCAGGTTGCGGTGCAGCAGCATGGCGCCCTTGGAGCGGCCCGTGGTGCCGGAGGTGTAGCCCAGCACCGCCAGCTCCTCGGGACGTGGCAGCTCCAGCGGCGTCGAAGCGGCGGCGGTGCCCTGCGCGAGCAGCGCCTCGAAGGGCACCACCGTCAGGGACGCGGGCAGCGCGGTGGCCACGAACTCCACGGTGACGAGCCACTGGAGCGAGGGGAGCTGCTCCCGCAGAGGTGCCAGCTCCGCCGCACCGGAGGCGCCGGTGACGCACGCGCGCACCTCCGCGTCGGAGAGGATGTGGGCCAGCTCCACCTGCTTGTACGCGGTGTTGACGAGCACCACCACGCCGCCCGCCTGCTGCACGCCGAGGTAGGCGACGGCGAACTGTGGACTGTTCTCCAGGAACAGCGCCACGCGCTCCCCGCGCTGCAGCCCGAGCGCCTTCAGGCCGCGAGCGAAGTCCGCGACGCGTCCGGCGAGCGCTCCATAGGAGTACGCCTCGCCCTCGAAGGTGAGCAGCGGGCGGGACGGAGTGCGGTGGGCATGGTCCAGGAAGGCTTCGAGCAGGGAGGACGGCATGGCGGCGCAGCCTACCGCCAGCGCCCCGGCTGGAGGCCCGGACAATCAGGTTCGGGTAATAAATGGATAAACGGAATAGACGGTTCCTGGCTAGGGTGGCCCATTCCTCTTCTCCAGGAGCCATCCATGACTTGGGAGTTCCGTCGTTGGAGCCGGTTGCTCGCGGTGCTGCTGACGGGGTGGGTGATGCCCACGGTGGCGTCGGCGCAACTGCCGTACCCCACGCGCAGCGCGTACCGCATCAAGAGCGTGCAGCCCGACTTCTGGCCCAGCTACGACGAAATCGCGGGCAACAACACGGGCGGCGTGGCGATGAACCTGGTGTGGGCCAACTGGGAGCCGTCGGTGCAGGCGCCGCCGTGCGCGGCGGGGCGGGTGGAGTACAGCGGGCGCTGCTACGTGCTGGATGCGGGGGTGGACGCAGCCATTCGCGAGTGGACGGCGCGCGGCCTGGTGGTGACGGCGATTGTGTACGGCGTGCCCGCCTGGGCGCGCGCGGGGCGGGTGTGCACGCCCGCGGCGCCGGGCTTCGAAATCTTCTGCGCGCCCAACAACGCGGCGGACTACGGGCGCTTCGCCGGCATGCTGTCGTGGCTCTACAACGGGCAGAACGGGCATGGCCGCATCGCGGACTTCGTCATCCACAACGAGGTCAACTCCAACGACTGGTTCGACATCGGCTGCGGGCAGGGCGCGGGGGCGTGCAACGTCACGTCGTGGCTGGACACGTACGCGGCCAACTACAACGCGGCCTATGACCAGGTGGTGTCGTGGCAGCCCGCGGCGAAGGTGCTCATCTCGCTGACGCACCACTTCGGCACGGAGTTCGACCAGCCCTCGGCGTCGAGCCCGCTGCTGTCCGGTATCACCGTCCTCAGTGGCATCGCAGCGCGGGCGGGCTCGCGCTCGTGGCGCGTGGCGTACCACCCGTATGCGCCGGACCTCCTGCGGCCGCAGTTCTCCGCGGACGACTACCCGCGCGTGACGTACGGCAACCTGGGCGTGCTGGCGGGCTGGCTGCGCAAGACGTATCCGGGCCGGCCGCACGCGTGGGAAATCCAGCTCACGGAGAGCGGCATCCACTCGGGCAGCCCGCAGTCCTCCGAGGCCGCGCAGCAGGCCGCCGTCTGCGACACGTTCCGCAACGTGCTCGGGACGCCGGGCATCGAGAACTACGTCTATCACCGCATGCAGGACAACGCGGCGGAGGGTGGGCTGGCGCTCGGGCTGCGCCGCACGGACGGCAGCGCGAAGCCTTCGTGGTCCACGTGGGCGCTGGCGAACCGCAACGACTTGAACCCGCCCCAGCTCTCCTGCGGCTTCGAGGACCTGCCGTACACGCGCCTGCGCCGGGCCTACCACTCCACGAAGGGTCACTGGGCCTCGTCGCGGCTGTCGCCTCCGGGTTTCGGGGTGGAGCGCTCGTGGCGGCTGCTGCGTGATGCGGCGCCGAACACACGGCTGTTGTACGAGTGCCGCGTGGGCAACCACAACCTGCTCTCGCCGGATGTGAACTGCGAGGGCCAGTTCGCGATGGGGCCGGTGGGCTTCATCTACACCTCGCAGGTGACGGGCACGGTGCCGCTGTACCGCTGCCGCGTGGGGCAGGGACAGGACCACTTCATCTCCGGTGCGTCCAACTGCGAGGGACAGGTGACGGAGCAGCTCCTCGGCTACGCGGTGCCGTAGCGCTGGAAGTCGGTGGGGCAGTGGGCGCAGAAGACGCTCACTTCCCTCGAGTGGCCCCGCACGAGCTCCCGGAGGCGCGCCTGGTTCGCCACGCGCGCCTTGTTGTCCGTCGAGCGCAGCCACTGGAAGAGGGCCACGCCGGGCGGACTGCGCGGGGACACGGGGTGGATTTCACGGTGGCTGAAGTACGCGTCTCCCGCGTGGAGCAGCCAGCCGCTCGGCGTCTTCACCGCGATGCCGCAGTGGCCCTCCGAGTGGCCCACGAGCGGGACGATGAGCACCTCGTCGGAGAGACCGGGAATGGGGCGCACGGCCTCGAAGCCGAACCAGCGCTCGCCGTCCACCGCGTGCACGTTCCACCGGGGCCCGTGGGCCCACTGCTGGGGCCGGTAGCCGAACTTCTTGCTGCGGTCGACGGGCTTCATCGCGGCGGCGTGCTCGTCGCGGAAGACGTGCACCTCGGCGGTGGGGAAGTCCGACAGGCCGCCCGCGTGGTCCAGGTCCAGGTGCGTGGGGAGGATGTGGCGGACGTCCTCGCGCTTGAAGCCGAGCTGCTCGACGCGGGCGACGGCGGTTTCGCTCGGGTCCAGCCGGGGCGCGTTGCGCTTCACGAAGCGTTGGCCCAGGCGCGAGGGGTCCTCGATGTCACGGATGCCCAGGCCCGTGTCGACGAGGGCGAGGCCCTGGGAGGTCTCCAGCACGAGGCAGTGGCAGACCATCCGGGCGCGAGAGAAGAAGCTGCCCTCGCCCAGCACGAGGCGGGCGCTGGCGGGGCAGAGGGTTCCGCAGTTGATGTGATGGACTCGCATGGTCCGCATCGAATAGGGGCGCTGGCCTGGGGGCGATTGGAGGAATCGGCCATTCCTCCCGGCACGGGTTGAAGGTGGTGGGGCGGTGCCCCATGCTTGGGGCGTGACTGTCTCGGTCCTCCCCGTTGCGCCCGCGAGCGCGCTGTCGCGCTTCGTGAAGTGCTTCCGCGTCATCTCTGGCGGAGACGACGAGGGGTCCTTCATGCGGTTGCCGGATGGCGAGGCGGACCTGGTGGTGCGCTTCACGGCTTCCTACGGTGGGGTGCACGCCATCGGCACGCGCCTGAGCGTGCTGCGCAAGCCGGTGGACGCGGTGCCGCCGCGGACGCTCGTGGTGCGCTTCAAGCCCGGGGGCGCCTACCCCTTCTTCGGCGTGCCCATGTCCGAGCTCACCAACCGCATCGTGTCCATCGACACGCTCTGGGGCGCGGACGGCACGCGCCTGCGCGAGAGGCTCGGGGACGCGGCCTCGGTGTCCGAGCGGCTGCACGTGCTGGAGGGGGCGCTCACGGAGCGCGTCCAGCGCGGAGACGTGTTCGAGCCCGCCGGGGCCTACGTCGTGCGGCGCGCCGTGCGGCTCATCACCGGGTCCACCGAGCTGCCACGCGTCGAGGGACTGGCGCGCGAACTGGGCATCAGCCCGCGGCACCTGCGGCGCGCCTTCGAGGACGTGGTGGGCGTGGGCCCGAAGGAGTTCGCGCGTGTCGTGCGGTTCCAGCGCGCGGTGCGCGCCTCACAGCGCGCCGCCACGCCGGACTGGGGCGCCATCGCCGCGGCGACGGGCTACTACGACCAGTCCCACCTCATCACCGAGTTCAAGGCCCTGACGGGCGTCACGCCTCGCGTGCTCCTGCGCCCGCTCAGCGCGTCTCCTGCTGGAACGTCTTCACCAGCGCGTTGATGCGCCGCCCGGTGGGGTCTTCCTTCCGGGGGTCGGCGATGACGAGCACCAGCTTGCCGGAGACCACCGTGGAACCCACGGTGTTGCCGACGAGATTCCAGCCGGCCTCCTCGGCCTGTTTTGCCTTCTCGGCGTTGTCGAAGACGCACACCGTGGTGTCCAGGCCGCTCACCTTGCCAGCCTGGCACTTGCCACCGGGCAGCTTCTCGCCGGCATCGGTGAACGCGGAGGGCGACTCTCCGGCCGCCTTCCACGCCTCCACCACATCATCCGCGCCGCTGGAGCAGCCCGTCACCAGCAGGGCCATCAGCGGGAATGCCACGCGCCGCATGCTCAGTGCCGTCCCTTGTGCTTCTTGTGCTTGTGCTTGTGGTGGCCGTGACCGTGGTCGTGGTGGTCGCAGTCATCGTCGTCGTGGTCGTGGTCGTGGTCGTCGCGCTCCTCGCGGATGATGACCACCTCTCGCTGGGGCGGCGGAGGCGGAGTGCCCACGCGCACCTCGACGCCAGGCACCGGGAGGTTGAGGCTCACCTGGAAGATGGGGCCGTGGTACTCGGGCGGCGGGGCGATGCGCACCACCGGGCGCGGGGCGCTCCATGGGCGGTAGACCGCGTTGACGCGCACGAGCTTGGGGTTCTCCCGCTTGTACTCCTCGGGGTACTCACCCGCGTAGTAGGAGACGTCTTCCTTCTCCACGAACTCGTGGCGCGGCGGGGGCTCGTAGGCGTGGTAGTGCGGCCCGTCGTGGTAGCAGTACTCCACGTCGTCTTCGTCCACGTCGATGTGGATGAGGACGTTGATGATGACCGGGTGGTGCCCGTAGTAGGCGTGCCGAGGGCCCTCGTAGCCGAAGGGCGTCGGGTCCCCGATGAAGACGTAGACGTTGTCGTGCGTGCGGTAGAGCACGTCCGCGTGCAGCGGCGCGGCGGTGTGCACGTGTGTGATTTCAATGTGGCACAGCCCATCCGCGGGCTGACCGGTGCGCGGATGCAGGCCCGCGTACTTCCACTGCTTCGCCTCGGCCACGCCGGCGGTGAGCAGGAGCACCGCGGACAGGGCGGCCAGATTCAGTCGTGACATGGTGGGGGTTCTTCCTCGGGGGACGGACGCCATGCCAGACCCCGGGAGTGTGGGGTCGATCACACCCGGGCGCGTGGCTTCCACTCAGGGTGGTTGCTCGCCTGCTCTGGGGGCGTTGCGCTCACCGTCAGCGCGAAACATTCCACCTCCTCGCGCTTGTTATCGTGCGCGCCCATGAGTGAGCCCACGGCCGTTTCGGATCCACGCATCGGCTCGGTGCTGCAGGAGCGCTACCGCATCATCGAGCGGCTCGCCGCGGGCGGCATGGGCATCGTCTACCGGGGCGAGCGGCTGGAGGTGGGCAAGCCGGTCGCCATCAAGTTCCTCCATGCCTGGGCGGCGCGGGACGAGGACTTCCGCAAGCGGTTCCAGGTGGAGGCGCGCGCCATGAGCCGCCTCACCCATCCCTGCTGCGTGTCGGTCATCGACTTCGGCGTGGACCAGGACTCGCCGTACATGGTGATGGACTTCGTCACGGGAGAGACGCTGCGAGGCCTGTTGCGCGAGGGCCCGCTGCCCCTGGCCCGGGCGCTGGCCACGCTGCGGCAGGTGCTCGCCGGGCTGGCCCATGCCCACGGGCAGGGCATCATCCACCGCGACATCAAGCCCGAGAACATCCTCGTCACCCACGCCGTCGGGCTCGGGGAGCAGGTGCGCATCCTCGACTTCGGACTGGCCAAGCTCCGGGACGAGGTCACGGGCCTCACCGCGGGGATGATGCTCGGGACACCGGCGTACATGGCCCCGGAGCAGATTCACGGCGAGCCGGTGGGGCCTCCGACGGACCTGTATGCTGCCGGCGTGCTGCTCTTCGAGCTGCTCACCGGTAAGAAGCCCTTCAGCGCGCCGGGCACCGCGGAGCTGCTGCGCATGCACCGTGAGATGCCGCCCCCGCTGCTGCGCGAGGCGGCCCCCGAAGCCGGCTTCTCGGCCGAGCTGGAGGCGACGGTGGCGAAGGCGCTGGCGAAGGCCCCGGCGGAGCGCTTCCAGTCCGCGGCCGAGTTCCTGGCCACGCTCGAGCCGGCGCGGCCGGAGCCCTTCCTCGCGGCGCCTTCGGCCCACGACGCGCCCCAGGCTCCGAGTCCCGCGTCTTCCACGCCGGCACGTCCGGTGGAAGAGGCGCTCGAGACCGAGAGTGAGCGGAGTGACTCCACGGTGCGCGTGCCCGCCGCGCGGCCCGGGGCCTCCGGGGCGACGGTCCGCTCCGGCCTCGTCGCGTCCGCGCTCCCCAGTGTGCGCTCACGCGCCGTGGTGGGGGGCGCGGCGGGGCTCGTTCTGCTCGGGGCGGGCCTCGTCTGGTGGACGGTCTCCTCGACGGCGCGTCCGTCTCCCTCGGCCTCGAAGGAGGGGGCGCGCTCTCGGACGGGCGCCACGCCTGCTGGCGTCCGGCGGCCCGTTCCGGAGCAGCTTCCGGGCATCGAGGAGGTCCATGGGCTGATTGAGGCCCAGCGTCGGGATGCGGCCCTGGCGGCACTGAAGAAGCTGGCCGTGAAGTACCCGGCGAGCGCCTACGTCCGCTACCTGGAGGGGAACGTCGACTTCGACAACCTCCGCTGGGTGGACGGCGTGGCGGCGTACCGGGCGGCGCTGCGCAACGACGCCGCGTACCGGAACGACCCCACCCTCATCCAGAACGCCATCCGCTGCCTCGTCAGCGACCGGTTCCACGGCCTCTGCGAGGACTTCATCCGCAAGGACCTGGGCGAGGCCGCCGTGCCGTACCTGGAGGAGGCCGCGCGCTCGGATGCCATGGCCAACGTGCGGACCCGGGCCGCGGGGCTGCTCCGCCAGCCCTAGCCCCTGTCCTGTCACAAGACGGGCTGTCGCCAGGAGCGTGAGAGGTGAGCAGGGCCTTCCTGGTGGAAGCGCCGTATCAGTTCGTCCCGGCCGGGCTTGCCGTGCTCGAGCAGGTACGCCAGCTCCGGGGGCATCAGTGCCTTGACGGTGACGAGTCGCACTTGACCAGAGGGGACGGTGAGATGCCCGGGCAACGTGGCTGCGTCCATCCCCAGCAATACGCCCACACGTCCGTCCTTCGTGAGGAGGGGCTCGGGCATTCCCTTTCCGGCGACCTCCATGGACATGAAGCCGCCCTTCACCTGCTCGCGCACCCGCTCGTGCGTGGCCACCTCGGCGGCTACTCGCTCCAGCAGGTAGAGCGGCCAGCTCTTCTCCACGTTTCCGAGAGGTTCGTTCGTCTCCAGGGCGAGCTCCACGCCGAAGCCCACGGAGGGTTCGGGGCGCAGGTAGAAGGGGTCCGAGAGTCCGTCGGATACCAGCAGCGTGTGCTCGTCCGGGCGGTGGATGACCCGCCAGGACTCCCGCTTGCTGGGCCAGTCACCGCCAACGACGATGGGGACGAAGGTCTCTTCTTCCATCTTCCCGAGAGCGGACCACGCTTCTGCACGCGCGGCGTGGGTCTGCTCCCACAATTCGCGGAACCTCCGGGTGCGTTCACGTTCCTCGGGACTGATGGCGCTCGGGCCGGTGACTTCCTTGAACCGTGTGCCGGTGATGCCCTCACGCTCCATGGCCTCCTTGATGTCCTCGGAGACGATGAGTGTGACCAGCCACCCCCAGGGGCGGAAGATGTTGGCGTCGCCCACCTTCGCCGGGTCGATGCGCATGCCGTACACAGCCCGATACGTTCCGACCTTTTCTGGACGCCCGTCTTCCGGAAGCCAGTAATGAACTTCTTCGGAAGCATTGTCATCAATGCACCGCACGACCTGGGTCGCATTGAGGACGAAGTGCTCATCGCGCTGGCCATCCACTTCCACTGGGATGAGTTGCACGTCATTGGGAGCCAGACGGGTCAGGATGGATGCCACCCTGGCGCTGACCACGGGGATGCTGAAGGATGCATGCGAGTAGTCGAGAGGCGTGCCGGGGCCTCTGACGGGGATCCGAACACGGCCGTCCGCTCGTGCCCATTCGCCCACCCGGAATTGCCATGGGTTGTCGAGCTTTCGCCCTTCACGGTCGAGGGGATGGCCCAGATCCCACCGACCACGAAAGTTCATGTCATCAGACAAGTCGAAGTAACGCCTGGTCGCGGAGAAGGTCATGGTGACATCAGCTCTTGGTGACCAGCTTGTTGAGCTTGCTGCTCGGCATGGAGATCTCCCTGGCCAGATCCTTCAGTTCCTGAGTGAGCGCTTCAGCGCAACGCTGAATGCTGCGGCATCCCGTCGTCGCGTCATCCAGCCGCTTGTAGACCTCCTCATGGTACTCCTGCGGATGCGGTCCCTTGTGTCCCGGGATGCGGACCTTGTTCGCCGGGTCGTCCAGAGACATGCCCGCACGGTCGAAGATCTCCTGGAACCTGGGTGACCACGGGCCGCCCAGGTTCGTGGACTCCCACCACTTGTTGGTGGCGATGTGGTGCTCATGTCCTTCGGTGTCGACTCCTGAGGACGTCGGGCCCAGGGCCGTCGCAGCCACTGCCTCGGGGGCCAGCGCGATGGTGACGACTCCGCCCGACGAAACGGCCACCGCGCCCACCTGCCCCGAGGCCGCCAGTCGGAATCCTCCCTGCTGCGCGCCCACCAGCGCTGCCTGCGCGGAGCCGGGCAGGGTGGGAATCTTCGTCGCGAGGGTGTTCGCCGTACTCCCCAGCGCGGCCATGGCGAGCATGACGAAGGCCCGCGCGGCATTCTTCCCCATCACCTTGCCGTACCTTTCGCCCGCGTCCCGCACTTCGTCGAAGGTGTTTGCCGTCTTCACCTCCGCCGCCAGCACCCTCCAGCCCTGGACCAGGCTCCACACCGTGTCCCAGCCCAGGTACGCGATGAGCGCCACCGTCAGCGTCGCCGCAATGCCCTTGGACAGCAGCGGCTCGGGCACCAGCCACAGCCCGAAGTAGACGACCCCGGTGGTGACGAGCATCGTCACCAGGGCCTCCCTGTCCGTCATGTCTTCCAGCGCGTCGGCTGTCTCGTCCCACACCACTTCAAGACCGAGCCGGAAGGCCAGGGTGAGCTTGCCCTCCTCATCCAGCGTGACGCCTTCCTCCAGCAGGTGCAGGCAATCACCGGACAGCTTCTTCCGCGAGCACCACCGCCCATAGGCGCTCTCCAGCTCCGAGCCCGCCTCCGACGCTTCAGGCGCGAGAAGCCGACCCCGCTGTGGCTCCTCGACGGAGACGAGCCCAAGGTGCCCGCGCACTCGCGAAGGGCGCACCCCGAACAGCCGGAGCGCCGCGTCCCTCGGTTGCGAAGAGCGGGGCGCGGTGCGCGCCAGCGTCTGCACGGCTTCCTCGAACTCGTCGCCGTCCAGTTGCACCGGCGCCGCATCGGCGCGGGGCGCGTAGACGACGGGCCGGCCCCCACCTGTATCCAGGTGGACGACGCGCGAGGTCGCGCAGCCCGTCTCCACCACGAGCAGCAACACCACGGCACCCCAGCGAGGCATCATGTTCAGCTCCAGGTCATCGCTTCGTGTCGTGCGTGCTCGGCGCTCGGTTCGTAGTGGGTATATGCCACCTCGGCGCGAGCCGAGGCCTACCCGAACACGGAGGTCGCGTCGGAGCGGGTGGCCGATCCGGATGCCTCATGCTTGGAGCGGCCTGCTGGAGCCCGGCCTCGCGGCACTGCCCGCTGGTGGACGCGGCTCGCATTCATGGGCTCACGTCGCACGCTGGACTCAAGGCATCCTCCGTTCGTGGTCTCTCCCGCTCCTTCACCGACCTCCGACCTGGCCGAGCGCGCCTTCACCCGCGCCTCCGGCGCCCTGCTGGTTCCGGGCAATGCCGTTCGGGTCCTCCTCGATGCCGAGGAAAACTATCCCGCGTGGCTCGAGGCCATCCGTTCCGCGCAGCGGTCCATCTTCTTCGAGAACTACATCATCGAAGAGGACGAGGTCGGCCTCGCCTTCGCGGAGGAGCTCGCGCGGCGTGCGCGCGCTGGGGTGAAGGTCCGCTTGATTCGGGACTGGATGGGCTCTCGCTCGGGCGCGTCGCGCCGGTTCTGGCGCACCCTGGAGGAAGCGGGCGTCGAGCTCCGTGTCTTCAATCCACCCAGCCTGACGAGCCCCCTGGGCTGGGTCAGTCGAGATCACCGCAAGATGATTGCCGTGGACGGACACACGGGCTTCATCACCGGCCTCTGTGTCAGCAAGCGATGGCTGGGCGACCCCGCGCGCCGCATCGCCCCCTGGCGCGACACTGGCGTGGAGCTGCGCGGCCCCGCCGTCGCCTGGGTCGAGCGGGCCTTCAAGGAGGTCTGGGACGCCACGGGCGAACCCCTGCCCATGGATGCGCTCTCGAAGCCCGGCGCCGTCGCGCTCGCCGGAGACGTCTCCGTGCGCATCGTCGCGGGGCAGCCCTCGTCCACGGACCTGTTCCGGCTGGACCAGCTCATCGCCGCCGCGGCCCAGCGCACCCTGTGGCTCACCGATGCGTACTTCGTCGGCTTCGTCCCCTACGTCCAGGCGCTCCGCGGCGCCGCGCGGGACGGCGTCGACGTCCGGCTCCTCGTCCCATCCACCACGGACATTCCCATCGTCAGCCCCCTGTCACGCGCCGGCTACCGGCCGCTGCTGGAAGCAGGCGTGCGCGTCTTCGAGTGGAACGGCTCGATGATTCACGCGAAGACCGCCGTCGCCGATGGCCGCTGGGCCCGCGTCGGGTCCTCCAACCTCAACGTCGCCAGCTTCATCGGCAACTACGAGCTGGACGTGGCCATCGAGGACACGTCGGCCGCCAGGTACCTGGAAGACGTCTACCTGCGAGACCTGGCGAACAGCACCGAGATTGTCCTCAGCAGCCATCGCCGCGTCCGGCCCGTCGCACCGCGAGGACCGCCGGCACCTCGGGGCTCGGGCCGTCCGCCCGTGGGCGCGGTCCGGTTCGCCAACGCCGTGGGCGCGGCGGCGGCCTCGGGCACCCAGGCGCTCGGCGCGGTGGAGGGCGGAATCGAAGTGGCCCTGGCCGGCGGCCTGCTCGCGCTGGCCGTGGTGGGCTTCCTGTGGCCGGCCGTGCTCGCGTACCCATTGGCGGTGCTGGGCGTGTGGCTCTCCCTCGCGCTGCTGCTGCGGGCGCGAAGGAACGCCCAACAACGCAAGGCCGACCGCACCGGGCCGAGCGCCGTGCAGAGCCCATCCAAGAGCGCATAGCGCCCGCGGCCCGCCCGTCCGCCTGGCTTCCACCCCGGGTGACAGGCGCCCGTTGATCCGCCCCGGGCCCGCTGTCCGCTTCTGGGACGTCACTTTCCGCAACCGGGCACCGGACCTGGGACGCCCCCCTGCATCCCGAACAAATCCAGGGATTTGAGCGGCGAAAAGCAATTGGCACGAGCCTCGCTCTTAGAGAGCCCGTGGACATTCCCAAAGCCAAGAAGAAGACCCGCAAGCCCTGGGTCCTCGCCATCGCCGGAGCCTGCGCGCTCATCGCCGTGACAGTGGGCCTGTCCAAGCTGCGCCCCGCGGCGCCCTCGGTGGAGCGGGCCTCGGTGTGGCTGGACACGGTGAAGCGCGGCCCCATGGTCCGCCAGGTGAAGGGCGCCGGAACGCTCGTCCCCGAGTACATCCGCTGGCTCACCGCCGACACCGCCGGCCGCGTGGAGCGCATCCACGTGCGCCCCGGCGCCATGGTGAAGGCCGACACGCTCCTCATGGAGCTGTCCAACCCGGACGTGCAGCTCCAGGCGCTGGAGGCGGAGCGTCAGCTCGCCAGCGCCCAGGCGGAGCTCATCCGCATGCGCACGGAGCTGGAGACGATGCGCCTGGCCCAGGAGGCCACCGTGGCCACCATGACGGCCGAGTCCTCCGACGCCTCCCGCCGCGCCGACGCCAGCAACGCCCTCTTCCAGAAGGAGCTCATCGGTGACCTGGAGGTGAAGCAGACCACCGAGAAGGCCGGCGAGCTGACCCGCCGCCTGGACCTGGAGCGCAGGAAGCTCCAGGTGGTGGCGGTGAACATGAAGGACCAGCTCGCCGCGCAGCAGGGCCAGGTCGAGCGCTTGAAAGCGGTCGCCCAGTTCCGCCGTACACAGGTGGAGTCGATGAAAGTCGTGGCCGGGGAGGACGGGGTGCTGCAGGACCTGCCGCTGGAGCTGGGACAGTGGGTGACGCCGGGCGTGCTGCTCGCCAAGGTGGTGAAGCCCGAGCGGCTGAAGGCGGAGCTTCGCATCGCGGAGACGCAGGCGCGAGACATCCAGCCCGGCCAGAAGGCGCTGGTGGACACGCGCAACGGGGTGGTGGAGGGCACGGTGGCGCGAGTGGCGCCGGCGGCGAGCCAGGGCACGGTGCGGGTGGAGGTGTCGCTGCCCGCCGAGCTGCCCCGGGGCGCGCGGCCCGACCTCACGGTGGAGGGGACGGTGGAATTGGAGCGGCTGGGCAACGTGCTCTCCGTGGGCCGCCCCGCGGGTGCTCAGCCCAACGGAACGATGTCCCTCTTCCGGCTGATGCCGGGGAGCGACGAGGCGATTCGCGTGCCGGTGCAGCTCGGCCGGGGCTCGGTGAATGCCGTGGAAGTGGTGCAGGGCCTCCAGGAAGGCGACCAGGTGGTGTTGTCTGACATGGCCGCGTGGGACGCGGTCGAACGGGTGAGATTGCGATGATGACGACGAATGACGTGAAGGCGCCCGCTTCGACGGAAGAGGCGGTGCTGGCGGGTGGACCGAAGACGGACGCGGGCAAGTCCCTCATCCAGCTCGAGGGGCTCACCAAGGTCTTCGAGACGGAAGAAGTCGAGACGCACGCCCTCTCCAACATCCACCTCAACATCCGCCAGGGCGAGTGGGTGGCGATTGTCGGCCCCTCCGGCTCCGGCAAGTCCACGCTGCTCGCGGTGCTGGGCCTGCTCGACACGGCCTCGCGCGGCGCGTACCTGCTGGACGGGCGCAGCGTGCTGGAGCTGTCGCCGTCGGACCGGGCGCTGGTGCGCAACCGGCACATCGGCTTCATCTTCCAGAGCTTCAACCTCATCGGCGACCTCACCGTCTTCGAGAACGTGGAGCTGCCGCTGACGTACCGGGGCATGCCCGCGGCCGAGCGCAAGCAGCGCACGGAGCGCGCGCTGGAGAAGGTGGGCATGGCGCACCGGGCGCGGCACATGCCGGGCCAGCTCTCCGGCGGTCAACAGCAGCGCGTCGCCGTGGCGCGCGCGGTGGCCGGAGACCCGCTCATCCTCCTCGCCGACGAGCCCACCGGTAACCTCGACTCCAAGAATGGCGAGGCGGTGATGCAGTTGCTCTCCGAGCTGCACAAGGGCGGCGCCACCATCTGCATGGTGACGCACGACCCGGCGCACGCGCGCACCGCCACGCGCACGGTGAGCCTCTTCGACGGCCGCATCGTCCAGGACGAGCAGCGCCGCTAGTCCCCTGCTTCACGCTCCGTCCCGCTCCGCTCCCGCAAGGGGCGGAGTCCGGGCGGCGTGTGTCCGTGCCCTTCACCCCCCGTGGTTCCAGGAACCCCGAATGGAAAACTTCCTTCAAGACGTCCGCTACGCGCTGCGCACGCTGCGCAAGAGCCCTGGCTTCGCGCTGGTGGCGGTGCTCGCGCTGGCGCTGGGCATCGGTGCCAACAGCGCCGTCTTCAGCGTGGTGAACGGGGTGTTGTTGAAGGACCCGCCCTTCACCCAGCCGGAGCGGCTGGTCCACATCTGGGGCAACTTCCACGCGGCGAACCTGCAGGACATCTCCGTATCCGTGCCGGAGTACCGGGACTACGTCACGCAGCCGAGGGCCTTCTCGAAGGTGGGGGCCTACTACGCGGATGACGCCACGCTCACCGGCGGCGACGTGCCGCAGCGGCTCAGCGTGACGTTCTCCACGGCCTCGCTCCTCCCCACGCTGGGCGTGTCGCCGGTGCTGGGCCGGGGCCTCTCCGAGGAAGAGGAGACGCCGGGCCGGGAGAAGGTGCTGGTGCTGACGCACCGGGCGTGGCGCACGCACTTCTCGGAGGACCCGAAGGTGCTGGGCCGCACGCTGCAGCTCGACGGTGAGTCGTACACGGTGGTGGGCGTGCTGCCGCGCGGCGCGGAGTACCCGGCGGGCACGGACGTGTACGCGCCCTTCGCGCCCACGCCGCAGCAGGTGTCGGAGGAGTCGCGCGGCAACCGCTACCTCAGCGTGGTGGGGCGGCTGAAGCCCGGCAAGACGCTGGAGGCGGCGCAGGCGGACATGGTGCGGCAGGGCCGGGAGATGGAGACCACGCACGAGAAGAACTACAAGGGCGGCGGCTGGGCCATCACCGTGAAGTCGCTGAACGACGAGGTGGTGGGTGGGGTGCGCGGCACGCTGTGGTTGCTGCTGGGCGCGGTGGGCTTCGTGCTGCTGGTGGCGTGCAGCAGCGTGGCCAACCTCCTCCTCGCGAGGGCGGCGTCTCGCAGCCGCGAGGTGTCCATCCGCGCGGCGCTGGGCGCGGGCCGCCAGCGGCTGGTGGGGCAGTTCCTCGTGGAGAGCCTGGTGCTGTCGCTGGCCGGTGGTGTGCTCGGCCTGTTGCTGGCGATGTGGGGCACGGACCTGCTGCTGGCCCTGGTGGGAGACGGGCTGCCGCGCGCGGCGGAGGTGCGGCTGGACGTGTCGTCGGTGCTCTTCACCGCGGGCGTGTCGCTGCTCACGGGGTTGGTGTTCGGCCTGGTGCCGGCGCTCCAGGCGAGCCGTGCGGACCTGAACAGCACGCTGCGCGAGGGCACGCGCGGCACGGAGGGCCGCAAGGCGGGCCGGCTGCGCGCGGGGCTGGTGGTGGCGCAGGTGGCGCTGGCGCTGGTGCTACTGGTGGGCGCGGGCCTGTTCGCCAAGAGCCTCCAGGCGCTGAGCGAGGTGGAGGCGGGCTTCACGCCCGAGGGCGTGCTCACCGGGCGCGTCGCCCTGCCGCGTTCGAGCTACGGGACACCGGAGAAGTGCGAGGCCTTCGTGCGCGAGCTGCTCGCGCGCATCCAGACGCTGCCCGGCGTGGAGTCCGCGGGAGCGACGAACCTGCTGCCCCTGGGTGGCCGCAGCGACACCAGCTTCGACATCGAGGGCCGGACGCGGGCGCCGGAAGAGATGTGGCCGGCGGTGGAGAAGCGCCAGGTGAGCGCGGACTACCTGCGCACGCTGCGGGTGCGGCTCGTCGACGGGCGCATGCTGCAGGAGACGGACGGCCCGGGCGCGCCGTGGGCGGTGGTCATCAACAAGTCCTTCGCGGACTCCTACTGGCCGAGCGGCAACGCGCTGGGCCAGCGACTGAAGCTGCACCAGAAGGACGCCCAGTGGACGACGGTGGTGGGCATCGTCGATGACCTTCGCGAGTGGGGCCTGGATGCGCCCGCGAAGCCGACGGCGTACTACTCGGCGGCGCAGCTGCCCATCTACAACGTCAACCTCGCGGTGCGCGCGAAGGCGGGCAACCCTGAGTTGCTGCGCACGGCGCTCGAGTCCGAGGTGAAGGGGCTCGACGCCAACCTGCCCCTGTTCAACGTGGCGCCGATGGTGCGGCTGGTGGACGAGTCCATCGGCTCGCGCCGGCTGTCGGCGCTCTTGATGGGGTTGTTCGCGGGCACCGCGCTGCTGCTGGCGGCGCTCGGCATCTCCGGCGTCATCGGCTACTCGGTGGCGCAGCGCACGCGGGAGATGGGCATCCGCATGGCGCTGGGCGCTGCGCGGCGGGACGTGCTGACGTTGGTGCTGGGCCAGGGCCTGAAGCTCGCGGGCCTGGGCGTGGCGGTGGGCCTGCTGCTCTCGCTGGGCCTGGCGCGGCTTCTGAACACGCTGCTGTATGGCGTGACGGCGTATGACCCCTGGACCTTCGTGGGAGTGGCCGCGCTGCTGGCGGGCGTTGCACTCTTCGCCACCTGGCTGCCCGCGCGGCGGGCCACGCGCGTGGACCCCATCATTGCCCTGCGCTCCGAGTGAGCGCCCGAGAGACTCATGTCCCAGCCCCTCATTTCGCTGCGTAACGTCGAGAAGTCCTACCCCCTGGCGGGCGGCCGCGCCTGGGTGCTGCGCCGCATCGACCTGGACATCCAGCCTGGCGAGTTCGTCACGCTGATGGGCCCGTCCGGTGCGGGCAAGTCCACGCTGCTGTCCATCCTCGGCATGCTCGACGCGGAGTGGACGGGCGAGTACGTGCTGGACAACCAGGGCGTGCACGCGATGAAGCAGAAGGAGCGCGCGGAGCTGTCGCGGCGCACCATCGGCTTCGTCTTCCAGCAGTACCACCTGTTGGACAACCTCACGGTGGCGGAGAACCTGGAGGTGCCGCTGTCCTACCGCAACCTCAAGCGCGGCGAGCGCGAGGCGCTGGTGGGCGACATGCTGGACCGCTTCAGTCTGGTGGGGAAGAAGGACCTGTTCCCCTCGCAGCTCTCCGGTGGCCAGCAGCAGTTGGTGGGCATCGCCCGCGCGCTCATCGCCAACCCCAAGGTGCTGCTGGCGGACGAGCCCACGGGCAACCTCCACTCCGCGCAGGCCAAGCACATCATGGAGGTCTTCCAGGGCCTGAATCGGGACGGCACCACCATTGTCCAGGTGACACACTCGGACGCCAACGCCGCGTATGGCCACCGGGTGGTGCAGCTCGCGGACGGCTGGCTGCAGAAGCCCTGAGCCCCTTCGTCGTGAGCCGGGAGGCTCGTCATGTTGAGCGACTTGAGGATGGACCTACGGTACGCGCTGCGCACGATGCGCCAGTCGCCCGTGTTCACCGTGGCGGCGGTGCTGGTGCTGTCGCTGGGCATCGGCGCGACGACGGCGCTCTTCAGCGTGGTGGACGCGGTG